>DFHC01000033.1 GCA_002372575.1 bacterium UBA3734 | reverse complement strand
AGCACCTTTCTGCCTTTTCTTACTAACTGTGAAATAGTAGGCATAATGTTTAATTTTTTAAGTTTATATGTTTATTTATTTCGTTTATTTTCAGCTAATTACGCCGTCACTCGCCTCTTCTCAATTTGTTCGCAAAAGGCCGTTGTGTGACATTCGGGGTGCAAAGTTACGACTTTTTATCCGAATACACACATCAATAAGAAAGAAAAATCGGACAAAAGCCCGATTTTAATAAAATATAACATTTTAAATGCTTATTAACACTAATTTTTACCTTTTCAGGCTTCACCATGCCCTCCACCGAAGGGTGCTACGGTGCGCTGCGGCATACCGGGGAGTTCAATTTTGCCGAATTGCCGCTCGTATTTGTAGAGGTTTTCCTGCAACGCGCCGAGCAATCGCTTGGCGTGCTCGGGTGCCATGACGACACGGCTGCACACCTCTGGTTGCGGCATTCCCGGAAGATGGCGGGCGAGGTCGATGATAAACTCGCTGTGCGAGTGGGTGATGAGTGCCATATTAGAGTATTCTCCTGCGGCAATTTCCGGCTTCAGGTTCAATTGAAGCTGCTGCCCATTGTTTTTTTCGTTATTTTCCATTGTTCCTATAATTATATTATTAATGTGTTGATTATTCCTGCTGTTCCAACAGCCAGTTGAGGAACGGGCGGAGCGACTTGGCGGCAGGCTCGGCGGTGAGCACCGAGAGCTTGATGTCGCTGCCGAGGCCGTTGAGCACGTCGAATTGGAACTGCTCGTTCTTCTCCATGCCCTCGATGGCCGACCAGCTTTTGGCGAAGTCGATTCGGCCGACGGCTTTTTCGCCATCGGGCTGAAGGGCGCGGAGCATCGTCTGGGCCTGCGTGGTCATCGATTTCAACTTCAGCAGCCACGGGCGCAGGTCGGCATAGAAGAGGCTGTCGCTCTCAAGATGGCTTTGTTGCATCGTGGCCACCACGTCGCAAGCCTCACCGAGTCGTTTCAACTGCGTCGTGAGCGCAGCGGAAGCCTGCGTTTTTTCTGCCGCAGAACCCTTTTCAAAGGCCGCCTTGAAGTTGCTGATGAGCTGGGCGAGCGGCGTCTGGGCATCGTAGTGGCGCAGGTAGGGCACAAGCGTCTTGAAGGCAGCGGCGCGGTTGCGTCCGACGACGGCGGGCAGCGAAGCTTCCCAGCTCGTCTGGTTGTCGAAGGCGTTCATGTTCCACGTGTAGTCGGCCACGCTGAAGAGCGCTATTTTCGAGATTTCGCCCTGCTGCATGGGGTTGATGATGATGGTTTTCAGGCGCAGGCCCTTTTCGAGGCGGGCATCGTTGGCGATGTGCTTCTCGTCGGCGAAGTTCGAATAGGTGTCGGCGGGGAAAATCTTCGTCATGTCGTTGTCGTTGCACGGGTAGTTCCACCACCACGACACTTCGCGTCCGAGATAGTCGTGGAGCACGTCGAGATCGCTGCTGTTGGGCACCGACCACACGTTTTTGCCCGTCGTGTAGATATTCACCTTGGCCGGAACGGGTCGGAGCGACTCCCAGAACTTCCGCGCCTTTTCCTTGGAAACCCAGCTGAAGGCATAGAGCTGCGGCACGTATTGCAGCGGTTTCACGGTGTCGGCGGGTGCGGCACCCGTGAAGTTCCATTTCTTGTCGATTTTCCCTTGCAGTTGCGCGAGTCGCTCGGCACCGAGCCTCAGGGTGGGTTCGTCGTCGGGCACGCCTACGTCATCGACAAACACGCCGAACTGGCGCACGCCCAGTTCATACATCTTCTCGAATTTCGACATGATGCGGTCGAGCACGTCCTTGCTGTCGGCACTCGTGAAACTCTGCCCCGGATGAATCGCCCAGATGAAGTTCACCTTCGTCTGGTGGGCCACGTCGGTCAGCTGGCAGAGCATATCCTGCGTCATGAGGCCGAGGCGGCGCTCCTCGTCGGTGATTTTCTCGGGGTAGGCCTTGTCCCAGTAGCGCGAGTGATAGGGGTCGCTCTTCGCGCCGTACATATAGGCGTTCAGCTTGTAGCGCGCCATGAAGCGGAACAAATCGGCGGTGACCTCCATGCTGTAGGGCACGCCGTAGTAGCCCTCGATGACGCCGCGGTTCTGCACGTCGGCATAGTCGTAGAACGTGGCGCAGGGCAGCGACTTCGTGCCTCGGTCGAGCATTTGCTCCAGCGTGGCCAGGCCGTAGAACGCAGCGTCGGTGTTCTCGCCAAGAATCACCACCTGTGCCCTACCCTTTTCCGCCGTCAGGCTCACGATGTGGCGGTCGTATTTCTCTTTCTGGAATACGTCGCGACGCAGTTTTTTCCGCGAAGCCATTTTGTCGGCCACGCCACCCGAGCCGTTCACGCCGAGATAAATCGCCGACTGGCCGCTTTTTGCCTTTTTCACGACCGTCGCCTGCAGTCCGCGGTCGGCCAGCACCTGAATGGCGCGGTTGCGCGTGTATTCGTCGATGCCACTTTCAGCCACAATGCTCACGGCGTGGGTAAACGAGGCCGTTCCTTGTCCGGCCACTTGCTCATGGGGGATGGGATAAACCGTGTAGCCGCCGTCGGCCCACGCGCTGCCAGCCACGAGAGCCAGCAGCAGAATCAGGGTTGATTTCAGGGTTTTCATGATTTTTGGGGTATGTTTTGCGTTTGCAAAGATACGAAAAAGTGGCGAATCCTCAAAAGATTCAGTCTTTTTTTTCGTGAAATCCCCCGTCAGTGTAAAACAAGTCAGCGAGTGGGTTTGCACTTCTCAAATTTGATGAGTAGCAGTCCGATACCCGTCCAGACGAGCTCGCGGACACGCACGATGAGGGCAACGAAGGAGCCTGCACTGGCAGTCATGCCAAGACCATTGACCGACATCAGGAATCCGCCCTCGCGTCCGCCGAGTTGCAGAGGCATGAAGAAAAGCAGGTTGGCGAAAAGCGACGTGAAGGCGAGAATGAGGATGCACTGCACGAAATTGACCGAGGGCAGAATGATGAGCAGGATGAAAAACACCTCGAGGGCGGCGCCCACCCGACAGAGTAGTTCCAGGAAGAACACCGTAAAGAACACACCGAGTTTCTGCCGATGCAGTGCAGCGATTTGCGCGTCGATGGTGTCGAGCTGCTCGCGTCGGGTTTCGATGAGCCGCTGTGCCCATTTTTTTACGAAGGGAATGCAGCGCAAGATTTTCATCGCCCTCACGGCCAGTCCTTTCCTATATCCGACCATGAAAAACCAGATTCCAAGCAGGCAAAATGCACCAACGAGCGTGAGCACCGTGCCCATGAAGAAATTGACTGGCTGTGTGCAGACATAAAGAAGGATGGACAGTAGCCAAAACCAGAAATGGCTAAAAATATGGGTCATGACAAAGAGGATGACCGACGATGATGCCCGCTCGGTACCGATTTTCGGAGCGAGCGACATCACGCGATAGGGCTCGCCACCCATCAGTCCGCCGGGCGTGGCATAGTTGAGGGCAAACGCGCTGACCGTGATTTTATAGAGCCACCAAAAGGAAACGGGCAGCTTTTCGTCGGCCTGACAGCGGATCAGCACATACCACGAGGCCGTGTTCAGCACGTAGAGCACGCTCCAGAGTGCAAGCACCGCTAAAAACCAGTAGCCCGTGTGCAGCAGGCCGCTCCACACCTCGGAGAAGTCGAGCTGTGTCACCATCACCGCCAGCACGAGCAGGCCGAAGATGAAAAATCCGTTCTGGTATTTTTTTTTCATTTGGGGACGGAGAAGCGCACTTTTTCACCGTCTTCGCGCTTTTCGTGGAAGAGTTTGGGAAGCGGATTGGCCAGTGGAGCATCGTGGTTAGCACGGTTTCGGCAAATGTCGATAGCCATGTAGATGGCCTGTCGGAACGAGTTTTCGTCGGTAAGGTTTTTGCCGGCATTCTCGTGGCATGCGGCATCCAGAGGCATCGTGCAGGGGACGGGCAGTCCGGCCACGCAGAGGATGCTGTCGGACGACGAGAGCGTGCGAAACGGAACGGCTCCCTGGTCGTGATACATGGCTAAAACGCCATCGAAGGCCTGGTATTTTCCTGTTCCGAAGAAATCGTCGGCAGGATAAGGGCCGAAAACCTGTTTTCCTTTCGCCACAAGTTCCTCGATGGCCGGGCGGATGGCCTCTACCTCCTCTGCGCCGTCGGCCTTGTGGTTCAGCGACAAGACTGCGATGCGCGGGTTGCTGATACGGAGGTCGCGCTTCAGCAGGTCGAAGAACGTCTCGGCTTTGCGTGCGACGTTGTCTTTCGTCACCTTCGAAACAGCCTCTTTTATCGACGAACCGGCATTGGCCACAGCCACGCGCAAGTTCTGATCCATCATCACGACGAGTCCCTGTCGCTTCACTTCGCTGTTTTGCGCCAAGGGTGCCAGTACCAAGGCGTCGAAACGCCCTTCTTTCTGGTCCTCGATGGCTTTTTTCAGGGCTTTCACGCCGGCAGCGGAAGCCTCTTCCGTGGGCGTTCCGAGTTCCACTTTCACTTCCTCGTCGAAGCAAGTCAGCAGGTTGAGTTTGCCGTCGCGAGCCTCCTCGGCCGAGCTGATGATGCTAAACGGTGTTTCGGCAGTCAGTGCCTTGCGGTGATAGGCGGCCAATTTGGGCGAGCCATATACGATAGGTGTGCAGAGTTCGAGCATTTCGGGTGCTGCGAAGGTCTTGTAGATCAGTTCGTATCCGATTCCGTTGGTGTCGCCATGCGTGATGGCTACGCGAATTCTTTTTTCGTCCATAAGCATTATTTCAATTTTACGATTTTACAATTTCACTATTTTACGATTTAGAGCCTCCCAGGCCCCCTCCAAAGGGAGAGGAGAACGATTATTTTTTTGCTCACTCCCCCTCGTCGAAAGCAGTCCACAGGCTGCCTGAATGTCTTCGCCTCGCGAGGCGCGGATGGTTGCGAAACAGCCGTGCTGCGTGAGGTAGTCGCGCAGTCGGAGCATCGTGGTTTCGTCGGCTCCGCGCAACTCGCTACCAGGAATCTGGTGGAAGCGAATCAGGTTGATGCGGCAGTCGAGTCCCTTCAGCAAATCGACAATGGCCTTGGCATGGACGCGCGAGTCGTTCACCCCTGCAAACACGATGTACTCAAACGAGAGGCGTCGTTGGTGGGCGAAATCGTAAGCGCGCAACAACTCTACCGTTTCGGCAATCGGCATCGCACGCTCCGCCGGCATCAGTTCCGCGCGCTGCTCGTGGAAGGGCGAGTGCAGGCTGATGGCCACGTGACACTCGCTTTTATCGAGGAAGCGGCGGAGTTTCTCCCTGATGCCCACGCTGCTCACCGTGATACGGCGCGGACTCCACGCCCAGCCCCAGTCGGCAGTGAGAATTTGCGTGGCGCGAAGCACCTCGTCGAGATTGTCCATCGGCTCGCCTTGCCCCATGAACACAATGTTCGTGAGGCTTTCGCGCTCAGGCAGGGAGTGGATCTGGTTCAGAATGTCGGCAGCGGTGAGGTTGCCGTCGAATCCTTGTTTTCCCGTCTGGCAGAAAAGGCAGTTCATCTTGCATCCCACCTGACACGACACGCAGAGCGTAGCCCGCTCACCGTCAGGGATATAGACGGTTTCGACATAGAGCCTCTCCCCCTGCCCCTTTTCAGAATGTGAGGGGAGTTTTCTAACCGGAAAAAGGTATTTCACCGTCCCGTCGCTGCTGCGCTGGCAATCCACTGCCTCCATTCGTCCCACCTCATACTCGGCTTCGAGTCGCTCGCGGTTTTGCTTCGAAAGATTCGTCATCTCGTCGATGCTGCCAACGTGCTTTTCGTAGAGCCACTGGGCAATCTGTCTGCCCGTGAAGGCAGGCATCCCCATGTCGGCTGCCATCGTTTTCAGTTCTGACAGCGTCATTCCAAGAAGCCGTTTTTTGGTGTCACCCATCGTTTTCAGCTGATTATTGCACGTTTCAACCTGCAAAGTTACAATTTTTTCCCCTCTTTTGAGCAAACTTCCATTTTTTTTTATAAATTTGCACGAAATTACGAACCACAAATGGAGAAAATACAACGAATGAGAGCAAAAATCGACCATTTTCAGCTCACGAACAATGGACTTTGCGACACCGGCGAGCTGCTGCAAGTGGCGCGAGAGGCCGATGGAGACTACACGCTGCTCAGCCTGAAGTCCACGCCCGTGGATATGGGTGAGGGCGCCTTGCAGCGATTGCTTCGGGCGGCTGAGGAAACCGATGCCGCGATGGTTTACAGCGATTATCTGGCCGTGAAGCAGGGCGAAACGGAGCGCCATCCCGTCATTGATTATCAGGAGGGTTCGCTGCGCGACGACTTCGATTTCGGGCAAATCGTGCTGATTCGCACCCGGTGGCTGAAAAAATGGGCCGAGGAGGTTGCGGCAGACGAAAAGCGGCAGTTCCGCTTCGCTGCGTGGTACGATTTGCGCCTGTTTTTGAGTCGCTGCGGGCTGCTTTTCCACCTGAACGAAACGCTCTACACGATTGTCGAAGAGGACACGCGCAAGAGTGGCGAAAAGCAGTTCGACTACGTGAATCCGCGCAACCGAGAGGTGCAAATCGAGATGGAACGCGCCTGCACGGAGCATCTGCGGCAGCTGAATGCGCTGATCGACACGGCTTCGTACCCCGAAATCGACTTCGATGGCGCGACGTTCAGCGTCGAGGCCTCGGTGGTGATTCCCGTCTTTAACCGCGCGAAAACCGTCGGCGAGGCCGTGAAGAGCGCCTTGTCGCAAGAGGCATCGTTCCCGTTCAACGTCGTCGTGGTCGATAACCATTCCACAGACGGAACCTCGGAAATCCTTGCCGAACTCGCCTCCAAGAACGAAAATTTGATTGTTCTCACGCCGAATCGGCGCGATTTGGGCATCGGCGGCTGCTGGAACATGGCCGTGAACAGCGAGCACTGCGGGCGTTTCGCCGTGCAACTCGACAGCGACGACCT
Source organism: bacterium UBA3734 (assembly GCA_002372575.1). Classification (GTDB taxonomy): domain Bacteria; phylum Bacteroidota; class Bacteroidia; order Bacteroidales; family Bacteroidaceae; genus Prevotella. The sequence continues at coordinate 16,065 of DFHC01000033.1, read as the reverse complement.
CTATTCCTCGCCCCAGACGCTGCAGAAAATCGTCGATGCGTTCCGTGAGCAGCAGGCCGCAATGATTGTAGGCAGCTATCGGATGTGCGATTTCCAGCTGGAAACGCTGCCGCCCGGCCTCATCGACCACCGCGAATGGACCGACGAAAATGGCCCGAACAACGCATTGAGAATCAACGGATTAGGAGCTCCACGCGCATTCTTTACACCGTTTGTGCGGCAAATCCAGTTCCCGAACACCTCGTATGGCGAGGACTACGCGATGGGTCTCATTTTCAGCCGACGGTGGCGCATCGGTCGCATCTACGACGAGCTCTACCTCTGCCGCCGATGGGACGGCAACAGCGACGCGGCGCTCTCCGTGGAGAAAGTGAACGCCAATAACCTTTATAAAGACCGCCTGCGCACGATGGAGCTGATGGCACGGCAGAAGATGAAGAAATAGGATGGAAATCAAGGAGTTTTTCGACCGACAACTGGCGCAATGGCCCGATGCACGCCAACGCTTCGACGACTTGGCACGGGTTCAGACGCGCGATTTTCCCGAAAACGGCCTTCGCGTGCAGTGGAATCCGGCCCGAATGGTCTCGACGGGAGCGAAAATCGACGCGAAATCGCTCGAAAAGCGACCTTGCTTCCTTTGCTCGGAGAATCGTCCGCAAGTGCAGTTTTCCAAGACGATTGAAGACATCGTCAGCAGCGAAGAATACGAATTGCTCGTTAATCCGTTCCCCATTTTGCCGATGCACTTCACCATTCCGCTGAAGTCGCACAAGCCGCAGCAAATCGACGGCCACTACGCGATAATTCACCAACTGACGGTGCAATTTCCCAAGCTCACCGTTTTCTACAACGGCCCGCGCTGCGGTGCCTCCGCACCCGACCACCTGCATTTTCAGGCCGGAACGGGCGAACAGCTTCCCTTGCGGCAGCAGTGGTCGCACTTGCAGGAGCATTTGGAAAGCGTTTTCGCCCTGAACGACGCCGATTCAATAGCGTTGTTGAGCGATTTCGTCGTGCCAGCTTTCGTGATTCGCAGCAAAAATGCCGAAAACGACCGCCGATTGTTTGAAACCCTATACACCCGACTCTCATCCACCACCCATCACCCATCACCCATCACCCATCAACTCTCAACTCTCAACCCTCAACTCTCAACTGAAGAAGAGCCGATGCTGAACATCGTGGCATGGCGCGAGGACGACACGACGATTTCCGTCGTTTTTCCGCGGCGCAAGCATCGTCCCGACTGCTATTTTGCCGAGGGCGACAGTCAGGTGCTCGTCAGTCCGGGTGCGCTCGACATGGCCGGCCTCATCATCACGCCGCGACAAGAAGATTTCGAGCGGCTGACGGCCTCGAAAGCCGCGGAAATTCTGCAAGAATGCGCCATTGATGCGGAATCGGCACAAGAAATCGCGCAAAAAACTCAGCATTCTGCGCCGATGGTATCCGTCGGCATCGTCAGTGCGCAGCAGATGAAATTTACGCTGAACGCATCGTATTCCGTCAATGGAATCGAAATCGAGGGCGAGCAAGTTGCCACGTTTGCAAACGGAGCGATTCTTTGGAACGAAAAAAACTATAAGCAACTGATTTTCAGCCCGAAAGCCGACGATGCATCCTTCACGCTCGAAGATGTCACCATCGGCGTTGATTTCCATTGGAATCGCAAAGAGACGCAGACGTTTCGCGGAACGCTTCGCCTGATTATCGACCACGACAAGATATTGGCTATCAACGAATTACCCGTCGAGCAATACCTCGAGAGCGTGATTTCGAGCGAGATGAGCGGCACCTCGTCGCTCGAACTGCTCAAGGCTCACGCCGTGATTTCGCGTTCGTGGCTTCTGGCGCAAATCGAGGAAAAAAAGGAGGCGTTGAAACCTCAAAAAACAATTCAACCATCAACATTCAACCATCAACATTCAGAACTCATCCGCTGGTACGACCGCGAAGACCACGTGCTCTTCGACGTTTGCGCCGACGACCACTGCCAGCGCTATCAAGGCATCACGCGCGCCACAAATCCGCACGTGGCCGAGGCTGTCAAGGCCACGCATGGGCAGGTTCTTACTTATCATTTGCAATTAACAATTCACAATTCACAGGTTCATAGTTCCCCCCACTCCGATGGGAAAGGAGTTGAGGGTGAGGCTGCCAAAATCTGCGACACCCGTTTTTCAAAGTGCTGTGGTGGCAGAACCGAGGAATTTCAGTACTGTTGGGAAAACATCGAGAAGCCCTATCTGCGCTCCGTGGCGTGTCCGTGGTGCAACACGAGCGATGCCTCGCTCATCCGTCAGGTACTCAACGACTACGACCAGGAAACGCCCGACTTCTACGAGTGGACCGAGTGCATCAGCAGCGAGCAAGTTGCCGAGTGGCTCCGCTCGAAACATGGCATCGACCTCGGCACCATCACCGACCTCGTCCCTTTGGAACGCGGCAAGAGCGGGCGCATCTGGAAGCTGAAAATCGTGGGCAGCAAGGGCAATTTCACCATCGGAAAAGAGCTCGAAATCCGCCGCACGCTTTCCGATTCGCACCTGAAGAGCAGCTGGTTCGAGGTCGAGAAAGTCGAAAATCAACACCCATCACCCACCACCCAATTCATCCTGAAAGGAAAAGGCTGGGGTCACGGCGTGGGCCTTTGCCAGATTGGAGCCGCCGTGATGGGCGAAAATGGCCATTCTTACGACGAAATCCTGCAACATTATTATCAGAACACGAAAATTAAAAAAATATATTAAGTGTATGAAATACGAAAAAACGCCGAGGTATAGCCTCCTATGGGGTTGGATACCAGCACCTTACAGAAAACCGCTAAAATGGGTACCGACACTCTATTTCACCGAGGGACTGCCCAATGTCATCGTCATGACGGTCGCCGTCACCATGTATATGCAACTCGACATGTCGGACACGGAAATTGCGCTCTACACTTCGTGGCTCGGGCTTCCGTGGGTCTTCAAGCCGCTGTGGAGCCCGTTTATCGACATCTACAAGACGAAACGCTGGTGGGTGCTCGCCATGCAGATTCTGCTGGCCTCGTCGTTTGCAGGCATCGCCTTCATGCTCAACGCCAGTTTCTGGTTCCAAGGAACGATGTTTTTCTTCTTCGTGATGGCCTTCACGAGTGCCACCCACGACATCGCCGCCGACGGTTTCTACATGATTGAGCTCGACAGCCACCAACAGTCGTTTTTCGTGGGCATCCGCAACACGTTCTATCGCTTCGCCGTCATCTTCGGACAGGGCGCACTCGTGGCGCTGGCCGGTATTCTGCAAGTGATTTTCCGCAACCAGATTGCCTACACGTGGAGCCTTGTTTTCTACGGCCTTGCGGGCCTGATGATTGCCATCTGGCTCTACCACAGCTTCGTGATGCCGCGTCCGGCGGAGCGAAACAACACGCACCTGACCGCCCTGCAAGTGATGCACGGCGTGGGCGACACGCTTGTGACGTTTTTCCGAAAACTGCCGCTGAAAGGCATCATCGTGGTGCTGCTGTTCCTGCTGCTCTATCGTTTTCCCGAGGCCATGCTCACGAAAATGAGCACCACCTTCCTGCAACGCCCCAATTCTGAGGGCGGACTCGGGTTGTCGCCGCAGGAATTCGGGTGGGCCTACGGCGGCATTGGTGTGTTCGGACTGTTGCTGGGCGGCATCGTCGGAGGCATTCTCGCCAGTCGCGATGGCCTGAAAAAATGGCTTTGGCCCTTCGTCATTGCGCTGACGCTGCCGAATTTGGTCTATGTCTATATGAGTTTCGCGCTGCCCTCCGACCTCCGGCTCATCAGCGCCTGCATTTTCGTGGAGCAATTCGGCTACGGACTCGGTTTCACGGCTCTTACGCTCTACATGCTCTATTTTTCACAGGGCGAGTTCAAGACCTCGCACTACGCCATCTGCACGGGTCTGTCGTACCTCGGACTGTTGCTTCCGGGCATGTTCTCGGGTTGGCTGAAAGATGCTGTTGGCTACCGCACGTTCTTCATTATCGTGATGGCCTGCTGTGTCATCACGTTTGTCGTGACGGCATTCCTGAAAATCGACCCCGAATTTGGTAAAAAGGATGCGACAGCCAATCAGTAAGAAGACTTTTCGGAGTAGAGTTCGCTTTCTTCGTTGATTTTCGAGAAATCACGAAGGAAACGGGCGAATCCATCGGCGCAGGCATCGGCGAAACGACGGCCTTTCTCGGCAGTTGAGAGGGCGGGATTGCCAATGCCAGTGTCGTCGGTGACGAGCGTCCAATGGCGTGGCATCCATACTTTTCCCTCGCGCAGGGCTTCGATGGCGAAACTTCGCGACTTGCCCTCACCCGCCTCTTCCAGCCGCACCAGTTCGGGATGGTAATGCATCATCACCGAGGTCTCGATTTCGTCGGCGTGGTCGCCGGGCTGCTCGAAAAAGTCTTTCGCAGAAGCCATTTTGAACCATTCGGCAGAGGCTATCATGATGGATGAAGGATGAGTGACGAGGGATAAATCCCGAATCATCTGCTTGAACGAGTTTCCGCCATGTCCATTGACGATGAGCAAGCGGCGAATGCCCTGATGCTGGAGCGAGGCGACGATGTCTTTCAGAATCGAGAACTGCGTTTCATAGCGATAATGGATACAAAACGGCAGGTCGCGCTGGCCGGGGTTCTGCGAGCCCATCGCCACGGGCGGCAGCACCATGCAGCGCACGCCATACTGGTGGAGCGCCCGTTCGGCGGCATCGAGGGCGACGGCCTGCGAGAGGATGCAGTCGGTCATATAGGGCAGATGCAGGTTGTGCGGCTCGGTGGCGCCCCACGGCAGAATGGCCACGTCGTATTTTAATTGTCGGGCTACGCCGTAAGTCGAGACGGAAAGGTCGATTTCTCTGTTCATGATGGGTGATGAATGATGGGTGGTTAGTCCCAAACCCAAGGTTCTTTTCTTTTTGAAACGCGATATTTAAAAGTCGAGACAGGCAGTCCCGCGCCGTTCACGAGATTGGCCCGCGTAAAAGGCTGCCACGCGTAGCGCACTTCGACAGGCTCCTTCACCTCAGGACAGGTCAGGAGAACGAGCAAGAGATTCTCATCGACTCGCGCCTCGGCAGGATGGAAAATGCCATCTTTCCCAGCCACTTCGAAGCCGATGATTCGGTCGCCCGAAGCAGGATGAAGCCCCCGATTGGCATCGTTGAGGCCACTGAACGCGATGCGGACGCAGCCTTCGTGGATATCGATTCCTACGGGACGAGGACTCTGGCTCACGAGCTTTCTGTAGTCATAATTCTTGTGCAGCGCCAGTCGTGCCAGTCGCTCGCCAATGGGTCGTTTGTTGCGCGGATGCACATCGAGCGAGTCGCCGTGGTCGTGGCTGACCACCATTCCCGAATGCAGTCCGTTTCCACGGTTCAAGCGCAGCTGGCTGTCGCGAAACGCCGGCCACGACGGACGGTTCAGGCCCGATAGCTGCACAAAGTGGAAGGGTAGACTACGCCGTCCAAAATACGCGCTCCAACTGTCGCGTAGCAGTCGGAACAACTGCTCGTGGAGCTCGATGTTATGGGCATTCGACTCGCCCTGATACCACGCCACGCCCTTGATTCGGAAGTGGTCGAGCGGTAAGATGCCCGCCTCGAACATATAGCAAGGCTCGTAGGGATGCCGTTGCTGGCGTGTTTTGTTCAGGTCGGGCGTCGATTTCCCGTCTTTTTCCACATTCACGACCTGCGCGATGTTTTTCAAAGCCCTTTCGCGTGCCCACGGCTGGCCGTAGTCGCCAAAATACCAGTCGGTGAGGATGTTCGGAAGTTTCCATTCGAGCGTGCGGCGGTCAATCCACGACTCGGTTGTCGAGCCGCCGACAGCATTGCAGATGATACCGACAGGCACTTGCAGCGAATCGGCCAAGACACGCCCCATGTGGTAGGCGATGGCCGAGAAATTCCTGATGTTTTCCGCCGTTGCGCGTTCCCAAACGGGTTTTTTCAGGTATTTCAACTGATTCACCGAGTCGCAAACGGCTGCCGGCCAGTTGTCATTGTCGGTGCTGTAGATCGGCGCCATGTTGCAGAGGTGCAGCAGTCTGCTCGCTGCCGACTGCGGGAAAAGTGCAACATCTTCTTCTGCCGTCGAACTTCTTCTGAGTTGAAATTCCATGTTCGACTGGCCTGAGCAGAGCCAGACTTCGCCCACATAGACGCTGTCGAAGAGGACAGCCCCACCCCGACCCTCCCCAAAAGGGGAGGGAGATTGTTTTTTGCGAGATGCTTTCGTTCGGGAAAACTCTCTCCCCCTCTCTTTTTGGAGAGGGGGCTGGGGGGAGAGGCTAAACTCCAACCGATACGGCCCACCCGCCTCCACCGACGGAAATACAACTCGCCATCGGCCATCCGCGTTGGTTTTCGTCGTCAGCGAAACGCCGTTGAACGTCACGTCAACGACGTCGCCCGCGTTGGCTGTTCCGTGCAGCGGAATGCTGTCGCCACGCTGCAGAACCATGCCGTTGCCATACATCGGCGAGGGTTTCAAGCCGCCGAAATCGCCCGTGATGGCCGAATAGACGGTCTTGGCAATCATCGCAGCACCCTCCACGTTGGGATGCAGCGCGTCGGGCAGCAGTTCGGGATGCGCGTAAAGCGGCGTATGCAGGTCGATGAGGCCGACGTCGGCGGTGGCGGCAATCTGTCGGATTCGCTTCTGGATGGCCTCGTGCCAGTCGCGCGTGCCGGTCTGGAAACGGCGATGGCGGTGGAAGATGGGCGTCATCGCGCAAATCCAGACTTTCGCCTTCGGATTCACGGCGCGAAACGAGTTGATCAGGGCGCGATAGTCGCCGATGAAGTCGTCGCTGTAGTTCGGCCAGTTGCGCGGATCGGTGTCGTTCAGTCCGAGGTGGATAATCACCCAATCGGCCTTGAAATCGAGGGCTTTCCGATATTCGTCAACCTTCGTGTAGGGCCGATGACCGCGGTTGAGCAGCGTCGAACCCGAGTGGCCGAAGTTCTGAACGTCGTACTGGTCGCCCAGCAAGCGCTGTAACACGACGGGATAGGCGTTTTGCTCACGATTTTCGACGCCCATTCCGTAGGTGACGCTATTGCCCACGCAGGCCACGCGAATCTTCTCTTTCGCCGATGCGCAAAACGAAGCAAACAGCAAACCCAGAAAAAGTACTTTCTTCATATTTCCGTCTGACAAATTCTTCCAACAATGACCACCCCCTCTCTTTTCGGAGAGGGGGCTGGGGGTGAGGTTTTACAGTGGTTTGTATTCCACAAACGCCTCCATCGCCTCGTAGCAGGCCAGTCCGAGGTCGTCGTAGAGCTTGGCCGTGCCACGGTTGCGGTCTTCGGCACGCTGCCAGAACAGGCGCTCGTCGTTGCCGAGGAACGGGGCGCTTTCCATCTGCGACTGGTGCTTCAGAATCGAGTTTCGCTTGGCGCGAAGCTCCTCGGGCGACATCGGCACGCACATCTCGATGTTCTCGATTTCCCACTCGGCCCACGCACCGCGATACATCCAGATGCGGCACTCCTTGAGCCATTCCGTGCCGGCCTTCTTCTCTTCGTCGATGGCGGCGAGCACGGCGTCGGTACATTTGCGGTGGGTTCCGTGCGGGTCAGCAAGGTCGCCGGCCACGTAAATCTGGTGCGGCTTCACCTCGTTGATGAGCTTCTGCACGATGGCAACGTCCTTCTCCGACATAGGCAGTTTCTCGATTTTTCCGCTCTCATAGAACGGCAGGTCGAGGAAATGCACGCGATCGAGCGGAATCTTGTTGTAGATGCTGGCCGTGCGAGCCTCTCCGCGGCGAATCAAACCCTTGATGTTCAGGATGTCACGCGTATCGAGGTCGCCTTCCTTCTTTCCGGCCACGAATTTCTCTATCTCGCCCACTTTCTTGACGATGGCGCCGTCTTTCTTGTCGCCAAAGATTTCCTCGAACCCCTTGACGAAGAGCATGAAGCGCGACACTTCCTCGTCGCCCACGGCGATGTTGCCCGAGGTTTCGTAGGCCACGTGGACCTCATGTCCCTGAGCCACGAGTCGCTGCAGCGTTCCGCCCATCGAGATGACGTCGTCATCGGGGTGCGGTGAGAAGATGATGATGCGCTTCGGGAACGGTTTCGCACGCTCCGGACGATACGTGTCGTCGGCATTCGGCTTACCGCCGGGCCAGCCCGTAATCGTATGCTGCAAGTCGTTGAAAATCTTGATGTTGGCATTGTAGGCCGAGCCGTAAAGCGCCAAGAGTTCCGAGAGTCCGTTTTCGTTGTAGTCCTTGTTCGTCAGCTTCAGGATGGGCTTTTTCGTCTTCTGGCAGAGCCAAACGAGCGCCGAGCGCACGAGTTTGTCGTTCCACTTGAGCGAAGTGACGAGCCACGGGTGTACGATGCGCGTCAGTCGCGAGGCGGCGGCAAGGTCGCACACAACGTGCACGTGGTTGTGCGTCTGCAAGAACGTGGCCGGAATGCGGTCGGTGATGGTTCCCTCGACGGTTTTCTGGATGATTTCGGCCTTTTCCTCGCCCCATGCCGTGAGGAAAATCTTGCGGGCGGCGAGAATCGTGGCCACACCCATTGTGATGGAACAGGGCGGAACGGGCTCGCTGCCGCCGAAGCTGCGCGTCATTTCCTCGCGCGAGGTGGCGTCGATGAGGATGATGCGCGAGGGCGAATTGAGCGACGAACCGGGCTCGTTCGTGGCAATGTTACCCATGCGGCCGATGCCGAGGAGCATGATGTCGATGCCGTCGAACGAGCGGATGCGCTGTTCGTAGAGCCGGCAGTGCTCCTGCACGCGCTCCTGCTCGATGGTTCCGTCGGGCGAGAAGATGTTTTGCTTGTCTATATCGACGTGGTCGAGGAATCGCTCGCGAAGCTGTCCGATGGCGCTCTGCGAAGCGTTTTTGGCCAAGGGGAAATACTCGTAGGCATTGAAAACCACCACGTTCTTGAAGCTCACGCCCTCTTCCTTGTGCATGCGGATGAGCTCTTCGTAGAGCGGCGTCAGCGAAGTGCCGGTTCCCAAGCCCAGCACGCAGTATTCGCCTTCTTTCTGCTTGCGTTTGATTTCTTCGACAACAGTCGTGGCAATAGCTTTCACGGCCTCTTCCACTTTCGGATAGATGTCCGTAGGCACCTTCTCCATGCGCGTAATTTCGCTGCGTTCCACCGTCGTGCGAGGGCGGTAGAATGCTTCGGGTACTTTATTCAGTACGATTTGTGAACTTAGATTGAGTCTCATAATTCCAATTCCTATAAATTGTTCTTTTCGATGTCCTTGAAATACTTATACGTAGCCACTTTCAGCTCGTCGGTGGCGGCTTCGTCGCACACGATGATGCCGTGGCGGTGCTGTTGCAGCGCGCTGATGGTCCAGGCCTGCGTCACGGGTCCCTCAACGGCGGCTTGCAGCGCGCGCGTCTTGCCGTGGCCGTTCACCAGAATCATCACTTCGCGGGCGTCCATCACCGTGCCCACGCCCACCGTGAGCGCCGTTTTGGGCACCTTGTTCACGTCGCCCTCGAAGAAGCGCGAATTGGCGATGATAGTGTCGGTGGTGAGCGTTTTCTGGCGCGTGCGAGAGGTGAGCGACGAGAACGGCTCGTTGAACGCGATGTGGCCGTCGGGGCCGATGCCGCCGATGAAGAGGTCGATGCCGCCAGCCTCGCGAATCATCTGCTCGTAGTGCTCGCATTCGGCGTCGAGGTCCTCGGCATTGCCGTTCAGGATGTGGATGTTCTCTTTCGGGCAGTCGATGTGGTTGAAGAGGTTCGCGGCCATGAACGAATGATACGACTCGGGATGCTCCTCGGGCAGTCCGACGTATTCGTCCATGTTGAACGTCACGACGTTTTTAAACGAAACGCGGCCTTCCGCGCAGGCCTTCACCAGGTTCTTATACATGCCGATGGGCGACGAGCCGGTGGGCAGTCCGAGCACGAACTTGCGCTCCGGCGTGGGTTGAAACTCATTGATGCGCTTGATGACGTGTTCGGCAGCCCAGCGCGACAGCTGCTCGTAGTCGGGTTGAATGATTAGTCTCATATTTCTTTTAGTTGATAGTTGACAGTTGAGAGTTGAGAGTTGGCGAGTTGATAGTTGATAGTTGATAGTTGACAGTTGAGAGTCGGCGAGTTGGGATCTCCGAGTGAATTTTAACCTTTAACTTTTTAACCCTTTAACTTTTTAGCCCTTTAACTTTTTAGCCCTTTAACTTTTTAACCCTTTAACCTTTTAGCTCCTTTCCTTCATACGCGTTAATAGCCTGCACCCAGTGGTCGGGCAGCGGAATCGTCTGGTGCTCGTGGAGGTCGTAGAGCACCATCACCGACGTGCAGCGGCACTTCACCTGCTGCGTGTCTGAGTCGATGATTTCCTGTTCCAGACGAATGCTCGTGCGCCCGATGTGCGAGGTGCGCGTGCGGGCGAGAATGTGGTGACCGGCCTTCACCTCGGCAACGAAGTCGGCCTCGATGTGCACCACCACGATGCCCACCTGCTCCCAGTCCACACCCGGGCACACGGTCGTCATGTAGTCGGTCTTCGCCGTGTCGTAAAACTCGAAAAAAACGCCGTTGTTCACGTGGCCAAACTTGTCGGTGTCGTTCCAGCGAATCTGCAAGGGCAGCACGTGACGGAATGTCGGTGCTTCCTGCGCAGGTTGTTTTGTCGTTGGTTCAGTCATATTGAAATTTTATCCTTAATCAAACAATTCTGACTGCAAAGTTACAAAAAATTCAATGAAGTGAACACATAAATTAAAAATTTATTTTTCATGGAGCCAAAAAACAGGCGAAACTTTTGGAAGTTTCGCATTTTTGTCGTATCTTTGCAAACAAGATAAATCAAATAAACATCAATATGCAAACCGTAGCGATAGAAAATGTAAGTCTTTCGTTGCCAAACGGAGACCTGAGTTTACTCAGGAGCCTGGCTAGGAAAATGGGGTGGACCATACGCCGTCGTCGCAAGAGTGGAATAGAAAAAGGGCTGGAGGATATTCGCAAAGGCAATGTCTATCGTGCTGAGAATGCGGAAGACCTCATCAAGCAGATTCTTGGCTAAGCGATGTACGAGGTAATCTACACCGGACAGTTTAAACGGTCGCTGAAGCGTTGCGCCCGTCGCGGACTCAACATTCAGGAGTTTGTGGCCGTGCTCGACATTTTGCAGGAGAAAGGCATACTCCCTCCCGAATATCGTCAGCATAAGCTGCAAGGCAAATACAAAGGCTGCTGGGAATGTCACATTAACCCAGACTGGCTGCTCGTGTGGGAGCAAGACGACCGACAGCTTCGTTTGATACTCGTCGATACCGGTACGCATTCCGACCTGTTCTAAACAAACAGATAAATCATTAAACCATAATTCAAACCTCAACCATCAACCCTCAAAATTCAACTTGCCTATGACATAAAACAAAGCAAAAAGACATATAGATAAGAAGCGTTAGCTTAGTTCTTGTATTCTAACAATTGGGGAATTGAAAGAAAAGTATTCAAGAATGAAGTTGATGTTCACGCCAACCGGCGTGGGCTTTTACTCGTTTAAGAATACAAGGTCATCCCCAATACCGTAGAATACGTAGACGAAGTAATGAGTCCACGTTTTCTTTTTCTGTCTATTTTCCAGCACCCTTGGACTTCCAAATCAAAATCATCCTAAACATTTAGACTTATTCGAATTATGAAAAAAAACGAGGAAAGAGTTTCATTGCAACTTTTAAAAAGAAAATCACCCAAGCCAATGTTTGGCATTGTGCTGTTTGGCGAGAGCAATTGTGGAAAGAGTAGTACCCTGCAACATCTTATCGTATTGCTTTGTGGAGGAGGAAGTCGTAAGGCTTCCATTCAAAACGCTTTTGAGAATGCATTCTACGATAAAAATAACAACAGATATCGCGACGTGAGTGTTATCGTACATTATCAGACGGCGGAGGGTAAAAAAATCCCAATCTATGTCTCTACCGACGGAGATAACTGGCAGATGGTAGAAGACAACTTTCGGTTCTTCTACCAGTGTGTACTCAAGCCACACAAAGTATATGAGTTCGACGGGAAAAAATTTGTCAAAATTGACCACGAAGAGCTGAAAGCTAAACCCCGCCCAGAAATTTGTATTAATCCAGCCAATATTACTCAATATGGCGGCATACAAGCACAAAGGTATTATCAGGATTTAACCTGTGAAGATTGGCAGGGCGAACGGTGGATAAGGAAATACCCATGCCGTGGTAAAAGTAAGCCCGTTCCAGGCTATCAAAAGATTAAAAAAATCTGTGAACATGATGAAAATGTAGCATTGGAGATAATAGATATTATGAATCAAATGCAAACAAGAAAATACGTTTAATCCTATTAACAAGAAAAATATGAAAACGAGATTTCTCACGCTGCTGGCAGCGGTGCTGCTGGGTAGCATAAGTGCGTTTGCACAAAACACGAACCCCGTAAAAGGTGACGTGAACGAAGACGGAACGGTGGATGTGGCCGACCTCGTTAATGTCATTAAGATTATGAAGGAGGGCGGCGGTGCCGTCGGAGAAAAGATGTGCTATTGGTATGCCGGCACGAATAATGGCAACGCCGTGCAAGCTGACAATCTCACAGACGTAGCCTCCCGAATTGCCGAAAGTGAAGTCCCCGAAACAGGTTCAGTAACGGCTAACGGCCAGTACGTCTATTTCGTCATGCCTGAGACAAAACATATAAAGTCACTCACTGATGGAAATGGCTCTGCCGTTGAGTTTACTTGGACAGACGTTATGGGATACAAGATTTATAAAACGAATAACAAGATAAGCGGGAGCATAAACTTTGTTGTTGCTCAAACTGTGTATTATTGGTATGCCGGTCAGACACAACCAACATCAATAAGTGGAACACCAACAGTTGATGATACAAACTTCACAAATAATAAATGGCATACTTTAAATGCAAATCAAATTAATCAAACTATAACTGGTGGAACTGCCGGTAATTCTTGGTATGTTGCTGTTCCAACCGATAAATCATTTAAAGCATATGCAAGTGATATGGCAACGCCAAATAATACATGGAAAAAATTATCTATAATAACCATTAATTCTATTAGTTATGATATATGGCAACCAAATTCAACTGGTGCAAAAATGAATGTATATATGAAATAAAAGATAAGTCAAACAACAAAAACAACGAATAACGATGAAACAGAAATTACTAAATATGTTGGTTGTACTGACGGCGATGGTTAGTGCATCAGCCCAGACCCTCAGCATTGCGCCCATCGAATCCGAGGCCGGAGCGAAGGCAGAGCTGGTTGTGACGGGCGCAGGTCTCGGCGGCGTGACCGCCTTGCAGTTTAACCTCACGCTGCCCTCAGGCATCACCCTTGATGAGGCTGCCATCACGAAAGGTTCGTCGGCCAACAGCCACGAACTCAGCGTGAGCACGCTCAGCAGCGGCGACCGCCTCTTCGTGCTCTATAACATGAACCTCGACAACCTCGCCAACGGCGAACTGCTCCGTCTGCCCATTACCGTAAATGGCGACGTCGGCACGAAAACTGGCCGCATCCGCCTTTTCCGCACTGCCACGCCTGAGGCCGTGAGCCATGCCCGTCCCGATACCGAGTTCACCATTACGGTGAAGGAAACGTCGGGAATTGACAGCCTCTCCCCCAACCCTGCCCCAAAAGGGAAGGGGAACTGGTATTCGGTGGACGGCAAAAAGTTGAACGGCGAGCCGAAGGAGAAGGGGATTTATATCCATAATGGCAGGAAGGTGGTGAAGTAAGACCCACCCCCAGCCCCTCCCAAAGGGTGGGGAGCATTTAGCCGCTCCCAGTGGGGGGGATGAGAAGTGAAAGGGAGTTACGAGGTCTGCGACCTCTGGAGTTAAAAGTCAATAGTTTAGTCAAACGACTGCTAACTCCCTCTAACTCCGTGAGCGAAGCGAACTAACTCCTAAGCGCAGCGATAACTCCTGAAAAAAAGAAGCGAAACTTTTACGGGTTTCGCTTCTTTTTTGTAGCTTTGAATAAGTTACTCTCGCTCGAGAATAAAAGAAAAAAGTCTTTTTCTTTTGTATTCTACTCACTTATTCGTAACTTTGTACCCAATATGAAAGAATTTGTCATTTCCGAGGCGAAAGCCGAGACCGCCGTGCTCGTGGGACTCATCACGCAGCAGCAAGACGAGGCCAAGACGAAAGAATACCTCGACGAACTGGAGTTTCTGGCCAAAACGGCCGGAGCCGTCGTCGTGAAACGGTTCACGCAGCGCGTGGGCGGACCGAGTGCCGTGACCTACGTGGGCAAAGGAAAACTGGAGGAGATTCGAGAGTATATCAAAAAGTGTCAGGACGAGGCCGATGAATATGACCTCGCACCTCCCCACCTCCGCACCTCCGCACCTCCGCAGCCCGTGGGCATGGTCATCTTCGACGACGAACTCTCGGCCAAGCAGATTCGCAACATCGAGCAGGAGCTGAAAGTGAAAATCCTCGACCGCACAAGCCTCATCCTCGACATCTTCGCCATGCGCGCCCAAACCGCCAACGCCAAGACGCAGGTGGAACTGGCGCAATACCGCTATATGCTGCCCCGCCTGCAACGCCTCTGGACGCACCTCGAGCGACAGGGCGGCGGCTCGGGCTCGGGCGGCGGAAAAGGCTCGGTGGGACTGCGCGGCCCGGGCGAAACGCAGCTCGAAATGGACCAGCGCATCATCAAGCAGCGCATCACGCTGCTGAAGCAGCGGCTCGTGGAAATCGACCAGCAGAAATCCACGCAGCGCAAAAACCGCGGGCGACTCATCCGCGTGGCACTCGTGGGCTACACCAACGTGGGCAAATCCACCATCATGAACCTGCTCTCGAAGAGCGACGTGTTTGCCGAAAACAAGCTCTTCGCCACGCTCGACACCACCGTGCGCAAGGTGGTCATCGAGAACCTGCCCTTCCTCCTGGCCGACACCGTGGGCTTCATCCGCAAGTTGCCCACCGACCTCGTCGATTCGTTTAAATCGACACTCGACGAGACGCGCGAGGCCGACCTGCTCGTGCACGTGGTCGATATTTCGCATCCTGACTTCGAGGAGCAGATTCAGGTCGTGGAGAAAACGCTGGCCGACCTCGGCTGCGCCGAAAAGCCGTCGATGATTGTGTTCAACAAAATCGACAATTATTCGTGGGTGGAGAAAGAACCCGACGACCTCACGCCGCCAACGAAGGAAAACGTGTCGCTCGACGAACTGAAACGCACGTGGATGGCGAAATTGTCCTCTTCGCCTATCTTCATTTCCGCCAAAAACAAGGAAAACATCGAAGAACTGCGCACGCAGCTCTACCAGATGGTGCGACAGCTGCACGTGCAGAAATATCCGTACAACGATTTTTTATATAACATTGAAGATTGAACATTGAAGATTGAACATTGAAAAGTAATCATAATTCTTAATTTTTAATTCGTAATTCTTAATTTGAAATTCTTAATTCAAAAAAATATGAAAAAAATCCTGACCATCGGCCTCTTGCTGCTCGGAATGACGGCATCGGCCAAGACGTATGAGTACAAAACAGTGGCGGGCGACCAGATGCAAACCCGCATCTACACACTCGAGAACGGACTGAAAGTCTATCTCTCCGTGAACAGCGAGAAACCGCGCATCCAGACCTACATCGCCGTGCGCACGGGCTCGAAAAACGACCCCGCCGAAACCACCGGACTGGCCCACTATCTGGAGCATCTGATGTTTAAGGGCACGAAGCTCTTCGGCACCAGCAATCCCGAAGCCGAGGCTCCGCTGCTCGACGACATCGAACAGCGCTACGAACGCTATCGCCTGCTCACCGACCCCGAGCAGCGCCGGCTGGCCTATCGCGAAATCGACTCCGTGAGCCAGGTGGCCGCGCAGTATTTCATCCCCAACGAGTACGACAAACTCATGTCGGCCATCGGCGCAGAAGGCACGAATGCCTACACCTCGAACGATGTCACGTGCTACACCGAGGACATCCCCTCGAACGAGGTCGAAAACTGGGCGAAAATCCAGAGCGACCGCTTCCAGAACATGGTGATTCGCGGTTTCCA
>DFHC01000073.1 GCA_002372575.1 bacterium UBA3734 | reverse complement strand
GTCCTTCACGTCGCGATAGCAGCCCGGCAGGTTCAGCTCGTGGCTCGAAAGTCCCGTTCCGGCAGCCGGCGAATAGGGTTGAATCGTGTAGCCCTTGTAGAGCATCTGCTTCTCGTAGAGCTGCTTCAGGAGCCACCAGAGCGTTTCAATGTATTTGTTGTCGTAGGTGATGTAAGGATTGTCGAGATCGACGAAATAGCCCATTCGCTCGGTCAGCTCGCGCCATTCCTGCGTGTACATCATCACGTTTTTACGACATTCAAGGTTATAATTTTCCGTCGAAATGTAGCGCGGCGACTCGTGGTTGTCGATGTCGGCCTTGGTGATGCCCAAAGTCTTCTCAACACCCAGTTCCACAGGCAGTCCGTGCGTGTCCCAACCGGCCTTGCGATGCACCTGAAAGCCCTTCATCGTCTTGTAACGATTGAACGTGTCTTTCAGCGCACGACCCAGCACGTGGTGGATGCCCGGATGGCCGTTGGCCGAGGGCGGTCCCTCGTAGAACACAAACTGCGGACAGCCTTCGCGCTCCGCAATACTACGGTGGAAAACGTCCTTCTCTTCCCACTCTCTGAGAACCTGATTGTTCGTTTCCGTCAGGTTCATCGCCTTGTATTCAGCGAATTTCTTTGCCATATCGATTGATTGGTTTATACAATATTTCTAAAAGACGTGCAAAGTTACAAAAAAGTTCATAATAATGAGTTCATCGTTCATAGTTTTTTTCTCTTTCAAGAAAAAATTACGTCTTTTCTACATAAATTCATCTTACCGTCAGGTGGAAGCAGCCCTGTTTCACCTCGTATTTCACCCAACAACGACCCTCTGCGCGCAAATCGCGAAGCACTTCGGAGAGAATCTGCTTCAGGCGCACGTCGGCCACGGTCGATTGCTTCGAATAGGCTGGCGCGTTTTCCTCGACGCGAAGATAGCGGTTGTAGGCGATGTCGAACGTGGTGCCGTACATGTGGCAACTGTTCTCCGTGGCATTGCGATTGTGGCGACGCAGACGCTCCACGTCGGCCATCGTGCGCAATACGCTGGTCACGATAATCTTGCGCGATGAAATACCTTTAACTTGCAGACTATCAGCGAAGTTACGACCAATATCTTGAAGTAAAACTAAAGCCTTCGGAACCAGATAGGGAATGCTCTGCGTGAGCGGCTCGACGAAGAAATACGGATTGCTCCCGATATAGACCAGTTCCGCCTTCCGATGCTCGGCCTCCGCGCGGTTCTGCACAGGCGAAACGCCCCATTTCTGAGCCGAGGAAAACTGCACGTCTTGCGAGTCGGGGAAGGCCTCCTTGTAGCTCCTCACGCTCACGATGCGACGGCGAGCCACCGAACCGTCGGCATTGAAGAAGCGAGAGCCGACAGCCGCCACCCGTTTCTTAGCCACAGGCACTGTCTTTTCGGCCTCCTCTGGCGATTTTTCCATGTTCAAAACTGTTCTTTCAGCCGTTTCTGCCGCTTTATCAGCCTCCGACATCGCCACACGCGGAAAAACCGCCCGCACAATGCCCAGCACAATCACCACGAGGCAGAAAACCTGTAAATATCTGTTTTTGCTAATCTTCATTTCCTCAAATTTTCATACAAAATTAGATGATAATTCTATTTCCTGCAAATTTTTTCGCACCAAAATTACCAGCCAACGACAATTATTCAACAGCCGGCTTATTTCATGCTCCTCCACAACACGTCGTCGGGCAGCGGAGCATCTACGCTGATCAGCTCTTTCGACACGGGATGCACAAACTCCACATGTCGCGCCAAGAGCGAAATCGAACCGTCGGGATTCGAGCGCTTGGCCCCGTATTTCAAGTCGCCCTTAATCGGGCATCCAATGGCAGCCAGCTGGCATCGAATTTGATGGTGGCGA
Source organism: bacterium UBA3734 (assembly GCA_002372575.1). Classification (GTDB taxonomy): domain Bacteria; phylum Bacteroidota; class Bacteroidia; order Bacteroidales; family Bacteroidaceae; genus Prevotella. The sequence goes on along the minus strand of DFHC01000073.1, from coordinate 719 downwards.
CCTGTTAAAAGATTGATTTCTAAAAGATTATACCGTTCCGATTCGCCAATTACTTTATATTTCAAAATGGCGCGTTTCGAACCCGGCTTTTCACGCTCCGAGGCGTAGCTCTTGTTCTGCTTTTCGTTGCGCGTGAGCCAGTGTTCGAGCGTTCCCTCGTCGGCTTCGGGGCGGTTTTGCGTAATCGCCCAGTAGGTTTTCCGCACCTCGCCGTTGGCAAACATCCGATTGAGCCGTTCCAGCGCCTTCGACGTGCGCGCGAACACCACCAAGCCGTTCACCGGACGGTCGAGCCGATGCACCACGCCAAGGAAAACAGCACCAGGCTTGGCATACTTCTCCTTGATATATTGCTTCACCGACTCCGACAGCGGCACGTCGCCCGTCTTGTCGCCCTGAACGATTTCGCCGCTCCTTTTCGACACAATAATAATATGGTTGTCTTCGTAAACTATCTGCATCACTCAAAAATTTGACGACAAAATTACGAAAAAAATTCCAAAACTGTTCGCATTAGCAAAAAAAATACTAATTTTGTAGCGAGAAATCGCCTAAATTCAATAACTGATAAACCTAAACAACAAAATAAGCAATATGAACGACAACAAAGTAATGAACCGCGCGGCAGACAACATCCGCATTCTGTCGGCTGCGATGGTGGAGAAAGCCAAGAGCGGACACCCGGGCGGAGCCATGGGCGGTGCCGATTTCATCAACAC
>DFHC01000010.1:1829-4537 GCA_002372575.1 bacterium UBA3734 | reverse complement strand
CATCTCTTTGTATTAAAGTGATTATGTGATGGAAATTTGCTTTGGTGAAATTATTCTTATCCATAATTTTAGGTTTTAATGACATCATCATAGACGCAAATTTTATGCCAAAGTGAAAATATTTTGTTTCTACCAAAAAAATGGCATTTTTTTATAAAAATGGACTATATTTAGAAAAAAGGTTGTAAATTTGCAGGTAAAGTTTTTTTTAAATTAAAAATGCAATTTCTGAACCTCGAAAATATGGCACGAAGCACGGCAGAAGTAGAATTTCATCCGCTCAAGCCGTTTTTGCCGAAGAACGCGAAGGTGCTGTTTCTTGGCAGCTTTCCACCGCAGCGGAAAAGGTGGTCGATAGACTTTTTCTATCCGAATTTCATCAACGACCATTGGCGCATCGAGGGACAGATTTTTTTCGGCGACCGCAACCATTTCGTCGATGAGCGGGAAAAACGGTTCCTACAGGAGGAAATCGTGGCGTTTTGCCAAGAAAAAGGCATCGCTTTTTTTGACACCGCGACCGCCATTCGCCGAACGAAAGACAATGCGTCGGACAAGTTTCTGGAGGTGGTCGAACCCACCGACATTCACGCTCTGTTGCAAAAGATTCCCCATTGCCGCGCCATCGTCACAACGGGCGAAAAGGCAACAGAAACCATCTGCCAGACGCTTGGGATTTCCGACATTCCGAAGGTCAATTCCAGCGTTGCCATTCCTGGCGGTCGTTCGCTCGTGCTCTACCGACTTCCGTCGTCCTCTCGCGCCTATCCACTCGCATTCGACAAGAAAGTGGAGGCATACCGCAAAATGTTTGAATCAATCCACATCAACGATGAAAGATTTTCCCCATCAAATGACGGCTGAACAGGCGCGGAGGTTTCGCGACGACGTGCTGAACATTGTCGGTCAGATTCCGCGTGGAAAGGTCACAACCTACGGCATCATCGCCGCGTGGACAGGGTGGCCGAGCTACTCGCGAATGGTCGGTCGCACGTTGGGCTACACGCCCGAGGCCGCACGTCGCGCCAAGGCCATGGTGATGCGCATGGAAGAACTCGGCTTCGGCAACTGCACGAACACTCGCGCCTGCGAGGCCGTCTGCCCGAAGAACGAGAGCATTGCCAACATCGCCCGACTGAACCGCGAGTTCATTAAGGCTAAGTTGGCGGATTAACATCCATAGCCCCAGTCTCCATCTCAAAATAGAGGCTGGGGCTATTTCATTTGTAATCAAATATCAGAAGTAGAACTATGAAAAAATTTTATCTTTCAGCCATCGTTCTGATGATGGCTTTTGTATTTGTTTCGTGTAACAATGATGACGACGACAATCCAACAGTAGATAAAAGACTGGTTGGTACATGGTATAGCACCACACGCGAAGTTTGGGAATATAAAAATGATGTGCTTGTTACCCATTGGAAAGACATTGATGACGGTAAATCCATGCGAGTTTACGAGATTATAGATGGTAAGGATACAGGTGAATACCACGATTATATAAATCATGAAGTGTGGTGGGATGAAGTGACATTCAATTCAAATGGTGTAGTTACGGTCAACAGCAGTTCTGAAGAACCTTACGGAGGAACATTTGTTACCTCAGATGGGGTAATGACCATCACCGATAGTAGTAATGGTAAGGTATATCATATCCCATATGAAATCAAGGACGGGATTCTGATTTTTACAGCCGACCAAAGAAAAGTCTATAGAGATCAGGGTTATTCCTATCTTACAATCACTCATTATCAGAGAGGAAGTTATCCCTATAAATAACTGATGTGAAAATCAGCTGCTTATCGACTTAGCGGCGAACTCAAATTTATACCGTAATCTTTTCACCGACTGACTTCCCCTGCCAGTTTCCTCGGAACAATCGCCAGAGGAAGAGCAGCCCGCGGAAGGTAAGCTCGATGGCCATAGCGGTCCATACGCCAGGCAGGCCGTAGTCGCGAGCAAGCAATGCAGCCAACGACAAGCGCACGCACCACATCGACAGCAGACTCATGGCAGCGGGTTTCAGCGTGTCGGCAGCTCCGATGAATACACCGTTACTAACAATGGCAGCGGCAAACATAGGCTCGGCCCACGCCTCAATACGCAACACCTGCGCACCCTGTGCAATGATTTCCTCGACTGGCGACATCACGCTCATCAGTTCGGGCGCAAAAATCCACATCAATACGCCCATGAACGTCATCACAATCATTCCCAAAACTACCGACATATAGGCAAAGGAGCGCGTGAGCAGACGCTGTCCGGCTCCGATGCTCTGACCAACAAGCGTGGTAGCAGCCTCGGCAAGTCCGTAGCCAGGCATATAACAGAGGCTCTCCACGGTGATGGCAAGTGAGTTGGCAGCAATGGCAACCGTGCCGAGCGGTGCCACAATAATGGTACTCACCACGTATGCTCCTCCCATAAGCACGTGCTGCAGGCCCATTGGTGCTCCGATCTTAAAGGCTGTCTTCACCGTGTCGCTCTTCAGTCGGAACGAGCCCCGATGACCCTTCAACGACAACATTTCTGAGCGTACAAGCAGGAAATAGAGCATCAGCAGGGCGGTGACCAACTCGGCCAAACCCGTACCCAAGGCTGCCCCCCTCACCCCCATGTCGAGCACATAGATGAAAATATAATTGAAAACAACGTCAAGCACACACATGAGGATGTTCAACAAGGAAGGAATCCGCATGTTGCCCGAG
>DFHC01000010.1:0-1741 GCA_002372575.1 bacterium UBA3734 | reverse complement strand
GTTCATCTGGAAGAAGATGCCGCAAATACCGATAATCACGAAATAGAGCGACGCATCGTGGGCGATTTCCTCGCTACCGCCAAGCCAATAGGGCAGTTGTCCGTGAACAGCAATGCTGATGAGCGAAAGTAGCAAAGCCCACAAAAAACAGCACACGAGCGACTGCCTGAGCACTCGCCGGGCAGCTTTAAAATCGCTGGCACCGATGAAATGCGCCACCTGAACAGAGAAACCCAGCGAGGCAGCCGAAGCCAGTCCACCCATCAGCCACGTGGTGCTTTCGACAAGACCAATGGCTGCCGTGGCTCGTGCACCGAGGTGGCCCACCATTGCAGCATCGATGAAAAACATCACCGTAGCCGAAATCTGCGCCAGAATACTGGGTATAGAGAGACTGACGATGAGGCGGAGCTTTTCGCTCTGCGTCATCGTCCTTCCCTCACGGATGTGAGCTAAGAGTTCGTCGCTCCGTCTCACCTGACTCCTTCAACAGTATATCCTGCGTTGCGCAACAGCTGCAAAACGCCCTTTTCGCCTACGAGATGGGCAGCTCCGACAGCAAAGAAAGTGGGTTTTGAAGCCATGATTTCAGGCATTTTGGCAAGCCAGTCGGCATTGCGGTCGTAAATGAGGGCGGCCTCGTCTTCAGCCGACGTGTCGCAGGCGTTGCCCATTTTCTTGTCGATAGCCTTTTTCAGGGCATCGAGGTCTTGCGCATAGAATGCAGTGGTCAGATCCTCCATCATCTGCGAATTGAAAGCCTCGTTGTCAATGAGACACATCAGATCAACGGCCTGTTTTTCGTAAGATTTGCCCTTGTAGAGCACGTTGATTTGCTTCTGAATCGTTTCCAAACCGCCGCAGGGCAGATTGTTTTTCTTTGCCTGGGCCTGGAAATACTGGTCGAAAGTGCTCGAGGGGTCGAACTCGCCCATGTGCTTGGTCATATAGAGCAGCAGCTGGAACTGCGTCACCAGAGCCATCGGGGTCATCTTTCCCATTTGTGCAGCCACCATCGGGTTACTCATTCCAGCACCCATTTTCGCCACCATAAAGGCGTCGAGGCGCTTGAACTGCTCGGGCGTGAGATAGTCTTTAATGGTTTTGCCGGCAGGCAGCATCATGGCGTCCTGCACGAGTTTCAGGCTGTCGGGATTCTGCATCGTGTCCCAGATGAGCTCGCCATAGACCTGATCGGTCTCGGTGAGGGCCTCTTTCACGCCGTTAATACGCTCTACGAAGCCCACGTTGGCCAAATGGTGCGTGCCGATGATGTACGATGCCTTTTCCAAGCCGTTGCCCGAGATTCTGTAGAGCAACTGCGCGTTTGCATTCAGGCAGAAAAGTGCCAATGCAAGTGTGATTCCAAGTGCTTTTTTCATATTTTTTTGGGGTTTTGATTGGTTTTACTGTATTCGCAGCCACAATATTGCTGGTTGTAGAAGCCGAATTCCTTGAGCAACTGGTTGCGACGCTCGTAGAGACCGCCCTTGCGCCAGTTTTGCGCCCAGAACTTCGCGCCTTCTGCAGCCAACCCTGCACAATTGATTTGTTCGAGGTCTTTCCAACGCGACGAGGCAAGCGTCGTGGCGAAATAAGCGATGCCCAATTCTTGTGCTTTGCGGGCTGCAGCAGCCAGTCGCAGTCGGAAGCACAATTCACAGCGTCGGCCTCGTTCAGGTTCCTGTTCGAGTCCACACACGGCCTTTTGCCACGCTTCGTGGTCGTAGTCGCCGTCAAT
>DFHC01000031.1:1529-11502 GCA_002372575.1 bacterium UBA3734 | reverse complement strand
AATCTGGAACCTCGTCTTCATGCAATACAACCGCAAGGCCGACGGCTCGCTCGAGAAACTCGCCATGAACGTCATAGACACGGGAATGGGCTTTGAGAGACTCGTGCGTATGCTGCAAGGCAAGCACTCGAACTACGACACTGACATCTTCCAGCCGATTATCAGGGCCGAGGAGCAGATTACGGGACTTTCTTATTCGAGGAGCGAGGAGCGAGGAGCGAGGAGCGAGGACAATTCACAACAAATTGACGTTGCGATGCGCGTCTGCGCCGACCACCTGCGTGCCGTGGCCTTCTCGATTGCCGACGGCCAGTTGCCGGGCAACGCCAAGGCTGGCTACGTGATTCGTCGCATCCTGCGTCGTGCAGTGCGCTATGCCTACACGTTCCTGGGCCAGAAAAATGCGTTTCTCTATAAGCTCCTGCCCGTGCTCGTCGATGAAATGGGCGATGCCTTTCCCGAACTCAAGGCGCAACAGCAACTCATTGCCCGCGTCATCAAAGAAGAGGAAGATTCCTTCTTGCGCACGCTCGACAAGGGTATACAACTATTGGACAAGGCGATGGCCGAGGTGAAAGAGAAAGCAGCAGCCAACTCTCAACTCGTGCTCGATGGCGCGGAGGCCTTCCGCCTCTTCGACACCTATGGCTTCCCCCTCGACCTCACGCAGCTCATCTGCCGCGAAAACGGATTCACGGTGAACGAAGCCGAGTTCAACGCCGAGATGCAGAAGCAGAAAGACCGTGCACGCAATGCAGCGCAGGTGGAGAATAGCGACTGGGTAGAGCTTCAGGCTGGTGAGCAGCAGTTCGTCGGCTACGACTACACCGAACACACCTGCCACATCTTGCGCTACCGCAAGGTGACGCAGAAAAAGGGCGAACACTACGAATTGGTGCTTGACACCACCCCGTTCTATGGCGAAATGGGCGGCGAAGTGGGCGACCAAGGCGTGCTCGTCAATGAAAATGAGACCATCGAGGTCATCGATACGAAGCGCGAGAACAACCAAAGCGTACACATCGTGAAACAGCTGCCGAAAGACCCGACGGCCGAGTTCATGGCCTGCGTCGATGTGGATGCGCGTCGCGCCATCGAGGCCAACCACACTTGCACCCACCTCTTGGATACCGCCCTGCGCGAGGTGCTGGGCACCCACGTGGAGCAGCGCGGCTCGCTGGTCACTGCCGACGGCCTGCGCTTCGACTTCTCGCACTTCGAGAAGGTGTCGCCCGAGCAGCTGCGCGAGGTGGAGCACCTTGTCAATGAGAAAATCCGCCAGAACATTCCCCTCGAAGAGTTCCGCGACCTGCCAATGGAAGAGGCTCGCGAGATGGGCGCTATCGCCCTCTTCGGCGAAAAATATGGCGACCGCGTGCGCGTGGTGAAATTCGGCAACTCGGTGGAATTCTGCGGCGGTTGCCACGCCCGTTCCACGGGGCAGCTCGGCATGGTTCGCATCACGAGCGAGAGCAGCATTGCAGCCGGCATTCGCCGTATCGAGGCGATTACGGGCAAGGCCGTGGAGGCGATGATGGACTCGATGCAAGACCTCATGACCGACCTGCGCACCCTGCTCAACAATGCACCCGATCTGATGGCGACGGTGCGCAAGGCCATCGCCGAAAACAAGGAGTTGCAGGGGCAGGTCGATGAATTCCGCGCGATGAAAGCTCAGGAACTGAAGCAGAAACTCGCCGAGGCGGCCAAGGAAATCAACGGCGTGAAAGTGATTTCGGGCATTTTGCCGCTCGATGCACAAAGCGTGAAAGACATCGTCTTCCAGCTGCGCGGCCAGTTCCCCGAGAACCTGCTTGTGGTCATCGGCTGTGCTGAAAACGCCAAGCCCACGCTCACCGTTTCGCTGAGCGACGACCTTGTGGCCGAAGGCAAGAATGCCGGCCAGCTGGTGCGCGAGGCTGCCAAGCTGATGCAGGGCGGCGGTGGCGGACAGCCCCACTTCGCCACGGCTGGCGGAAAAGACCCCGATGGTCTGCCTGCAGCCGTCGAAAAGGTCATTGAATTAGCATCTTAAACCATCAAAACCCAGCTCAATTATGGATATCAACATCATCATCGGACGGCGAGTGGAAAAGTGGCTCTTCACGCTTTGCATGGTGGCTTTCATGCCCCTTTCGGCCCAGGCCATCAACATCAAACTCAAGAAGGACAAGACCATCGTCGATGACATCTGCTATCAGCTGAATGCGAAGAAGGAAACGGCCACCGTCGTGAAGAAGGCGGAGCCGTATCTGGGCGACGTGGTGATTCCCGAGTCGGTGGAGGTGGACAGCCTGACGTTTTTCGTCGAGGAAATTGCCGCCGGAGCCTTTGAAAAATCGTCGGGAATGACCTCGATTGTCATTCCGAAGGGTGTCAGCAAGATTGGAGCGCGTGCCTTTGCAGAGTGTTCCAGCCTGACGGCCATTGAGCTGCCGAAGGGCATCAGCGAGCTGCCGGCGCAGTTGTTTGCCGATTGTGCGAGCCTCGTCGAGGTGACGCTGCCGCAGACGGTGAAGAAGATGGGCAACAGCGTGTTCAAAGGCTGTAAGTCGCTCGAAACCATCGTCATTCCCAACGGCATCACGTCGCTGCCCAACAGTGCGTTCGAGGGGTGCAGCCACCTGCGCGAGGTGACGTTGCCAACGGGTTTGACCTCGATTGATGGCGATGCCTTTGTGGACTGCAACAGCTTGGAGTCGATTACGATTCCCACAGGCGTGAAAACCATTGGCAGCGAGGCATTTAAGGGCTGTAGCGGATTGCTGCAATTCAGGTTTCCGACCAGCGTGTCGAAGATTGCCAGTGGCGTTCTCGAAAACTGCACCTCGCTCAGCGAAGTGCATCTGCCCAACTCCGTCGGTGAAATTGGCAGCGAGGCGTTTCGCGGCTGCACGACGCTCGACAGCATGTATATTCCCAATTCCGTCACGAAAATCGGGTCGGCAGCCTTCCGCGATTGCAGCAGCCTGCGTCGTGTGAACCTGCCTAATGGGCTGACGAGTCTGGCCAGCGACCTCTTTCGGAATTGCACCCATCTTGACAGAATTTCCTTCCCGAATGCGCTGAAGAAGATAGGCAGTTCGGCCTTCGAGGGCTGTGCAAGCCTCTCGTCGGTTACGCTGCCGGTCACGCTGAAGGAAATCGACGGCTCGGCCTTCGACAAGTGTAATAATTTGATGGAAATCAACGTGTTGGGCGTTCTTCCTCCGAAAATCAGCGGTAGTTCATTCTCAAAAACCACCTATCGGGGTGCCGTCGTCAATATCAAGAAAGGTTCGCTCGGCAACTATCAGCTCAACAAGCAGTGGGCGAAGTTTTTGGATATCATCGAGAAGTGAAAAAGCGGGGGAGTGAGGATTATTCTTGCTCCACCTGATTTTTCGGCCAGTTTACGAGAAAAAGGCGCTCCGTAGCTCGCGTGAAGGCAGTGTAGAGCCAGTGGACGTAGTCGCTGGTGAGCATATCCGCAGGCAGGTAGCCTTGGTCGATATACACGTGGGCCCATTGCCCACCCTGTGCCTTGTGGCAGGTCACGGCGTAGCCGAATTTGATTTGCAGGGCGTTGTAGTAGGTGTCTTCCATGACTTTTTTCATGCGCTTCGATTTCGGGCGCACGTCGGCGTAGTCCAGCAGGACGCGTTCGTAGAGCAGGCGACTCTGCTCGCTGTTGAGCGCGGGCGCATCGGCCTGCAGGGTGTCCAGCAACACCATTGACTGAAGCTCGGCATCGTCGTAGTCGGGAAAGCGTAGCAGTACGTCGGCGAAGCGGAATCCGTGCATTTCGTGGATGTTTCTGACGCGTCCCACCACGGCATGGTCGCCGTTGGCAATAAAATCGAGCTCGTTTTCGCCCTGCTCCTGAACTCCTGAACTCCTGGACTCCTTCAAATATTTATTCTTCACCACCATGAGCAGGTCGCCAGTCGTCAGTTCCTCTTCTCGCCCCAGAATCGTGCTTCTGATGCCCATATTGTAGGCGTTTGCCCGTTTGTTGGAGCGGGTGATGACGATGGTTTCGTCTGTGCCCACCGCACTGTAGCTCGAGGCCAGTGTCTCGATGAGTTCGTCGCCGCGCACAAGGCGAATATCCGCAAAGCCCTTGAAGCAGATTTTGGGCAGGAGGGCATCGCCCAGCATCGACATTTCGGCGCATTCGTGGTTCCTGATTCGCGTTGCATTCCACAGAATGCCGCTGCTTTGGCTCTGTCGCATCACTTCCGACATATCGGCCTCGTAAATTTCCATGCCAAACGCGCGCATCACCTCGCCCACCAGTGCTGGTGCTTCACTTTCGCCCACGGGAGGAAGCTGCGCGGGGTCGCCAATCAGCATCATCCGACAGCCGCGACCGCTATAGACGAAGCTAACGAGGTCGTCAAGCAAGCTACTGGAGCTGAACATGCCCATGCCCACGGTCGTTGTGCTCACCATCGACGCCTCGTCCACAAGGAAAAGCGTGTCACTATGGGCGTTGAAGCCCAGCGAAAAGCCCCCTTCGAGGCTTTTCCGTCGGTAGATTTTCCGGTGAATCGTGGAGGCTGGCTGTCCGCTGTTTTGCGAAAACACTTTTGCTGCGCGCCCCGTGGGAGCCAGCAGCACGGTTTTCAAGCCAAGTCTTCGGAGCACGCCAATCAGTGCGCCAGCCAGTGTGGTCTTGCCCGTTCCTGCAGAGCCTCGCAGAATCATCAGTGAATGGTCGGAACGATTCGAGAGGAACGTTGCGAAGCGTTCCAGAACCGCGTGCTGTTCGGCGGTCGGCTCGAATCCAAACTGGCGTTCCACCTGCGCGATAAACTCGTGTGTGGTCATCTCAAATTGAGTTTCCTACAAGCTTGTGAAAGTACAATATTCCCGTTACACGATTACCTCATACGACCAATAAAACTTCCACCATTCCATTGATTGGTTGAGCTTTTCCATTCTACGATTACATGGTTTTCATTAAAAATCGTGATGAGAATCTTTTCTTTATGCCCTTTGTTTAGAAAACGGAAAGAGATGTGGCAAACACCTTTCTTGTCACGTTTCGCTTTCAACTGCTCCACATCGCCAGAATATGACACCGTATATTCATTGTCCAACAAATGGTCTTCCCTCATTGAAAAGAACGTTGGCAGACAAAGTTCAGCACGCTTGCCAACAACTTTTACATAGAAACGTTCTGGTAAATCTATTGGTGATTGATAAGATTGTGAACGAGTTTCATAAGTCAACAAGTCTATATGAAATTTCGTTAATGGCAAGATAGATGCAGAATGACTTTCAAGAACAGGAATATGAATGGGCTCTACTACAACCGAACGTCCTGCTATTGTAATCAGCAACAACGTCAAAATAAAACAAATACGTTTCATAGGCTTATACTTTTGGGATTAATGTGAATTCGTCTTATATTACGATTTACTGATGCAAAGATAATTATTTTCTTTTAAAAAACAGAAAAATGCGGGGTTTTTATTTAAAATCTTACTATTTACAATTTAAATGGCCGTTGATTATTGCCTCGGCAATTTTCAAGTCAAACGGCGTGGTAAGCTTGATGTTTTCACGGTTGCCTTCGACCATCGTAATGGGGTGGCCAAAGGCTTCCACAACCGAGGCATCGTCGGTGAAATCCTTGCTAAACGGCTGGCGATAGGCCTGTTTCAGCAGCTGGATGTCGAAGGTTTGCGGGGTTTGCACGAGGCGATAGTCGGCGCGAGGCACGGCTCCATCACTGACGTGGCGCAGGCTCTCCACAACGGGTACGACGGGCACCACGGCCTTCTTTCTGCGCGCCTCTTCGAAACATTTCTCGATTACCTCCCGCGACACAAGCGGGCGCACACCGTCGTGCACGGCGACAACGCCCTCGGCATCGTCGGGAATCTGCGCGAGGCCACTCTGTACGGAGTGGAAGCGGGTTTCGCCGCCAGCGACTATCCAATGCTCAACCCCGAAATGGTATTTCTCACCCAAATCAGACCAATATTCAATCTGTTCCTGGGGCAAAACGAGGATAATCTGCAAATCTTTGCAATCGTCGGCGAAACGTTGCAGCGTGTGCATCAGCACAGGCTGATAGCCCAACAGTTGAAACTGCTTCGGCACGTCGCCGCCCATGCGCAGGCCTTTTCCGCCTGCCACAATGATGACGTAATCCATCACCTCGCCTCCATCAATTGCTTGTATCTCATGCCTTCGCGAAGCTCCTCGGCGACTTCCTCAGACAGCAGCTGGGCGACCAATGCGTAGCCAAATGCCATCGCTGCACCTGGTCCGCAGGCTGTCGTAATCGGGCCGTCGTGGGTGACGAGTTCGGCGGTGTAGTCGGCTCCGTCGAGATGCGTTTCGAAGCCTGGGTAGCAGGTGGCACGCCGACCGCGCAGCAGTCCGAGGTGACCGAGCACCATCGGCGCAGCGCAAATGGCTGCAATCGACTTACCCTTTCCGTTGTGCGCCACGAGCAGTCGGCGCAGCGGTTCGCACTTGTCGAGATAGTCGGCACCGGGCATTCCGCCAGGCAGCATGAGCAATTCGGCATCGTCGAAGGAGGCGACATCCTCGAAAAGCACATCGGCCATCACCATCACTTGTTGGGCACTCGTCACAGCGACGGTTTCCATGATGCTCACCGTGACCACTTCAAGGCCCGCACGACGCATGATGTCGATGGGTGCCATCGCCTCGACAGTCTCGAAACCGTCGGCCAAAAAAACATATACTTTCATGTCCAAAAAAGATTTGTAGGTATGCAAAATTACGATTTTTTTGTATGATTTACAACAAAACGTATGTTTTTTTGTCAAAAAGTAGTATCTTTGCCAAATAATTACACAAAATGATGCAGCGAAAACTAAAATTTGCCCTTTTCGGCCACGATTTTCAAGCCGAGCGACCGGCTTCGATGCAGAAAGTCATCGACACGCTCAACGCGCTGGGCGCTGAAATCGTGATGGAGCAGGCCGTCTATGACGATGATTTTCAGGCCGATTTTGCCGTGTCGGTGGGTGGCGACGGCACGTTTCTGAAAACGGCCTGCCACGTGGGCTCGAAAGGCATCCCCATCATTGGGGTGAACATCGGGCGGCTGGGTTTTCTGGCTGACGTGAGAGACCAGGAAATCGAATCGGCACTTCAGGCGCTCTACGCCGGAAATTATCGCATCGAGGAGCATTCGGTCATCCAGATGAACAGTGCAGAGGAGGCCGACGGGCTGGTTCCTTACGCGCTGAACGACATCGCCGTGCTGAAGCGCGACGACGCCTCGATGATAACGATTCGCGCCAGCATCGACGGCGACCCGCTGGTGACCTATCGTGCCGACGGACTGGTCGTCTCTACGCCGACGGGCTCCACGGCCTACAACCTCTCGAACGGGGGGCCGATTATACTCTCGCAGGCCGGCGTGCTCTGTCTGACGCCCGTGGCGCCCCACTCGCTGAACATCCGCCCCATCGTGGTGCCCGACAGCTGTGTCATCGACCTCGAAGTGGAGAGCCGCTCGCACAATTTCCTCGTGGCCATCGACGGTCGGCCCGCCACCTTCGACGAAGCCACGCGCGTCCGCATCAGCAAGGCCAGCCACAAGGTGCGCATCGTGAAACGCGAGTCGGAGAATTTCTTCTCCACGCTGCGCGAGAAAATGATGTGGGGAAAAGACGTGAGATCATTTACAATTTGACGATTTACAATTTACAACAGAGAACGTGAAATGGTTTAAAACGAACTACGAATCGAAGTACTCGACGGTGAGTATGGCGAAATGGCTCTGGAATGCGTGGAAAGGCAATCGCCTGCAGGCTTTCCTGAACGCCGTTGTCGGCCTGCTCGGTGCCGCCGTGTCGCTGTTGCAGGTTTGGGCCGTACATCGCGCCATCGACGTGGCCTCGGGCGACGAAAGCGGCTCCATCTATTGGGCTGTGGCCATCATGGCGGGCTTCATCTTGGCGCGTTTCGGGCTCAGCATCGCCGGCACTTGGATTCACAGCATCTTGGGCATTCGCGCCCAGAACCGTATGCAGCAGCAGATGCTCGACCGCATCCTCCACTCGGAATGGAAGGGCAAGGAGAGCCGACATTCGGGCGACGTGCTCAACCGCTTGGAGCTGGACGTGGGAAATGTTGTGAGTTTCCTCACTGAGGTCATCCCCAGCACGCTCTCTACGGTGACGCTTTTCATCGGTGCATTCTATTATATGTATCAGATGGATAGCCGCATTGCGCTGATTATCGTCGTTTTGGTGCCGATTTTCGTCGGATTGAGCAAGATTTACGTGGGAAAAATGCGGAAACTCACGCGCGACGTGCGCGACGGCGATTCGAAAGTGCAGAGCATTTTGCAAGAAACCATCCAGAACCGAATGCTCATCAAGACGCTCGAGAGCGACGAAATGATGGTGGATCGCCTCGAAGACACACAGAGCGACCTGCGCCACAAGGTGGTGAAGCGAACGGCTTTCCGTGTGTTGTCGGGCTTTGTCATCAATTTCGGTTTTTCGTTGGGCTACCTCATCGCCTTCCTTTGGTCGGCACTGCAGCTGTCGGCTGGCACGCTGACCTTCGGCGGAATGACGGCCTTCCTGCAGCTGGTCAGTCGAATTCAAGGCCCCGCCCACAGCCTGATGCACCTCGTTCCGCAGGTCGTGTCGGTATTCACGGCGGCGGAGCGACTGATGGAACTCGAAGAAGACCCGCTCGAAGAGCAGGGAAAACCCGTCTATATGAAGTCGCCTTGCGGTATCCGCTTCACGGACGTGAGTTTTACCTACAAAACCACCGACGAAACGGCTGTTATCGACCGGCTGTCGTTCGACTTCAAGCCTGGCAGCTGCACCGCCGTCATGGGCGAGACCGGCGCAGGAAAAACCACGCTCATACGCCTGATTCTGTCACTTCTTCGGCCCCAAAACGGACAAATCGAGGTCTATGACCAGAAATCGAAGCAAACGATGTCGCCACTGCTGCGCTGCAACTTCGTCTATGTGCCGCAGGGCAACACGCTGCTCAGCGGCACCATCCGCGAGAATTTGCGGCTGGGTCGTCTGGATGCTTCCGACGAGGAGATGCTCGATGCCTTGGATGCGGCCTGCGCTGAGTTTGTCCGCGAATTGCCCGACGGCCTCAACACCGTGTGCGCCGAGAAGGGCGGCGGACTGAGCGAGGGGCAGGCGCAGCGCATCGCCATCGCCCGCGCCCTGCTGCGCAATCGCCCCGTGATGCTCTTCGACGAGGCCACCAGCGCCCTCGACCCCGAAACCGAGCGGCAACTGCTGCAAAACATCCTCGGACAGCGCGACAAAACCGTGATTTTCATCACCCACAGGCCGGCTGTAGTGGAGTATTGCGATCAGGTATTAAAAATTTAAGATTATGAGAAGAAAAATTTCGTTTCATTTCATACTGCTGAGCTTGGTTTTTGTTCCCACAACGCTGTCGGCTCGGCAATGGACGCTGCGGGAGTGTATCGACTATGCCCTGCAAAACAATATCACGCTGCAGAAGTCGCGTATTGCCAAGCGCGTGGCCCAGGAAGACATTTTCCAGAGTCAGGCAGCATTGTTACCGTCGCTCAGTGCCTCTACCGGCCATTCGCTGAGCTATCAGCCGTGGCCAGAGTCTGGACGCGCACAGGTGCAGAATGGCTACGTGCAGCAGAGCATTGACAAGGTCTATTACAACGGCTCCTATGCCCTCAGTTCCAACTGGACGCTGTGGGATGGTAATCGTAATCGTAACGCTGTGAAACTCAATGAGAAGGCAGCAGAGCAGGCCGAAATCGACTCAGCCACAACTGCCAACAGCATTCAGGAGCAAATCGCGCAGTTGTTCGTGCAGATTCTCTATTCGGCAGAGGCTGTCAGCGTGAATAGGCAGAGCCTTGAAACGAGCCGGAAGAACGAACAGCGTGGCGAGGCATTCGTGGAAGTGGGGAAAATGAGTCGTGCCGACCTTGCACAGCTCACTGCGCAGCGTGCGCAAGACGAATACA
>DFHC01000031.1:585-1479 GCA_002372575.1 bacterium UBA3734 | reverse complement strand
CGAATACAACGTCGTGGAGGCGGAAAACGCCCTTCGAAACTACAAACGACAGCTGAAACAACTGCTGCAAATCGTTGATACAGAAGAGTTTGATGTTCTTGTCCCAGAATTGACCGACGAAATGGCCCTGCAAGCCGTTCCCGTCCTGCAAGAGGTCTATGCGCGCGCCCTCGAACATCGGCCAGAAATCAAGAGTGCCCTGCTCGGTGTCGAAACCAGCGAGCTGAACATCAAAATGGCACGCGGCCAGCGCTGGCCAACGGTGGGCGTGAGCGCGAGTGCCGTCACCAATTCCACGTCGATGAGCAGCAACGCGTGGGGCTCACAGTTGAAGAATAATTTCAACCTCGGAGCGGGTTTCAATGTGTCGGTACCGCTGTTTGATAACCGTTCGGCAAGAACTGCGGAAAACAAAGCAAAATTGCAGCGCGAAAACTATCTACTTGACCTGAAAGACAAGCAGACAGCCCTTTATTCCGACATTGAAAACTACTGGCTGCAGGCCGTGACGAACCAAGAGCGCTTCAAGGTGGCGCAGGTGGCTACGGCCAGTGCCAAGACGAGCTATGAAATGCTCAGCGGAAAGTTTGCCGAGGGACTCATCAACATTGTGGAGCTGATGCAGGGGCGGGATGCCCTGCTCAAGGCTCAGCAAAACGAACTGCAGAGCAAGTACCTCGCCATCCTGAACATCAGTCTGCTGCGCTTCTTCCAAACTGGGGAGATTATTCATGCGTCGTAGTTCATGAAGTAGGTGACCCTAAATCAAAAATCACCCAAAATCACCAAAAAATTACCAAAAAATGATGCCGTGAGATTAAATAAAAAACGTAAGTGCTTTAAAAACAAACACTTACGCTTTGGGTGCCCAGTCGGACTCGAACCGACGACATT
>DFHC01000031.1:0-417 GCA_002372575.1 bacterium UBA3734 | reverse complement strand
GCCAAATATTTCCCGTACTTTTTTTCGCCAGCCTCGCGTTTTTATTCTGCCTTAGGAGCTTCTGCGGGAGCCTCGGCTGGTGCTGCAGGAGCTTCAGCCGGTGCTGCTGCGTCGGTGGCAGGAGCGGTCTCTGTAGTGGGAGTGGTCTGCTCGCCGGCACCAAAGCCCTGTGTGTTGATGGGGCTTGTGGTCTGTGTTTCGGTGGCGGTTCTTTCGAGCACGCTCTGCTCCGTGGAGGCCGTTGGGGCTACGTAGGCGCATATAACGCTGAAAATGACCATCGAGGCGGCGAGTGCCCACGTGGTTTTTTCAATCACGTCGGTAGTCTTGCGGACGCCCATAATCTGGTTCGACGACGAGAAATTCGAGGCCAGTCCGCCTCCTTTCGACTCTTGGATGAGTACGATACCAATCATC
>DFHC01000117.1:8973-9228 GCA_002372575.1 bacterium UBA3734 | reverse complement strand
GATGGTGCCGGCGATGATGATGACTGCCGTGGCGCGGATGCAGGTGTCGAGGCCAACGGTGGGATTAACGAACATCGTGGCCTTGAACAGGCCGGTGTCGATGACCTCGTGGCCGAGCGTTGCGTCCATGTATTGGTTGGCGGCGATGCCGATGAGCATGCCGACATAGCCGAAAATGGCCGTGATGATGACGCTTTCCACGATAATCAGGCGCAACACGCTCCACGGCTTCGCGCCGATGGCCTTGCGGATGCC
>DFHC01000117.1:0-8860 GCA_002372575.1 bacterium UBA3734 | reverse complement strand
GCCCACGATGCCGCTGAGCAGCGTAAACAAACCGACAATCCACAGTGCCGTGCGAATGATGCCAATGCCCGTCTGCATCTGCATCGACTGCGTGTAGCGGTTCCACAGCCAGAGCGCGTTCTCGTCGTCGGGCGCAGCTTGGTGGTTCGCATTCAAGCGCTGCTGATACTCCTTTTCAAAGGCTTCGTTGTCTTCCTCGGTGGGCAGCCCGTGGAAAGTGAACTCGATGCGTCCGATGTTGTCGGTTTTTGCTCCGTAGATGCTTTTGATGGTGGAGTGGGGCGAATAGGGATAAGACGAACCGTTTTCGTCGTCTTTGAAGATGCCGATGACCTGAAAGGCAAATTGCCCGACTTTCACGTATTTTCCCAGCATTGTTTCATATTTTTCGCTTCCCAGCAGCTCTTTCGCGTGGTTGTTGCTCAGCACAATCACTTTCCGCTTGTCTTTCAGGTCGATTTCATTGACGAATCGGCCGTGCAGTATCTCGATTTTGTCGATTTTCGTATGGTTGGGATAGACGCCGATGATGCTCGACGACACATACTCCTGACCGAGGCTGATGGTTGTGGCGGGCGACACATATTGCGCTCCAACGTAGTCGATATTTTCCTTGAAATCATTCTTCGTGATGGCCATGTCGCTTGCTTGCAGGCGAATGGATCGCCCCTCTTTCAAACCTTGGTATGGTTTCGAAGTCTGACCGCCGAACACCATCATCGAATTCGACAGAAAGCGGTTCGACTGCTCCATCTGCGCGTTGATGAGGCCGTTGCCTGCGCCGAGCAGTACGATGAGCATGAAAATGCCCCACGCCACGGCGAATCCTGTCAGTGCCGTGCGCAGCTTGTTGCGGCGGGCTGTCTGCCAAATTTCATTCAATAACTCCATCTTTGATACGAATAATCCGCTCCGTCTGCTCGGCCACCACGGGGTCGTGCGTGACGATGACTTCGGTGATGCGCTCCGTGTGGTTCAGCTCCTTGAGCAGTTGCATCACCTCCACGCTGGTTTTCGAGTCGAGGGCTCCCGTGGGCTCGTCGGCAAGGATGATTTTCGGCCTCGTGATGAGGGCTCGGGCAATGGCCACGCGCTGTTTCTGTCCGCCCGAGAGCTCGTTGGGATAGTGCTCGGCCCAGTCGCGCAGTCCGAGTCGCTCCAAGTATTCGAGGGCCTGCTGGTGGCGTTTTTTCCTTGCCACACCCTGATAAAACAGCGGCAGTTCCACGTTTTCCACCGCCGTTTTGAACGGAATGAGGTTAAACGACTGGAAAATGAAGCCAATCATCCGGTTGCGATAGGTGGCGGCCTGAGTTTCCGAGAGGTTTTTGATGAGTGTGCCGGCCAAGTGGTATTCGCCCTCGTCGTAGTTGTCGAGGATGCCGAGTATGTTCAACAAGGTGGATTTTCCCGAGCCCGACGCGCCCATAATCGACACGAACTCGCCCTCGGCAATGTCGAGGTCGATGCCTTTCAGCACGTGCAGCGGCTGTGCACCGAAATAGGTTTTGTTGATGTTTCTTAGCCGAATCATCCTCTCTGCCTTAATTGTAAATTGTAAATTGTCAATTGTAAATTAACTTCACCCCATTTCGTGGATGCCGTAGTCGATTTTGAAGTTGATGGGCAACTCGTATTCCACCTTCATCGGAATGCCGTGGCGAATACACGGTTTCCACTTCGGCATCCCCGACACCACGCGGATGGCTTCCTCGGCAAANNTTCCACCTTCATCGGAATGCCGTTGCGCACGCCGGGCTTCCATTTCGGCATTCCCGACACCACGCGCACGGCCTCCTCGGCGAAAAGCTCGAGCACCTGCTCGCGAATTCTGCGCTTCTCGTCGCCCGCAAGCCGCTGGAACACCAGTCGGTCGTCCACGGTGATGCGGTTCGCCACTACGTGCACGTTGCTGATGCTGCCGTCGGTTTCCACGAGGAATTTCACGACCGTCTGCCCCTGCAGCCCGTAGTTTGAGGCCGGTCGCGGATAGCGGATGTGTCGTGCGAGATAGCTCATCATCACGTCGTCGCCGCCCGGGAATGTGGGCTCGCAGGCGCGCCGCGAGCGCGGAAT
Organism: bacterium UBA3734; assembly: GCA_002372575.1. GTDB lineage: Bacteria > Bacteroidota > Bacteroidia > Bacteroidales > Bacteroidaceae > Prevotella. The sequence continues at coordinate 6,784 of DFHC01000117.1, read as the reverse complement.
GCTCACGCGCGAGTAGTCGAGCAGGCCGAGCCGCTTGCGAAGTTTTTCAATCTGCACCGTGGCGAGAATCACCTTTCCCTCGGTGTTCAGCACGTAGTACGACGGAATCCACTTGATGCCGTATGCCCGTGCCACGGCCGACTCGCGCATTTTCTTCATCTCGCAGAAGTGCAGTCCCTCCATCTGGTTCTCGATGTAGTAGTTCGTCCAACGCTGGCGGTCGGTGTCGAACGAGATATGGATGAAGACGAGGCTGTCGGACGCGAATTCGTCGTGCAGACGGTTCATTTCGGGCGTGTCGCGACGGCAGTCGGGACACCACGATGCCCAGAAATGCAACACCACGAAGCGTCCGCGCAGGTCTTTCAGCTTTGCATTCGAGGCGCTGTCGATGTCGAAATCGGGCGCCTCCACGCCGTGGCGCAGCATTTCCTGCGCGTAGAGCGAGTCCAAGTCTTGCGCCTGGGCCGACAATATGCTCATCAACAGGCAACAGCCGACCAGAAAAAGTTTTTTCATGTTTTTTTCGATATTAAAAATTTCTTGCTGCAAAAGTAATCATAATTCTTCGCATCGCAAAATATAATCGAGATTTTAGTTTTTTTCAACAATCATCCTCGCAAGAAATATGCAAAAATAAATTGAAATCGCCTTTCGTTAGTGAAATTTACAAAAAACAGGGGCTCTTTCGCCCGTTGTGGCTACTGAAGTCCCTGCTTTCCTTTTCCTTATAAAATCCTGTCAGTAAACAGGTTTCACGACCTCTACCCTCATCCCAAGGGCGGCGATGATGCGGTAAAAGAAACTGACACTCGGAGTGATAAGGCCATTCTCTACCTTCGAAATATACGACTTGGTAGTCTGCGTGCGCTCAGCAAGTTCCGTCTGTGTAATTTTCGCTTCTTTGCGAGCATCATGAAGAATCTTCCCTGAATAAAACGAGTAGGCCGCCTCCTCAGCACGAGCACGCTCAGGCGTTCCTTCCTTGCCGAACTTGGCATCAAGCACGGCATCGTAGTCAGCGATTTTGTGATTGTTTGTCTGCATAATATGCCTCCTTTATTTTGATTGCTTTTTCTATTTCCCCCTGCGGTGTCTTCTGCGTCTTTTTCTGAAAGCCGTTGAAGAGCACCACGATATTGCCCTCGTCGAAAATGAAGAATACGCGATAGATGTTTCCACTATATTCTTATTCAATACCTGCAGAGCTTTCCGACTTTAACCATCGGTCACGAAATGCTAATGCTGCTACCGAGTCAATTGCTGCAACACATTCCCTATAGTGGCACAGTGGATGATAGGTATATCTCCCACCGCGCGCTGGCGTGGGAGGAAACGCCCTCTGGTTACGGAGGAAATCATCTTCTCTACAAAGGGTTCCAAATTAATCACATCCACCTGCATTGTACTATGCGTGAGATTGTACAATTCGTCTGCCGCAGAACGGGAAATTTGCTGTACGCCCTGCATGTCCAACAGGTATGAGTCAGCAGGATTTAGCGAGGCTGCCAGCCGCTCTATCATCTGTCGGGTGTGGAGTTCCGCACCGTAACACTCTTGTACATTAATAATCTGTTTCATACTCATCCTGTATAGTTATATAGGTTAAATCCTTCAGGAACGATAGCAGGTATCCTAACGACCACCATCGTGCCTTTGTAATCAATTTCTTTCGGCAAAGAAAGTATCTTCTTTTGCGTTGCCGATTGGAGCAGCAGCGCGTTGCCAGACATGACCGCGAACTCTCCGCGCAAGCCTTAGACTACCATTCGTATGTTCGAGGATATTCCGTAGCCTCGGTTCTCTGTGTCTGGTAGGTTTTTCACCGAATAGCCATTTCGAGCCAAATTAAGCGCCTCTGCATCGCTATTCCCTAATTTTTCGAGATGTTTCTGTGCCGACACGTAGCTGCCATAAATGGTGATGCCCATGTCGGCTATCATAATTTCAATGGTCTTTGTAGCCGCATCGTACTTCGAGAATGCATATCCTCGCTCGGTTTTGGCGTGCTGTTGAATATTGCAAATCAGTTCGTCCATCAAGTAGGTGAGCGGCATATTCAGGAGCTTTAGACAATCGGCGGGGCAGTCGTGTAAATAGCTTTTAAGTTGGTTGATAGTCATTGCAATCGCCTCATCGTCTAAACTGAACGTATCAATGGAAGATGTAGGATTTTGGACGTACATATCCCTCATCGCCATCAACAGTGGTGGCATCAACGACAGCGTGGCCTCCTCGGCAGCAAGTGTTGCGAAAAACGAGGATAGGATATCGTCCAAAGATTGTATGTTTTGCAGTTCTATCTTCATCATTAAGCCATATAATCACCCACAAGTGGGCTAACCAGCGGTGATGCAAAGTTAGGAAATTATTTTAAATCGGCAAAACAAAAAGTGGAAAACTTTGCGTCCGACGTTAAACTTGTTAAATTTCCTTAATTCTCGTTTGGTTTCGCCCCCAAAAAGCGTTATATAGTTGTACAGCGCAAAAAACATGGACAGAACAGCATTTGAACAGCGAGCCCGCACGTGGCGAGAAAAGGCTTTCGGCGCATGCCGACGCTACGGGGCGGGCAGAGACGAGGCGGAGGACATCGCGCAGGATGTGATGCTTCGGCTGTGGCAGATGCGCGACGAATTGGAACGCTACGACTCGGTGGAAGCACTGGCGGCGCTGATGGCGAAACACTTGCTGCGAAGTCACCAACGACGACGAAAAACGGAAGCGCTCGACGAAACCATCGTGCTGAGCCTCGCAACCAGTCCGCACGACGAGCTGGAAATGAAGGAAGACGACGAATGGCTCAGCCGAAAACTGCAACAACTGCCCACCACACAGCGCACCTTGTTATATATGCGGCAGGTGGAACGGCGCAGCCACGAAGAAATCGCCCGACTGCTGGGCATCGAAACAACGTCGGTGAGCACGCTGCTGGCAAGGGCTCGGAGAACACTGTTAGAAGAAATCAAACGAAGAAACGGAACATGAAACGATACACGAAGGAATACATCGAAAAGCTGCTGGCCAAATATATGGACGGCACTACGACACTCGACGAGGAGGACGCTCTCGCGCAATACTTTCGCCATCAGGAAGTGCCGCGAGAATGGGAGGATTATCGCCTGCTCTTCCAAGAAATCGACGCGATGAAGCCAGTTTCACCCGAAATCGCCGAAATCAATCCCGAAAACCGTTGGAAGCGCTGGATGGGCTGGGGTGTGGCGGCGGCTGTCGTGGCTGGAATCCTGTATTTCGCGATTCCCCCGAAGCAAATCGAACCGACTGCGCCACTCACGGCGAAAGTCGATACGGTGACGACCGTCGCACAGCCCGAAAACCACTCTTCGGAAGTGAAAATCGACACCATTTCCCCTCAAAAATCGCCCGTCGAGAGCCCGAAACGCAGTCGGAGAAAGCCCCGCCCCACAATGCTCGACCACGACAAGGCCTACGTGCTGATGGCGCAGGCCGAGCAAGGGGCGCGAGAAGTGGAACTCCAGCTGGCGCAGTGCGAAGAGGAAATCATCAAGGCACAGTTGGCAGCCTGCGGCTACATTCCCGTGATGCAAGAAGATGGTACCATAATTTATATTAACGAACATGAAAATTTGATTGCATATGAAGAGTAGAAACATCATTTTAGCAGCCCTGCTGACGGCGATGCCCTCGGCAATGACGGCGCAAGAGAACATCCAGAAGGCTTTCGACGCCCTGCGGAAAAGCAAGAACCAGCAGGAGGTTTCGTCGAGGTACAACGTGGAAAAGAATCCTGAAACCGGACAGATGGAGGGAATGAGCGACGTCTATGACTTCACGATTCCGAATCCTCAGGACAAACAGCTGATTACGGCCATCAGAGACGCCTTCCGACAAGACGAACCCAAGGCCTACAGCATCAGCACGGGCACGCAGGGAGGCGCGTCGAACTACACTTCGCTGGCCGTGGGACACAGCAATGGGGGAGGCGTTGCCATCGGACTGATGGAAGGCTCGCAGTACATCTACGCCTGCTTCCTCGACCCCAGCGACCCCGACAAAAAACACCGCTATGCCTACGCCCTCGAATGGGTGGAAAACCGCAAAAGCATATCGGGGCGCATTGTCAAGACATACGCCACGACGCCCAAATTCCGGCAAGGCCCATCGACGCTGAGAAGCAGCATCGTGGTGAAAGGCAATAAGGCCTACGTGAACGGTCAGGAATTTTCGTTCGGCAACGGTTTTTCCTTCGATGGCAGCTCTGTGTTCTCCTCTGATTCCACTTCCTTCCACATGCAAGGAAGCTCCGAATCGTGGCTCAGCCAGTTCAACACCTACAAGAACCTTTTCCTGAAATACCCCGACGGAACGGCTGCAAACTATTATGCGACCTACATCTACAAGCTGTGCAAAAAGTCCGACAGTCTGGACGATGCCGAGAAAAACATGGTCGCAGACGAGCTTGGCAAATTGAAAGGAAAAACCAAAGACGAATTCATTCAGGAGTTGTTCGACATGAGCATCGAACGGCTCAAAAAATAGGAGAATCACGATGAAAACATACAGAATAATGCTTCTTTCGCTGCTCCTCGCGGCGAAAGCAGGGGCGGGCTGCGCCCAAACCGACAGCCTCTCAGTGAAAAAAGACAGCGTGGCATGGAACCAGTCGCTCGACGGCGTAACCGTCACGGCACAACGACAGCTCATCAAGCAGGAAATCGACCGCGTGGGCTACGACGTGCAGGCCGATGAAGACTCGAAGACGGAAACCGTGCTCGATATGCTGCGAAAAGTGCCGATGGTGACCGTGGACGGCGAGGACAAAATCCTCGTGAAGGGCAATTCAAACTTCAAAATCCACAGAAACGGCCGCCTCGACCCCACGATGACGAAAAATGCGAAGGACGTCCTGAAAGCGATGCCTGCCTCGGCGGTGAAACGCATCGAAGTCATCACTGACCCGGGCGCCCGCGAGGATGCCGAGGGCGTGGACGCGATTCTGAACATCGTGATGATGGACACGAAAAAGCTGCAGGGCGTGACGGGCAACGTCTCGGGCACCTACAGCAGCCTGAAAATGCCGTCGCTCAGCACCTATCTCGCCACGCAAATGGGCAAAGCCATCGTCAGCGTGTACTACGGCAACAACTATATGTCGGAGAAAGCCACGACGAAGAAAAACGACGTGGAGCGAACCTTCGTGGGCACGGGCAACACGCAGCGCGTACACTCCGAAGGCTCGAATCCGGGCAACCTGCACAGTGCCGACGTCAACGCCAGCTACGACATCGACTCGCTCAACCTGCTGTCGGCATCGTTCGGGGGCTATTTCTACAAGATTAACGTGCAGGGCGGCGGTCCGATTTCGATGTTCGACCCCTCGGGAAACCAGCTCTACAGCTACAACGAACACTATTGGATGCCGCACTACAGCCACCACTCGTGGGACGGCAGCTTCGACTACCAGCACAAGACGCGTCGAAAGGGCGAACAGTTCACTCTCTCTTATCTGTTCGCCCTGACGCGCCAGCATTCCGAGCAGGAAACGACCTATTCGCAGCAGCAAAACTTCCCCTTCAACTACGACGGATACCTTGTCAGCGCGCGTGAACGCTTCACTGAGCACACCTTCCAGTTCGACTACGTGCGACCGCTCTGGGAAGGCCACAAACTGCAAGTCGGCACGAAGTATATCGACCGCCGAAACAACGGCGAGAACTCGCAGCAATTCTACGACGCACCGCGCACCACGACCAACGATGCCTTCAACCACACCACGCGCGTGGCCGCCCTCTATGCCGACTATATGTTGAACAGCGGAAAATGGATGGCCCGAGCCGGTCTGCGCTACGAATACAGCTATATGAAAGGGCACTTTCCCGACGGGAAATCGGCCGATTTCGACAAGAACCTGCGCGACTGGGTGCCGCAGGCCAGCGTGAAATACCAAATCACCCCTGCGCAATCGCTGAAACTCAGCTACACGACGAGCATCAACCGTCCGGGCATCAGCTATCTGAACCCCGCCGTCAAGCGTTTTCCGCAGTCCGTTAGCTTCGGTAACGCCCATCTGGTCAGTTCCACGAACCGAACCATCGCCCTGAACTACATGAACGTCGGGCCGAAACTGACTTTCCACCTCACGCCGCAATTCCAGTTCTGCAACGACAACATCGGCGCCATCACCTACGCCGATGGCGACACGCGCTACTCGACCTACGGCAACGTCATTCGCCATCGCCGGTGGCAGCTTCAGGGCTACGTGCAGTGGAAACCCTTTGAAAAGACGACTCTCGTAGCCAATCTGGATGCTTGGCATAGCCGATTCGAGAATCCAGAGCAGCAGTTGAGCATGAATTCCACCCATTTGTGGTACTATTTCAATATTTCGCAGAAACTTCCGTGGAAACTGCAAGCCACCCTCACCACTTTCGGGCAGGTCGGCAGTGCAACTCAAAACATTTATTCCACGTATGAACCTTATAATCGTTATTCTTTCTCGCTGCAACGCTCGTTCCTAAGCAACGACCGCCTCACCGTCCGCCTGACCGCCATTTCCCTTTTCCACAAGCGGCAGCACTTCGAGACGCGCACCGTGCAGGGCGACATCCTCGGCTGGAGCGACACCATCAACAACCAAAACGGCCGTTGGTTCCGCCTCTCCGTTTCCTATCGTTTCGGAAAGCTGAAAGCCAGCGTGAAAAAGACCGAAACCACCATCAATAACGATGATGAGGTCGGTGGAATTGTCAGGGAATAAAAAAGAAATTGCTTTCTTTTCTTTGTTTTGCGCTCGACTTTTCGT
>DFHC01000064.1:8648-8777 GCA_002372575.1 bacterium UBA3734 | reverse complement strand
TAGTTGATGATGTCCATGTAGTTCGAGTCGATGCCCTCGCTCGCCTTGAGGCTCTCGCCACGTCTTTCCAAGTCTTCTATCTCCTTGATTCTCTGTAGTTTCGTCAGGATGAAATCGGTGTAGCTGCTG
>DFHC01000064.1:0-8575 GCA_002372575.1 bacterium UBA3734 | reverse complement strand
CCAGGCCTCGTCGTAGTCGTGGTTTTTCTTCAGCATCAGGCTGAGGGCTTCCTCGGCGTGGCGGTCGTAGAGAGCCATCGCTTCGTCGGGCGAGATGTCCACTTCATCTACAAATCCGCACTCCAGCTGTACCAAGCCCACAATGCCGTAGTTGACGAGTGCAACGAATTCAGGAAGGATGCCTTCGTCGATTTTGGCCTCTTTTTTTTCTTCGAGCGAGCGAATGCGCTTCGCCTTGATGTAGAGTTGGTCGGTGAGCGACGATGGTCGCAAAATGCGCCACGAAGCACCATAGTCGTGAAGTTTTTTCTCGAAGAGCGTCCGGCACTCGGCCATTACGCTGCGAAATTGCTGTTCAGTGTTGTTCATTTGTGCATTCCCTCCATTCTCTTTCTAATCATCCGCACCACGCCGATGAGTGCCTCGTAACGGGCCTGTAGCGAATCGCGCTTCACACCAAGCATATTGCGCTCGTAGATGCGCGGCTCGGCGTTCATGCGAGCGGTAGTGGCTTGCAGCAGCGAGTCGGTCACGGCAATATCTTCCTGCGCCATCTTCAGCGAGGCTTCCTGCCAGAGTCTAAGGCCTTTTCTGCGTCCCTCAACCGACATTGGAAAACGCATACGCAGCGACTCTATCGAGTCGAGCGCCGTGCGATACTGTCCTTGCTCGTAGAGCTTTTCTATTTCCGATAGCAGTTCGCGTGCCGCTGCCTCGTCGTCGGTCTTTTTCTGACATCCTGAGAGCAGGAAGATTGCGGCTGCTGCGATGAATAAGGTCTTTTTCATGCTTGCAAAGGTAGTGTAAATTGGACATAATACAAAAGAAATAACATTTTTTTTGTTTTTATTTTGTCTTGCGCGAGGTTTTCAGTAACTTTGTGGGCAAAAACGGAAGAAAACGATGAAATTATATAGCGACCAGGAACTGGCCAAGATACTCGACCGCAAGATTTTCCACCTGATTGGCGACTGTGCCGACGAGCTCGGCGTGGAGTGCTATGTGGTGGGCGGCTACGTGCGCGACATCTTCCTCGAACGCCCGTCGAAAGACATCGACGTGGTGGTGGTGGGCAGCGGCATCGGCGTGGCCGAACTGATGAAGAAAAAACTCGGAAAAAAGGCGCATCTGAGCGTTTTCAAGAATTTTGGGACGGCGCAGGTGAAGGTTAGAGCCCCCCTCCAACTCCCCCCCGAAGGGGGAGTGTCTGGAGAAATCAACCGATACCAGACGGCAGATGTCATTTCATACGGATTGTTAAAGGAAAGGGCAAAAGAACATCGAAACAATCCTACAAATGCCGAAAAAATTTTATGGCAGATGCTTCGAGGAAATCTTTTTGGTGAAAAATTTCGCAGACAGCATATCATCGGAAACTATATTGTCGATTTTGTATGTTTAGAGAAGAAGCTTGTGATAGAAGTTGATGGAGAATATCACTTGACACAAGAGCAAAAGGAGTACGACCAGTTGCGAACTGAAGATTTGAAAAAAATGGGATTTGAAGAACTCCGTTTTACGAATGATCAGGTAATGATGAGTCTTGATGACGTAATTCAAAAAATTCAGTTTGAATTAAACTCCTCCCCTTCGGGGGGAGGCTGGGAGGGGGCTCTTGAAGTTGAATTCGTGGGCGCCCGCCGCGAAAGCTACAGCCACGACTCGCGCAAGCCCATCGTGGAAGACGGAACGCTCGAAGACGACCAGAACCGCCGCGACTTCACCATCAATGCCCTCGCCATTTGCCTGAACAAAGGGCGTTTCGGCGAACTCGTCGATCCCTTCGACGGCCTCTACGACCTCGAAGACGGCATCGTGCGCACCCCACTCGACCCCGACATCACCTTCAGCGACGACCCGCTGCGCATGATGCGCTGCGTGCGCTTCGCCACACAGCTCGGTTTCTTCATCGAAGACGCCACCTTCGAAGCACTCAGCCGCAACGCCGACCGCCTGAAAATCATCAGCGGCGAGCGCATTCAGGACGAACTCAACAAAATCATCATGTCACCGCATCCAAGCACGGGTTTCGACTATCTCTATCGCTCGGGGCTGCTGCAAATCATCTTGCCCGAACTGACGGCCCTCGACAATGTGCAGACGGTGGCGGGACGTGCCCATAAAAACAATTATTATCACACGTTGGAAGTCCTCGAAAATGTAGTGAAAGCCTCCCCCGTAGGGGGGAGGTTGGAGGGGGCTTTATGGCTGCGCTGGGCCGCCCTGCTCCACGACATCGGCAAGATGAAGACGCGCCGCTGGGAGCCAGGCACCGGATGGACGTTCTACAACCACAACTATGTGGGCGCGAAAATGGTGCCACAGATTTTCCGCCGCCTGAAACTGCCGATGGACGCGAAGATGAAATACGTGCAAAAACTCGTCGATCTGCACATGCGACCCATCGCCATCGCCGAAGAACAGGTGACCGACTCCGCTGTGCGCCGACTGCTCAACGATGCCGGCGACGACATCGACGACCTGATGCTGCTCTGCGAGGCCGACATCACCTCGAAAAATTCGCAGCGCAAACAGCGTTTTTTACAAAATTTCCAGATTGTGCGCGAGAAACTCGCCGACTTGCAGGTGCGCGACTACAAACGACTCCTGCAACCCGTCATCGACGGCAATGAAATCATGGAAATGTTCCACCTAAAACCCTCGCGCGAGGTCGGCGATCTGAAGCAGACGCTGAAAGACGCCGTACTCGACAACCGCGTGCCCAACGAGCGCGAACCACTCATGCAGCTGCTCATGGAGAAAGCTCGCGAGATGGGACTGACCTAAATAACAGCCAAGACTAAAACCCCGCAACAACCCAAAACCAAACAAAATGAAAAGATTTTCTGCATTAACAATCGCCTTATCATGTCTGCTGTGGATAACGTCACTATCTGCCAGCGCGTGCACCTCGGTCATCGTTTCAGGCAAGGCCACGACCGACGGACGCCCACTGCTTTTCAAAAATCGCGACACGGGCACACTCGAGAATCGAATGCTCGTCGTGCATGGCCAGCGTTTTCGCTACGTCGGCCTTGTGAACACCAATGACACGCTGGCTGAACACGTCTGGGGCGGCCACAACGAGGCAGGTTTCGCCATCATCAACACAGCAGCCTACAACCTCAACGGCGACGAGGGCGACACCGAGGGCGACGGCATCCTTATCCGCAAGGCACTAAGCCTCTGCGCCACGGTCGAGGACTTCGAGACGCTGCTCGACACCATCGCCAAGCCCCGACAGGTCAATTCCAATTTCGGTGTGCTCGACGCACATGGTTGCTGCGCCTACTACGAAACCGGACACTACAAATACGTGAAATTCGACGTAAACGACCCGACGGTTGCACCCGATGGCTACCTGATGCGCACGAATTTCGGCACAACAGGCAACCACCTTTTGGATCAGGGCGTGGAGCGCTATTGCGCCATCACCGACTACATGACCGCAGCCGCTGGCGAAGGAAAAATCGATGCCACACGCCTGCTGACAGGCATTCCGCGCTATTCCACGCATGGTCTGACGAAGATGAAAATGGAAGATTTCATGCCCGCGACCGAAAGCGATGTGCGAATGTTCCCCATCAGCGACTACATCACGCGCTATTCCACGGCCTCTACCATCCTCGTTCAAGGAGTGTTGCCCCACGAAAAGCCTGAAAACACGGTCAGCTGGGTCATCATCGGCTCGCCAATGACCGCAGTGGCTGTCCCCGCCCTGCTGCTACCCTCGGAAAAGCTGCCGAAAATGCTTGGCGACGACGGTACAGGGCGCGCACAGCTAAACACCCTTTCGCTCACGCTAAAAGAACGGATTTTCTCGTTGCAACGCGGCAATACAAAGGCCTACATCGACCTCTCGAAATTGATGAACCGCGCCCAGACGGGCACCGTGCAACGACTCCGTCCCGTTGAGCAGGAAGTAGTCAAGAAAGGAGTTGAAAGCATCGAAAAATTCCGTAAAAAAGGCGACTTCAAGGCTATCGAAACCTACTACAAATGGGTCGATGACTACCTCGCCGCGCAGTATCGGCAGTTGTTTGGGCTGTAAAAAACTCGCCATCGAATCAGATACGCCGATGAGTTCGGAATAATATTCGGAACAAAGTTCGGAACAAATGACAAGCGACTACTGTTGCTGCTTCTCTCCAATCCCACTCTGACAGCACAGGAGATAGCGGAACGCATTGGTCTTAGTCAGCGTGGCGTGGAAAAACAAATGAAGCGCCTGAAAGATTTGGGTATTTTAGTTAGGCAGGGAAGCAAGAAAGGTGGTCACTGGGAAGTTCTCCAACAAAAACAATCACGATTGGTTTGAAGATAATTCTCGTCTAATTTCTTCAAGTGATGTCATTGTGGCATTGCCTTGTTCATATTTGAAAATATCCCAATCGTCTCCTTTAAGAATGGGCAGATAAAACACGTGGTCGGGCAGTAGGGCGGAACTCACGCGATAGCATTCTTTCAGTTCGTTTACTTTTCGTTCATATTCTGCCTCATCAACGGGCATCGTACCTGAATGATTCACACTTTTAACTTCAAAAATGTGAATTTTCCCCTGAAAATCTTTCAAAATAAAGTCAGGATACGACGAGTGGATACCGTTCAGATAATATTCGTATTTGATATCTGAATTGTGTGGGAAATTTTTGCCCCATAAGTAACGGTAATCATCATCAAACAAATTTGTACGAACTTTGTCACCGCACCTGATGGCTAATTTGCTAAGCACTGAAGCCCATTTTCGTTCTGCTTCACTGTCGAAAGCGAATGTTGTAGATTTTCCCCGACGACACCACACCCAATCTTCCAGTTCGTTGTGGTTCCCATTATCCACGTAAGATGATGTTGCAGGGAACGTAGTTTCTTTATCTACCTCCATACTCTCCTCGTAATTGCAGATATAGGTGTCGTAATGTTTCTTTATCCTGTCAATTTGTTCCATAAATGTCCACCAACGGCCAATGTTGTCGTGGGCATATTCAAAGCAGAGGTTTTGCAGTTCATTTTCAACTCTCGCCAATTTATTATATAATGTGAAGATGTTGGTATGTACAGATTTTGTATCAGGTTGAATGACTTCTTCAATTTTAAACCCTTTTTTGTTCGTCAGATTGATCAAGTGGGTCGTTCTTACTTTGATGTGGTCTTGCAGGTTTACGCTATCGCTTTTCCACAGCCTGACGGGATGCGTCTGCTTCATTCCATCTGGCTCGATGCCCCATACCCACGCCGTCATTGCCAATTCCTTGGCTTCGTCGCAGAGTTTTTCAAAGTCGAGCAAACGGGGATTTCGGCGAACACGCCCCATCACCTGTTCGTCCAACTGCCTGCTTTGCGTATCTCTCACTTGATAGAGCATACAGGCTCGTGGAATATCCCAACCTTCCGAAATAACCATTTTGAAAACAATCACGTCAATTGTCGATTCGTTGCCTTTGGCATAATCTTTCCAACGCTCCACAGGCAATTTTTTCTTGATATCGTCGTTGGTGTCGCACAATTTGCTTTTATCGACTATCACCATCCACTTTAAATCCTGATGCTTGTCCAATGCAGGCTTGATACGTGTGTTCCACTCGTCTTCGGCTTTGTCTTTATTCGATATTTGGATAATCAGGCAGGGATTCACGCCCAACAGATTGCGATAGGCTTGCTTGATTTCCTGAAACTTCTCCAAAGCCGTTTCTACAGGCACACTGTCGTCGTCCACCAACTCCACTCGCTTAATCAGTTTGGCTTGCACGGCTTCATCGTCTGTAATTTGCACATCGGGCACTTGCCCACGATTCAACTTCGGCGTAGCGGAAAAGTTGAAAATTCGCTTGAAGAAATCTTCCGAGATGGCATCAAGATTGTTCGTGGCTTGGTGACATTCGTCTTTGATGAGAAAAATTTGTTTGTTTTTCCCTTTGCCAAAATAGTTTTCTGTCATTGTACGCAGAAAGTTCAGCATCGGACCTTGCATCAATCGACCGTTTTTCTTGAACAAGTCGCGTGGAAGCACATAGACATTGTGATTTTCAGGAATAAAAAGCGTTTCCTCGCCACTTACTTCCGTCGAAATCAAGTGGGCATCAATCTTTGGGAAAATTCCTTTGTCGGCACAATCGCGAAAAACATCGTAATTTTGCTGTGCCAGATTCCCTTTCGACAGCGTGGACACCAAAAACACAACATCGTCGTGGGCAGCCAACACCCGATTCATAAAGTCGGCCATCATTCGCGTTTTTCCGCTGCCTGTCGGTGCTCGGAAAGTCAGCACTTTCTTGTTCCCCTCTGCCTTTTGCAACAGTTCTTCCACAGCACGTTGTTGCAGGTCTTTTGCCTCTAGTAGCATCGTTTTTAACCCTCCAGTTTGTGTTTGTCTAACCAATCGTTGTCGTCAATCCATTTTTGTGTATGGGCGAAATTTCCGCATACCCAATCCACTTTCTCGCGTAGCGTAGTAAACTTTTCTCTTCCGTAGAGCGTTTCGTCAATCACATCAAATGGTGTCTGACCCTCTATGTTATTAGAATTATGAACCGTTGCTATTTCATACACATCCAGATTTCCGCCGTAAGGCGTATTTTCTTCTGCCCACTTGAAACTTTTCGTTCCGTCATAACATTCGCCAGTCATTACTCGTTTCAGTCGCTTGCTCGTCACATCGTAGGCGATTCCGTTGGGTGTGGTGTCAGTCTTTTCATTCAATTGGCAGAGAATAAATTGGCGGTTTCCTTCGTCTTTTTTGTTCATATCAAGTACAGCGTGCCCTGTTGTGCCGCTGCCAGCGAAGAAATCGAGGACTATAATATTTTTCTTTGGATATAGATTGATAAGAAATTGGCATAAATCAATAGGTTTTGGATAATTAAAAACCACGTCTTGAAAAATACTTTTTAATTGATTTTTCGCAGTTCTATTTGTAAATTCTGTTATTATATTTTCTCGCAATCCACCTTCTTTTTTTTCATCCAAATACAATCGTTCTTGAACTTTCCATTTTCCAGTTCTCTTATTGTACGTGAACTCAATTTTGCCTGCATTTAATCTTTTTTCGTATTCTTCCTTACTACATCTCCAACACCAATCGTGGCTATTTACCTTACCTTTTTTTCTTTCATTGTATGTTTTTTCACAATCAGGATAGCAAACTATGCCATTTGGTAATGTTATCGGATAATCCAATGAAACAGAATAAGAAAGACTTCCAAAATCCAAAGACATTAGCCGATATTTCCTCCCATTATCATCTGTTTTGTTGAAAATGGTTTCGTCTATTTCATTGCCATTAAATTTTTCTAATGATGCTTTTTTATAAGTAATAACATATTCACAATTATTGGCCAAATAACTACTATCGGCTTTGCCACCACCTTGTTTCCTCCAAATAATGTTTGAAATGAAGTTTTTTCCAAAAACACCTCATCAAACAAACATTTTATGTATGCTTGGTTGCGGTCATCAATGCTACAGAATATAACACCACTTTCCGCCAATAGTTGTTTTGCCAACATCAAACGAGGGTAAAGCATCGAAAGAAGATTGTCGCGAGTGATGGCGTTTTCGTAGTTCGTTTGTGCAAACTCTCCCATACTGTCTTTGCCGTAAGGTGGGTCGATATAGATGACATCCACGCGCCCTTTGTACTCGATGAGCAAATTTTGTAAAGCCTCGTAGTTGTCGCCAATGATGAGTTTGTGCGTTGGCTTACTGTCGTCGGTGTGAAAACTCAGTGCCTCATTCTTCTTGAAATAGCGAATGTCGTTGCTGAGTCTTTCCAGACGCTTGTCAAAGTGAAAGCCCGTTTTCTTGTAAGTTGTACCCAATGCAGCAATCATCATCGCCTCGTTGTCGTCATCCGCAGCGAGAATCAGTTTTTTTAGCAGCTCGGCATTGGTAGGCTCGAGCACCTTGTCGGACACCCGCTTGTCTATTTCAAGCAGCAGGCTTTCTTTCATTCCGTTGTTTGTCATAATGATTTACGTTATCAACGCGCCGAGCCAATAAACAAATGTTCCCACAAGTACGATTACGAAACGTGGACGTCTTCACCGTCCAACGTTCAAGGTACTTGCAGGAAACCTACGAAAAGAAAACAGGAAAACGCCCACTATGATAGTGAGCGCAACCATTATTACTTTTCGTGTTCTTTCCACCTGCAAGTTTCTGAACGTTTGAATAATAGCCAACGCTAATTTTTACCCACAAAATGGCCGCGGTTCTATACAGAAAGTCCACGACTCGGATGCAAAATTACGCATTTTTTTTCGCGCCGTGCCACATTTGTTTGCATATTTGCGGAAAGAACCTTAACTTTGTGGTGGCGCAAGAAAAAAACAGAGATGAACAGCCACCAGACATACATCGCCTTTGATGCTTACGGCGTGATAGACCCGGTGAACAGCAACCTGCACACGTTCAGGCAACTCGAGGTGTTGCAGCGCGACTACCCGCAGCGGTTCCGTTTCCTCAATACGCAGGAAATAGATTTCAGCGCGTTGTACAATGATATGGTGGTGAGCACGCTCAAAACGAAGTTCGTGGCCAAACTTTCGCAGGCCGACAACCTGCTGGTTGTAGCTTCGCC
>DFHC01000049.1:1059-9035 GCA_002372575.1 bacterium UBA3734 | reverse complement strand
CGCTTCTGCGACGCCTTCAACATCCCCATTGTTTCGCTCGTCGATGTGCCGGGCTTCCTGCCGGGAACGGGTCAGGAGTACAACGCCGTGATTCTTCACGGTGCTCAGCTGCTCTATGCCTACGGCGAGGCCACCGTTCCGAAAATCACCATCACGCTGCGTAAGTCCTACGGCGGCAGCCACATCGTGATGGGCTGCAAGCAGCTGCGCTCGGACCTGAATTTCGCGTGGCCGTCGAGCGAAATCGCCGTGATGGGTGCCTCGGGCGCCGTGGCTGTGCTTTTCGCGAAAGACGTGAAGGCCAAGAAAGAGGCCGGCGAGGACGTGAAAGCCTTTATCGCCGAGAAGGAAGACGAATACAGCGACCTCTTCGCCAATCCCTATCAGGCTGCGCAATACGGCTATATCGACGACGTGATTGAGCCCAGAAACACGCGCTTCCGCATCTGTCGCGGACTGGCCCAGCTGGCTGGCAAAAAGCAGTCGCTGCCCGCGAAGAAGCACGGGTGTATGCCGATGTAAAGGAAATTTACAATTTGACAATTTACAATTGACAATTGACAATTCGGAATCGGCGAGCCCGACAATTCAACATTCAAAACTCAACATTCAACAATGGATAAGAATATTTTTGCAGCCATTGCGCTGGCACTGCACGAACATAAGGGCAACAACGTCCACGACCGCGAGCCGGGCTTCATCACCATCAAGCCCCGCCACACGCTGTGGAACGCGAAATTTCAAGTGATGACGCAGAAACCTGTGAAAAGGTGAAAAAAATAAGGGTTAAAAAGTAAAAAAGTAAAGACAATGAAAGAATATAAGTACAAAATCGACGGAAAAGAATACGTCGTCGCCATCGGTGAGATAGTGAATAACGTGGCCGATGTGACGGTGAACGGCGAAGTTTTCAGCGTGGAAATGGAACCCGAGCAGGAACCTGAGAAGAAGAAAGTGGTGCTCGGACAGCCCGCTACCGACAAAAACGACGACGAAGCGCAGCCTGCGGCCAACGTAAACGTGGGCAATGCCGTGAAGTCGCCGCTTCCGGGCGTGATTACCGCCATTGAGGTGGCGGTGGGACAGCAGGTGAAGGCCGGCGACACGCTCGTGGTGCTTGAAGCCATGAAAATGGCCAACAACATCGAGGCCGAGACCGACGGAACGGTCGTGGCCGTGTGCGTGAAAGTCGGCGAGAATGTTCTCGAGGACGCTCCGCTCGTTGTCATCGAGTAAAATGCAAAAAAATCATTAAAATTTGCGAATAATATTTGCATTTTCGACAATTTAAAAAAAAGTTGGCGCTCATGTCAGCTTTTTTTCGTATCTTTGCATACACTATCATTTATCACAAAATATGACTAAGAAAGTATTGTTCATCAACCAAGAGATTTCCCCTTATGTCCCTGAGTCGGAGATGTCGGCCATGGGCGGTTTGTTGCCACAAAAAATTCAGGAGGCCGGCTATGAGATTCGTACCTTCATGCCGAAATGGGGAAATATCAATGAACGTCGCGGGCAGCTCCATGAGGTGCAGCGGCTTTCGGGTATGAACTTGATTATCAACGATACTGACCACCCGATTGTCATCAAGGTGGCCTCCATTCCGAATACGCGTGTGCAGGTTTACTTCATTGACAACGACGACTATTTCCTGAAACGCCAGATGACGGAAAACGAGTCGGGCGAGGAATATGCCGACAATGGCGAGCGAGCCGTGTTTTTTGCCCGTGGCGTGCTGGAAACCGTGAAGAAACTCCGCTGGATTCCCGACATCATCCATTGTCAGGGCTGGATGTCGTCAGTGGTGCCGCTCTACATCAAGACGGCTTACAAAGAAGAACCCTCTTTTGCCGACACGAAAGTGGTTACCTCGCTCTTCCAAAGCCAGTTGAAAGGCAGTCTGGGCGGCAGTTTCAAGAGTGCGCTGGCGTTTCGCGAGGTCACAGACGAGCTGCTGAAGCCCTACAAGAAAAATTTTGACTACGTAGAACTTGGCAAACTCGCCATCGACTACAGCGACGGCATCGTCGAGGCTGGCAAAAAGGTCAGCAAGACACTGCTGAACTACGTCAAAGACAAGAATCTCCCGTTGTTGAAATACGCTGGAGAGGATTTTGCCGACGCATATTTGGAGTTTTACGACACGATATGCCCTAATGCAGAATAACCAAGAAGAAAAATCATGAAATACAAGTTTTTCATAGCCATTGTCGCCGCAGCCATGACATTCGCCTCGTGCGACGACACCACCAGCGACATCGGCACTTCCCTATCGCACAACATGGACAAGCTGTCCGTCTCGACCGACTCGTTCGCCGTAGCCAGTCGGTCTTTCGCTGCCGGACCTGTTTATTTTCGCTCAACGACGGGCCATCTTGGAAGAGTCAAGGATCCTGAGACGAATGCCATTATCACAGGCAACTACATGACGCAATTCCATGTCATCGACGACTACTCGATTCATTTTCCGCCCATCGACAGCATTGTCAGCAAAATCGACGGGGAAATCGTGGCCGACTCGTGCGAACTCCGCCTCTTCCACAGCAATTCCTACGGCGACTCGTTAGCCGTGATGAAGCTGACGGTTCACGAAATGTCGAAACCCATGTACGAAGACAGAATTTACTATTCCGACTTCGACCCGATGGCCAACGGCTACATCCGCCCCGACGGCATCCACGAAAGCAAGACCTATACGCTGACCGACCTCAGTGTGAGTGAGACGGTGAGGAAGGGCAAAAGCTACACGCCCAACATTCGCATACGCCTGGACAAGGAATATACCGACCGTGAGGGCAAAAAGTACAACAATTTCGGCACTTATTTGATGAACACCTACTACAAGAACCCCCAGGTTTTTGGCGACCCGATGAAATTCATGTCGCAGGTGTTGCCAGGCTTCTATTTCGAGCATACGGCGGGCATCGGTGCCATGGCAAATGTGTCTATTTGCAGGCTGAACATCTATTATCGCTACCTTGTCAAAGGCGATTCCGTCGAAGCCGGAGCCACCTCGATTGTCGGCACGGAAGAAGTTCTGCAAACGACGAAAATAGAAAACGACGAGCAAAGAATCCAGACGTTGCTCAATGACAATACGTGTACCTACCTGAAGACGCCGGCCGGCATTTTCACCGAGCTCACGCTACCCATCGACGACATTCTCCGCGGCCACGAAAACGACACCATCAACTCGGCGAAGATCGTGCTGCCGCGCATCAACAACGAAACGCAGTCGGACTACGCTTTCACCGCCCCGACAACCCTGCTGATGATTCCGCGTGACAGCCTCTACACCTTCTTCGAGCACAACCAACTGGTCAATAACCGCTCGTCGTTCACCGCCACCAACAGTGTGAGCACGCTCAACACCTACACGTTCAACAACATTTCGCAGCTCATCAACATCATGAGTGCGAACCGCTCGTCGGAAAATTGGAACAAAGTGGTGATCATCCCTGTGTACTTGGACGCATCGGGCAAGGTGACGCACCAAATGGATCTCACCAGCACCCGACTCGTGGGTGGCAGCGAGAATCCTTACGACCCGCTCAAAATCGTCGTCATTTACGGACAATTCAAGTAGCACTGCTGATGGCTGATAATTTCTTGGAGCGACACCGCGAGGAATATGAGAAGAAAAAAGCCGCATGGCTGAAGAGACAACGGCTTTATTCACAGAAAAAACGAAGTCAGAAGGCGACTACGACTTGATTATCGTATAGCGTGCAAATTTCAGGAGCAACTGTTTGGTTCCCACATTTCGGAAATCGACAGTTGCTTTTGTATTTTCGCCACTTCCCTCCACCATCACGACAGTGCCGATGCCGAAACGCTGATGCTCGATGACGTTGCCGGGTTTCAACGGGCTGTCAGACGGTGTTTCAGGCGATTTTAACGCGCTCGGCTGGTTCAGCGTGTTCGGCCTCGAAACCGAATCTAATTTTCGGAATTTACCACTTGCGGAAGCCAATTTGCGTTTGAAATCGTCGGAGAACGGGTCCACGGGGCGTTCCGGACGGCGTGGTGCCGTGATTTTTGCTTGTTGGTCGGCCATGAACTGCGAGGCGACGGGGCGCGAGTTCTGAATGTTGCGCATCGAAGAGCTTCGTCCGAGGCCGTAGCCCGTCGTTTCGCCCACGCCACCACCTTCAACCGTGATGTAACGCGGGTCGATGTCCTTCAGAAAACGGCTCGGCTGGCCAAACTCCATTTTTCCATAGCGCCAACGGCTCTTCGCGCAGGTCAGAATGCAGTGTTGCTCGGCTCGCGTGATGGCCACGTAGAGCAAGCGACGCTCTTCCTCCAGCTCCCGAAGACTTCTGCTCGACAGCGGACTCGGAAAAATATTCTCCTCCATGCCCACGACAAACACCGTCGGAAACTCCAGCCCCTTTGCCGCGTGAATCGTCATCAGCAGCACGCGGCTTTCGTTGTTGTCGTCGCTGTCGAGGTCGGTCAGCAGCGACACTTCCTGCAAGAAATCCGGCAGCAGCACCTCTTGTTCCCTACCCTCTTCGCGCCGTGTATCGACGAAATCTTGCAATCCGTTCAGAAATTCTTCGAGATTTTGCTGTCGCGAGAGCTGTTCGGGGTCGTTGCCCGAGAACAAGTCTGCCGAAATACCACTCGTCTGGATGATTTCGCGCCCCAGTTCGTAGGCGTTGGCCGTGGACAGTTTCTGAATAAAGCCAGCCATCATCGAAGTGAAGTCGCCGAGCTTCTGAATCGTTGATTTCGACACGTTTAGTCCATGTTTTTCAGGCTCCAGAATCACGTCCCAAAAGCTTGTTTCACGTTGTCGGGCTGCGTCGGCAATCTTCTGCACGGTGGTGTTGCCGATGCCCCGCACCGGATAGTTGATGATGCGGCGGATGGCCTCCTCGTCGCTGGGGTTGCAGACGAGGCGGAAATAGGCGATAATGTCCTTGATTTCCTTGCGCTGATAGAAGCTCAGGCCGCCGTAGATGCGGTAGGGAATGTTTTGTCGGCGCATTTCCTCCTCGAAGGCGCGGCTCTGGGCGTTTGTGCGATAGAGAATGGCGAAATCGCTATATTCGCACTTGTCATTTCGGCGAATTCGCTTGATGTCGTTGCAGACGATGCTCGCCTCTTCCTTGTCGGAATAAGCCTGCTTCAGGATGATTTTCTCGCCTTCTTCGTTTTGGCTGAACACATCCTTTGGAATCTGCCGCTCATTTTTTTTGATTAGACTTCCAGCGGCCTGCACGATGCGCTGCGTGGAGCGATAGTTCTGTTCCAACTTGAACAGCTTAGCCTCGGGATAGATTTTCTGGAAGTCGAGAATATTGTCGATGTTGGCACCGCGGAAGGCGTAGATGCTCTGCGCATCGTCGCCCACGACACAGACACGACGATGTTCTTGGGTCAGTTGCAGCACGATTTGCTGCTGCGCGTAGTTCGTGTCCTGATATTCATCGACGAGTACATACTGAAATCGCTGTTGGTATTTCTCGCGCACGGCCTGATGGTCGTGAAACAGACGATAGGTCAGCACCAGTAAATCGTCGAAATCCATCGCATTCGCCTGTCGGCATCGCTGTTCGTATTCCACGAAGATGCGACCCGTTTCTGGCATTTTCGCATCCTGGTCGCGACGTTGCACCTCATAGTCGTTGGCATATTCCATTGCTGAAATCAGGTGATTTTTTGCCATCGAAATCAGGTGGTGGGTTGAGGCTGGTTTGTATTGCTTGTCGTCGAGCCCCATTTCTTTCACAATGTTTTTCAACAGCGAGCGCGAGTCGGCCTCGTCGTAAATTGTAAAATTCGAGTTGAAGCCCAGAAGTTCTGCTTCTACACGCAAAATCCGCGCGAAAACCGAGTGAAACGTGCCCATGTTCAGGCGATAAGCATTGTCTTGCCCCACGAGTTGGCCGATGCGATACTTCATCTCGTTGGCAGCCTTGTTCGTGAACGTCAGTGCCAGCACGTTCCACGGCTTCATGCCCCGCTCCAGCAAGTAGGCGATTTTATAGGTCAGCACGCGTGTCTTGCCCGAGCCCGCTCCGGCAATCACCAGTTGCGGCCCGTCGCAGTATTCCACCGCCTTGCGTTGGTCGTCGTTGAGTTCGTTTAGAATAAAATTTTCCATGAGTTGCAAAATTAGGTATAATTTTCCTAATGTGCAACCATTTTCGCAAAAATATTACTTCCCGTTCCGATAAACGCCCCCCACAGCTGTCGTGGGGTCATAGTTTTCGCCCTCGCGCGGAAACGTGGGGATGAATTTCATTTCGTGTTCAATGCGACGCTGCCGCTTGAGCATATAGTCGCTCGGATGCTTGCTGCTGAAGCGTCGCGGATTGGGCAATGTGGCGGCAATAAGGGCACAGTCGGAGCGTGAAAGGTCGTTGGCAGTCTTGTTGAAATGGTATTCTGCCACGGCATCCACGCCATAGATGCCGTCGCCCATCTCGATGCTGTTCAGATAGACTTCCATGATGCGCTGCTTCGACCAAATCAGCTCTACGAGCACAGTGAAATACGCCTCCAAACCTTTCCGAAGCCACGAACGACCCTGCCACAAAAACACATTTTTCACCGTCTGCTGGGTGATGGTACTGGCTCCGAGTTTGTTTTTTCCGCCCTGCATATTGCGTTTGGCCGCCTTTTGGATGGCATCGTAGTCGAATCCGTGATGCAAAAGGAATCGCTGGTCTTCGCTGGCCATCACGGCCACTGGCATATGGCGCGACATCTTTTCGAGCGACACCCAGCGGTGGTGTAGCGTAATGCTTCGCCCTTCGCTTGCCTGTTCCACGCAGCGCGCGAGCATCAGTGGTGTGAGATAGACGGGTATGAAGCGCAGTGCTACAACAGAAAGAATCGTGGAGGCAAAAAATGCCACCACGATCCATCGGACAGTTTTTTTAATAATCTTCAATGTTAATAGTCAATGAACGATTGTTAATTGTCGATTACTGAAGCGTTCCAGCCTCGGCAGCCTTGATCATGGCCTCGCTGGCATACATATATACCTCCACGCGGCGGTTCTGAGCCTTGCCGGCAGCCGTCGAGTTGTCGGCCACGGGGTTAGCCTCGCCATAGCCGATGGTGGAGCGAATCTGGTTGCTACCCACGCCGAGCGAGTTCAGATAGCTCGTCACGGCCTGAGCGCGCTGCTGCGAGAGCGTCACGTTCTTCTGGGCGCTCTGCTCGGCGGTGCTGTTCTTCCAGCCCGTGTTGTCGGTGTAGCCCTGCACAGCCACGTCGCAATCGGCATTGTTCTTCAGCACACCGGCGAACTGCGTCAGCGAGTTCTTGGCGGCGGTGCTCAGCGTGGAGCTACCCGTGTTGAAGAGAATGCCCGAGTCGAAGGTCACCTTCACAGCCTGCAGGCCGTTGGCGTCGGTCACCGACTCCACCTGAGCGTCCTTCACAGCCTGAGCCTCGGCCTTTGCCTTGTCCATCTTCTTGCCAATGAGCGCGCCGGCACCAGCACCCACAGCACCGCCAACGGCAGCACCAATGGCCGTGTTACCAGCAATCTTGCCAATGATGGCACCCAGTGCAGCACCGGCACCAGTGCCGATGAGCGCACCATTCTTCGTGGCCGAGCCACAACTCACAATCACAGCGACACACATTCCGAGTGTCAGGAATTTCATCTTCTTCATGTTTCAGTTGTATTTAAAAGTTAGTAAAATGATTTGACATATACTTGATGTTTGACGCGTCTTTTTCCGTGAGGTTTAATCCACACGAGACGAAATCTTACTGCAAAGGTAACTCTTTTTTTTACTTTATCGCATTTTTACCAACATTTTTTTGTAATTTTGCGCCGAAATTTCAAGAAACACATTAAAATTATGGCAAAAGAACTGAAAGATTTGACGAAAAGAGCTGACAACTACAGTCAGTGGTATAACGATTTGGTGGTGAAGGCCGACCTCGCCGAGCAGTCGGCGGTGCGCGGATGTATGGTCATAAAGCCCTATGGCTATGCCATT
>DFHC01000049.1:0-1022 GCA_002372575.1 bacterium UBA3734 | reverse complement strand
ATCAAGCCCTACGGCTACGCCATCTGGGAGAAAATGCAGGCGCAACTCGACAAGATGTTCAAGGAAACGGGTGCCGTGAATGCCTATTTCCCGCTGCTCATCCCGAAATCGTTCCTCGCCCGCGAGGCTGAACACGTGGAGGGTTTCGCCAAGGAATGTGCCGTGGTGACGCACTATCGCCTGCGCAACAAAGCCGACAAGAGCGGCATCGAGGTTGACCCCGCTGCCAAGCTCGAAGAGGAACTCATCATCCGTCCTACCTCAGAAACCATCATTTGGAACACGTATAAAAACTGGATTCACTCGTGGCGCGACCTGCCCGTGATGTGCAACCAGTGGTGCAACGTGATGCGCTGGGAGATGCGCACGCGTCCGTTCCTGCGCACCTCGGAATTCCTGTGGCAGGAAGGTCACACGGCCCACGCCACGCGCGAGGAGGCCGAGGCTGAAGCCCAACAGATGCTGAAGGTCTATGCCCAGTTTGCTGAAGAGTGGATGGCCGTGCCTGTGGTGCAGGGCGTGAAGAGCGAGACCGAGCGTTTCGCCGGTGCCCTCGACACCTACACCATCGAGGCGATGATGCAAGACGGCAAGGCGCTGCAGAGCGGCACGTCGCACTTCCTCGGACAGAACTTCGCCAAAGCCTTCGACGTCACCTATTTGAATAAGGAGAACAAGCCCGAATACGTCTGGGCAACGTCGTGGGGCGTTTCCACGCGCCTCATCGGAGCCTTGATTATGACTCACTCCGACGACAATGGCCTCGTGTTGCCGCCGCGTCTGGCACCGATTCAGGTGGTGATTATCCCGATTGCCACGAAACCCGAGCAGATGGAGCTGGTGAACAAGGAGGTGGAGCCGATTCTGGCCCAGCTGAAGGCGAAAGGCATCTCGGTGAAGTTCGACGACGCCGACAACAAGCGTCCGGGCTTCAAATTTGCCGACTACGAGCTGAAGGGCGTGCCTGTGCGACTGGTTTTGGGTGCTCGCGACCTCGAAAACGGCACCATCGAAGTGATGCG
>DFHC01000128.1 GCA_002372575.1 bacterium UBA3734 | reverse complement strand
GACCGACATGGGCGTGGAGGTGCATTTTTTCACGGGAAACCACGATATCTGGACCTATGGTTATCTCGAAAAGGAGTGTGGCATCATTGTGCACCGGCAGCCACAGACGGTAGATATCTATGGTCGCATCTTCTACCTGGCCCACGGCGACGGCCTCGGCGACCCCAGCAAGAAGTTCAAAATCTTGAAGAGCATCTTCCACAACCGCTTCTGTCAGCATTTGCTCAATTTCGCACATCCGTGGTGGGGCATGCAGCTCGGACTAAGCTGGGCAGCCAACAGCTATCGTGCCCACAAGGCCACTGGCGGCCCCTGCCCCTACAGAGGCGAGGAGCGCGAGCACCTTGTGATTTACACGAAAGAATACCAAAAGACGCATCCCGACATTGACTTTTTCATCTATGGTCATCGTCACATTGAGCTCGATTTGAAGGTTGGTCGCGCCCGTATGCTGATTCTGGGCGACTGGATTTCGCAGTTTACCTATGCCGTATTCGACGGTGAACATCTCTTTCTCGAGGAATATGTCGAGGGCGAGAGTCAGCCTTAAAATTGTGTTTCAATTATTGTAAAAAGGTAAAAAAATGCAAACAAAGCATGGTTTTACCTTTTTTTTCGTAACTTTGTCGGCCGAACGCATTTTTGTTTAAAGGATAATTTTATTACATCATGAAATACAGTCTGAAGAAAGTATTGTCAGCGATGCTGCTTTGCGTGGTTTCGCTAAGTGTCTCCGCACAGATGATGGAAGAGTGGGATCAGGTGGGAATCTCGGGTGTGAATCGCGAGGAAGCGTGTACGTGGGTGATGACCGACGAGCAACTGAGCCTGAACGGAACATGGAAATTCAATTGGGTGCCCGACCCCTCGAAGTGCCCCGACAATTTCTTTGCAACGGAATTCGACGATGCGGGCTGGGACAATATCGAAGTGCCCTCGGCATGGCAGGTTTATGGTGTGCGCAACAATAAAAACTGGGACAAACCTCTTTACATCAACGAGCGCTATCCGTTTACCTACGACGGCAACTACAGCGTGATGGCCGACCGTCCCGACAATTGGACCTACAACAATGCGATGAAGAATCCCGTTGGTTCCTATCGCCGCCACTTCACCGTGCCCGCCGAATGGAACGAGAACGACGTGCTGCTGCGCTTCAACGGAGCCGGTCACGGATATTATGTGTGGGTGAACGGTCAGTTTGCGGGCTACGCCGAGGACTCGTATCTGCCCTCGGAGTTCAATATTACCGATTTCGTGAACTTTGGCGGCGACAACGTGGTGGCCGTGCAAGTCTATCGTTTCACGAGCGGTTCGTTTCTCGAATGTCAGGACTATTGGCGACTGACGGGTATCACGCGCGACGTCATCCTCTGGTCGGCCCCGAAAAGTCGTATCAAGGACTATTTCTTCCGCACGATGGCACTTTCAGTCAGCAAGACATCGGCCAAAGTCGAGACGGACGTGACGCTGGCTGGAAATACGGTGAGCGACGGTACGGTGACCGTGAAAATCTATGACGGCAGCAACTTACTCATAGAGCGGTCGATGGACAGCCGCCGACTTGCTACTTTTTCGATGACGGTTGCTGGCATCGAGCCGTGGAGCGCCGAAAATCCGCGACTCTACGACCTCGTCATCGAACTGAAGCAAGGCGAAAAGGTCATCGACGTGCGTAGGCAGAAGGTGGGCTTTCGTACGATTGGCATTCGCGGCGACGGAGCCCTCTTGGTGAACGGAAAAATGACGATTATCCACGGCGTGAACCGCCACGACTTCAGCGAAATTGGCGGCAGAACCGTCACGCGTGAAGAAACCGAGGCCGACCTCCGCCTGATGAAGCAGCTCAACATCAATGCTGTGCGCACGGCCCACTATCCGAACAACCCGTTTTTCTATGAACTCTGCGACGAATACGGGCTCTACGTGCTCTCTGAGGCTGACGTGGAATGTCATGGTAACAGGGGATTGTCGTCGGTGGCGCTGTTTCGCCGTCCGATGATTGAGCGCAACGAGCGCATGGTCAAATTCCTGCGCAACCATACGTGTATTATCATGTGGTCGGCGGGCAACGAAAGTGGTGACGGCAATCATTTCCAAGCTATCATGGAGGCTATCAAGAAACTCGACAACACGCGCCTGACCCACTACGAGGGCAACAGCCAGTGGAGCGACGTGACGAGCACGATGTATCGAAGCTACGATGTAATCAAAGGCATCGGCGAGGAACGACTGAACGAATATCGCAGCGGTCGCCGTCCGCGCCCCCACGTGCAGTGCGAAAACACCCACGCCATGGGCAACTCGATGGGCAATCAACGCGAAATGTATGACCTCTACGAGACTTACCCCGCCCTCATCGGCGAATTCATCTGGGACTGGAAAGACCAGGGACTGAAAATGCCCGTGCCAGGTTCCTCGTCGAAGAGCTACTGGGCCTACGGCGGCGACTTCGGCGACAGGCCTAACGACGGAAATTTCTGCTGCAACGGCGTGGTTTATCCCGATTTGACGTTCTCGGCCAAGGCCATGAACGTGAAGAAAATCTACCAGCCCATCGACTTCAGCGAGAAGGCAGGCCAACCCGGTCACTACGTGCTGAAAAGCAAGCAGGCGCAACATCCCACTGACAACCACTACCTGCGTTGGGAGATTCTGGGCGACGGAGCCGTGGAGGCATCGGGCACCTTTGGCGATGTGAACATTGCGCCGGCCGATAGTATGGAAATTGACCTCACGTCGGCCATCAATGCGGTCAGAAATCGTTTTGTCGAAGAGAAAAAGGAGGGTTTCGTCCGCTTCACCGTCTGCCTGAAGAACGCCACGAAATGGGCCGAGGCCAACGCCGAAGTGGCCTCTGAACAGTTGCAATTCCTCGAAGTGGCGGCGAAAAAACCGTATCAAGCCGCCGAGACCACGGGCGAGCTGAGCATCCGACAGAGCGGTCAGACGGTGACTGTGAGCGGAAGCCGTTTCGAGGCGACATTCTCGCAGGGAACGCTCTCGAGATACGTCCGCGATAACCAGACGCTCATCTCCACCCCCGTGAAACTCAACGTGTTCCGCCTGCCCACTGACAACGACAAGGCTCAGACCGAGTCGTGGGACAATCGCGGTCTGCGCTCGCTGAGCGTAACGTCAGACAGTTGGAAAGTGGAGCCAAGTGAAGACAAGCGCTCGGTCGTGCTCGAGACCTCAAGCACAAATTCCACTTCTTCGGGAGTCACCTTCATCACGCAGATGCGCTTCTATGTGATGCCCGACGGTGCCATCGCCGTGAACACCGTCATCGACCCGACTTGGCAGAACATCATTCTTCCGCGACTTGGCTTCCGCTTCGAAATGCCCGCCGACTACGAGCAACTGACGTGGTTCGGACGTGGCCCTTGGGAAAACTATGCTGACCGAAAAGAAGCCGCTTTTGAAGGCGTTTGGCGCAGCACCGTTTCCGACCAGATGGAAAAATACGTGTTGCCGCAGGAGATGGGCAACAAGGAGAACGTGCGCTGGATGGCCCTGACCAACGAGGAGAAAAAAGGCCTGATTTTCGTGGCTTCTGGTCAGATGGCAGCCTCGGCCTCCCACTGGCGCGCCGACGCCAACTACACCAACCGCACCAATCGCAAGAAGCATCCTTACGAAATGGTGACAACGAAAAATACCGTGGTTCACCTCGATGCTGCCATGCGCGGACTCGGAAATGCCAGTTGCGGCCCCGACGTATTGGAGAAATATGAACTTCGCGCCCGGAAAACCCACTTCAATTTTATGATTATCCCATTGGAAAACGCCGGTGACGACAAGCAGATGTGCGAAGTGGCTCGTGTGGGCAACACCATTTGTGAACCCGTGCAGATTACGCGCGACGAAAACGGCTGGATCCACCTTTCCACGGCCACCCTCGGAGCTACTATCTATTATTCCATCGACGACGGTCCGATGCAGGTCTATACGGGCGCCATCGACCTGAGCCGAGGCGGTCTGCTGCGCACTTATAGCGGTGGCGACGGCCTCGCAAGAAGTATGGTTGTGGAGGAATACATTCCGTTCTACGTCGATAAGTCGCTGTGGAAGGTCGTGAGTTTCGACAGCGAGCAGGGCGGCCGTGAAGTCGCGAAAAATGCCATCGACGGCGACCCCTCGACCATCTGGCACACGGAGTATTCGCCCGAGCGCCCCTCGTGTCCGCACGAAATCGTCATCGATATGGGCAAGACCTATCGCGTCACGAGTTTCACCTACCAGGCTCGCAGCGACAATTCCAACGGTCGTATCCTCGACTACGAGGTGTTCTTTAGCAATCACCCGAAGGTGTTTGGAGCACCGTCGGCGCGTGGCACGCTGCGAAACACCCCCAACAAGCAGACCGTGGAGCTCGATGCTCCCGCCAACGCACGCTACATGAAACTGATAGCCTATCGCGTGGTGGATGGCAAGGAATATGCCTCGGCTGCGGAAATCGACATCGTGGCGGCAGACATTCTCGCTCCCATCGACGACGCCGTGGGCGAAATCGTGCCAGGGCGCTACTATCGGCTGAAAGAAGTGCAGTCAGGACTCTATTTGCAGCGAAAGGTCGATGAAAATGACACGAATCAGGGCGATTTCAGGCTTGGAACGCCCGAAGCGGACGACGATGCCTCGTTCCTCTACCAGTTCTATCCCGTCGAGGGCTTCACGTCGTTCTATCGTGTGGCTGTAGATGAAGCGTTTATGGGCACCACCACGGCAACCTGGCGCGTGGAGTCGGTTGCTTCCACCAACGATAAATATGGCTGGGTCACGCTCGAATCGCACGGCGAGGGTCAATACGTGCTCCGCGCCCCGTGGAACACGTTCCAGTACATGAACTTCGACCAATTTGCCGACGAAAGCTACCTCTATGCTGACAAGGCCGAGGGTGCCGTCTTCACCATCGAGGACTCTACCGTGGGCATCGATGCAATTGAGAATTCACAATTTACAATGAACAATGGTGCCGTCTATAACCTGCAAGGGCAGCACGTGAGCGAGCCTCGCAGGGGCGTTTTCGTCGCACGAGGAAGAAAAATTGTCGTGAAATAAAAATTGTGCTTCCCCAAAAAAGGAAGCACAATTTTTTTGTTGCAGCTGAAAAAACTACTTCACCAGCTCCATCGTGTCGCGGGCGATGACGATTTCCTCGTCGGTGGGAATCACCCAGACCTTCACGCGCGAGTCGGGTGCGGAAATCAGCCTCTCCACGCCGCGGCAGTTGTTGGCTTCGGCATCCATCTTCACGCCGATGAACTCGAGGCCGGAGCAGGCGTCGAGGCGCGTGCCGATTTGGTTCTCGCCCACGCCGGCCGTCCATACGATGGCATCCACGCCGCCCATCGCAGCAGCGTAGGCTCCGATGTATTTCTTGATGCGGTAGTTGTACATGTCGAGGGCCAGCTGGGCACGCTCGTTGCCCTCTTCAGCAGCCTTTTCGATGTCGCGCATGTCGCTGGAAATGCCCGTGATGCCGAGCACGCCCGACTTCTTGTTCAGGAAGTCGGCGGTTTCCTGCGGCTGCATCTTCAGCTTGTCCATGATGTAGGTGACGGCCGAGGGGTCGATGTCGCCCGAGCGCGAACCCATCATCAAACCGGCGAGCGGCGTCAGTCCCATCGAGGTGTCGATGACCTTGCCGTCTTTGATGGCGGCCACGGAGGCACCGTTTCCGATGTGGCAGGTGATGATTTTCAGGTCTTTGATGTCGCGTCCCATCAGCTCGGCCACACGGTGCGACACGTAGCGGTGCGA
>DFHC01000182.1 GCA_002372575.1 bacterium UBA3734 | reverse complement strand
TCCGGCTTTTCCATCTGGCCCAGGAACTGTCGGGCGTAGGAGGACAGGGACTCCATGTAGCGCCTCTGCCCCTCCGCGTAGATCGTGTCGAAGGCCAGCGACGACTTGCCCGAGCCGCTCAGTCCGGTGATGACCGTGAGCGACTGGCGGGGAATCTCCACGTCGATGTTCTTGAGGTTATGGACGCGCGCTCCCCAAACGTTGATTTTCTCGTCTTCTCTTTTCATGGCGTGGACTTATTCCGTCGCGTTTGAACTGGTGTTTTCCGTGAAGCCGCGCAGCAGGTTCACCGCCGTGCGGATGTTGAAATCGCGACCGTCGGCTCCCTTCGCCCTCACGACGCAAAAATAAACCCCGTCTTTCACGGGCATGCCGTTGTACTTGCCGTCCCAGCCGGCCTTGTGGTTGTAGCAGTCGGTCCAGGAATAGAGTTTTTTCCCCCATCGGTTGAAGATGATGCCCTCGAACTCCACGATGCTCTGCGGTCCGTTGCCGCCCTCGGCAGTGCCCTTGGCCTGGAAGTAGT
Source organism: bacterium UBA3734 (assembly GCA_002372575.1). Lineage (GTDB taxonomy): Bacteria > Bacteroidota > Bacteroidia > Bacteroidales > Bacteroidaceae > Prevotella. Next base: position 6,668 of record DFHC01000182.1, on the reverse strand, counting down.
CGTTGATGCCGTCGTCGTTGGGCGAGAAGGCATTGGGCATTTCAAGTCGGCTCTCGGAAATCGACACCGTCAGCGGCTCGCGCTCGGCCCAGTATTCCTCGGTGAATTCCACGGTTTCGCTGCCGCGCGTGAAGGTGGCGTAGCACACGATTTTGTGCAGTCCTGCCTGCTTGAAAGTCACCTCCGTGTCTTCTTCGTAGCGAATCAGATAGGGCGAGGACTCCTCTTGCCCGTTGAGGTGCTGCAAGGTGAAGCGCCATTCGTAGTAGGTGCTCCAGCCGTCGGTGTTTTTCGCGTCGGCATAGAATTTGATTGTCATCGGAGCCGAACCCGACGTAGAAGTGTTGCCTCCCTCGGAATTTTCGGCATTCTCAACCACGAAATAGGGCGAAATCGTAGGCATTTCTTCGGCCATCGTCGCGGTGGCGGCGAAAATGAGCATTGCGGATATCAAAAATGGTCTAAAAGTCATATAAATTCGATTTTCTGGGGTAAAAACTGAAAAATTTCTGCAAAGATACGAAAAAGTTGATAGATGTGTGTGCGAGGTTGCGAGATTTTTTGTATTTTTGTGCTCGCAAACTGAAAAAATAAGACGATGAGACATTTTTTAAGATACGTTTTCGTGCTGTTTGCCCTCGTTGCGAGCCTCTCGCTGACGGCACAGACCACGCAGTGGCGCGACATTTACAAAGCCAAGAAGAAAGACACGATTTTTGGCATCGCCCAGAAGTATGGAATCACGCTCGACGAGCTGAAAGAGGCCAATCCGGAGATGAAACAGGCTGATTATCGGCTGAAGAAGGGCGATTTCGTGTTCATTCCCTTCCAAAAGACGAAGGCCGACCTCGAAGCCGAGAAAAACAAGCAGCAGGCGAAGCCCGACCGCAGCGACATGCAGAAGCGGGCGATTCGCGTGGGCGTGATGCTGCCCCTGCACGATGTCGATGGCGACGGACGGCGCATGGTGGAATACTACCGCGGCATGCTGATGGCCTGCGACAGCCTGCGCCGACAGGGCATTTCCACGGAAATCTTCGCGTGGAACGTGCCCATCGATGCCGACATTCGCGAAACGCTCATCCAAGAGAACGCCAACGCCTGCGACATCATCTTCGGACCGCTCTACACCACGCAGGTGAAACCGCTTGCCAACTTCTGCAAGACCTACGACATCCGCCTCGTCATTCCCTTCTCCATCAGCGGCAACGACGTGGCGCAGAATCCGCAGATTTTCCAAGTCTATCAGAACTCCTCATGGCAGAATCAGGCGATGACCAGCGCCTTCGTGGAGCGCTTTTCGAACCATCACGCCGTGTTCATCGACTGCAACGACTCCACCAGTCGCAAAGGCGCATTCACGATGGCACTGCGCAAGGAACTCGAACAAAAAGGCATCACCTATAACATCACGAACCTGAAAACGCCCGACGACGCCTTCCAGAAGGCATTCAACCGCGCGAAACCCAACGTGGTGGTGCTCAACACGGGCCGCTCGCCCGAGCTGAATCAGACGCTCGCCCGCCTCGACCAGCTGCGTCAGCACGATGCAGACGTGGCCGTCGCACTCTTCGGCTACACCGACTGGCTGCTCTACACGAAGCCCTTCGGCGACTATTTCCACAAGTACGACACCTACATTCCCACGAATTTCTACTACAACGAGCTGTCGCGCTCCACGCAGCAGCTTGAGCAGAGCTATCGGCAGTGGTTCAAGCAAGATATGCAGTTTGCCCGACCGCTGTTTGCCATCACGGGCTACGACCACGCACAGTATTTCCTGCGCGGACTGCACCAGTACGGCACGGCCTTCCGCGGCACGAAAGAGCAGCGCGTGAGCCAGCCGCTGCAAACGCCGCTCTATTTCAAGCCGGCCTCGGAAACGGGCGGAATGCAGAATTCGCACTTCATGCTCATCCACTATAAGCCGAACAAGACCATCGAAGCGATCAGTTATTGAAAAGCCTCTCCCCCTGCCCCTCTCCAAACGGAGAGGGGAGAAAACGACAATTGATTACGATTAGAAAATGATTTGGCACGAACCATCTAAATACAAGATTTTCAAGACGATATGCATCATTATCGTTTTGATGCTACCTTTTCAGGTGAGCGCGCAAGTCGGCGAGCATCGCAACGACTTCGCCGTCGGCATCAACGGCGGCTACACGCTTTCCAACGTGGGATTCGTGCCGAAGGTGTCGCAGGGAATGCTCGGCGGATTCACGGGAGGTCTCACGCTGCGCTACGTATGCGAGAAATATTTCTCGACCATCTGCTCCGTGCAGGCCGAGGTGAACTACACGCAGACAGGCTGGAAGGAAAGCATTCTGGATGAAGACGACCAGCCCGTCATCAACGGCGTAACAGGACTCGCCGAAGAATACAGCCGCACCATCAACTATGTGCAGGTGCCTGTGTTTGCGCACTTGGCGTGGGGCAGGGAGCAGCGCGGAGCCCAGTTTTTCTTTCAGGCCGGTCCGCAGTTCGGCTATTATCTGAGCGAGCGCACGAAGTCGAATTTCGAGTGGAGCGACCGCAACATGCGCGACCGCATCAACCCCGTCTGTGCGCAAGACACGATGGCTGTCGAGCACAAATTCGACTACGGCATTGCCGCCGGCATCGGCGTTGAATACTCCATTCCGAAAGTTGGCCATATCCAGCTCGAAGCCCGCTATTACTACGGCCTCGGCAACATCTATGGCGACTCGAAGCGCGACTATTTCGCCAAGTCGAACCTCGGCAGCATCGTCGTGAAGCTCGCGTGGCTTTTCGACATCACGCGCACCAAGCGAAAAAGCTAAATCGTTTCTTCTTCCGTGAGCGGTAGCGGATTGTCTTCGTCGTTGAGCATGATTTCCTCTTCGAGCGTCAGGCTGTCGGTCTCCGTAGAGTCTTTTTTCGGCGCATAGTACGTCGGACAATGATACATGTCGGCAGTGATGTCGTCGTCCTTGCACTTGGGGAATTTTCCGCGATAATGCTTAAATGCGGGGTCGCTCAGCACCGACTCGAAGAAATAGCCGCAGACGGGCAGTGCCGTGCGACTGCCTTGTCCGAGGGCACCCGTGCGAAAATGAATGCTGCGGTATTCGCCGCCTACCCATGCGCCCACGACAAGTTTCGGGCTCACTCCCATGAACCACGCGTCGGAATGGTTGTTCGACGTGCCAGTTTTTCCGCCAAATTCCGTGTCGGGGAATTTTCCCACGTATCCCCACAGGCTCATTGACGTGGCCCCGGGCTCGTTCAGCCCGCTTTTCAGCAGCTCCTGCACGAGGAAGGCACTCTTGTAGGGGATGGCCTGCGTAGAGGCGGAGGGAGCCGTATAGACTTCGCGTCCGTCTTTGTCGAGAATACGCTTGACGAGACGCGGCTGGTGGTGCTTTCCGTCGTCGATGACGGTGCAGTAGGCGTTAGTAAGTTCAAGCAGATTCACGTCGCTTGACCCGAGCGCAAGCGACGGCGTTTCATCGAGTGGACTCTTGATGCCCATCCGTCGGGCGGTTTCGGCAATGCGCTTGATGCCCATTTCCTGCCCGAGTCGCACGGCCACGGAGTTGATGCTTTGGGCGAAAGCTCGACGCAGCGTCATCGAGTCGCCCGTGAAATAGCCATTGGCGTTGCTAGGCGTCCACGTCACCTCTTTTTGCTCCTTCTCGTCCCACACTTTCATCGAAATATACTCGTCGCGACGCTCGTCGCAGGGCGTGAGTCCTTGGTTGATGGCCTCGGTATAGACGAATAGCTTGAACGTGGAGCCGGGCTGTCGCATGGCCGTCACCTTGTCGTATTTCCACGAATTGAAGTCGATGTCGCCCACCCACGCCTTCACGTCGCCCGTCTGCGGTTCCATTGCCACGAACGAGCAGTGCATGAAACGGACCATGTAGCGGATGGAGTCCATCGTTGACATCTCGCGCTCGATGGTGCCTTGTTCATAATCGAAAAGCTTCACGGTGTGCGGCTTGTTCAGGTAGAAATCTATGGAGTCGGGTTGGTTGGGAAATTTGGCTGCGAGGTGCTTGTAGATGGGTTGTCGCTTGGCAATTCCCTCGATGAAGTCGGGAATGACCTGTCCGCGCTCGTCAATCCACGGCTCGCTCCGTCCCCAGTGGCTGTCGAAGTTGCGCTGCACCTGCTGCATCTGTTTCGTGACGGCGGCTTCGGCATATTGCTGCATCCGCGTGTCGATGGTGGTATAGATTCTCAGGCCACTGTTGTAGAGGTCGTAGCCGTTGTCTTCGCACCAGTCTTTCAGCTCGTCGGCCACGGCCTCGCGGAAGTATTGTGCCTGACCGTCGTAGTTGGTTTCCACATCGTATTCCAGGTCGATGGGCAGCCGACTGAGCGAGTCGCACTCGCTCGGCGTGAGATGTGCATTTGCCAGCATTTTCCGAAGCACGTGATTACGTCTGCGCAGGCTGTTTTCGGGATGCGAGACGGGGTTGTAGGTCGTCGTGGCCTTCAGCATCCCCACCAAAACGGCCGCTTGTTCCACGGTCAGCTTCGCCGGAGTGGTGTTGAAATAGGTCTTCGCTGCCGTCTTGATGCCGAAGGCGTTTGAGCCGAAATCGACGGTATTGGCATACATCGTCAGAATTTCGTCTTTCTCGTAGAGGTATTCCAGCTTCAGCGCGATAATCCATTCCTTCGTCTTCGTAATGACCATGTTCAGTCCGGGAATCTTGCCCAAAAGTCCGTTGGAATACATCGTGCGCATCTTGAACATATTTTTTGCCAACTGCTGCGTGAGGGTCGAGGCTCCGCGGGCATCTTGGTGCAGGACGGCGTCTTTTGCCGCTGCAAACATCCCCAGCGGGTCGATGCCTATGTGCTTGTAGAATCGCTCGTCTTCGGTGTCGATGAGTGCCTGCCAGAACTTCGGATTCACCTCGTCATACTCCACGGGCGTGCGGTTTTCGTTGAAATACTTGCCAATCATCACGCCGTCGGCGCTATAGATTTCCGAGGCCTGACTGATGCGTGGCTCCAGTCCCGACATGAATCCCGGCGACTTTCCGAACAGCCCGAGGAAATTCACATCGACCATGCCGAGATACATCACGAAGAAAACGATCAGCGACATCGTTGCCGACAGTACTTTCACGTACCACGCGCGCCCTTTGAAGAGCTTTAAATACGCGTTCCAGCACCATTTGAGGGGATTTCTTTTCATGACAACCGTTGTTTATTTCATTATTTATTTTGACATTTGTTGGCAGCGATAAAATGAAGAATCTCATCTTCCTGCGCGGGATGGAACCAGTGAATCGCGTCGTCGCGCTTGAACCACGTGAGCTGCTTGCGCATGTAGCGACGCGTGTTGCCCTTGATGCGCTCCACGGCCTCGTCGAGCGACCATTCGCCGTCGAAATGGCGGAAAAGTTCCTTGTAGCCGACGGTGTTGAGGGCGTTCAAATGGCGGCGCGGATAGACGCTGCGCGCCTCTTCCAACAGGCCCTGCGCCATCATCTGATCTACGCGCTGATTAATGCGTTCGTAGAGTTCTTCGCGCGGTCGGTCGAGGCCGATTTTCAGGATGCGGAAGGGGCGTTGGTGGGTGGTGGGTGTTGGATGTTGGGTGTTGGGTGTTGGGTGTTGGGTGGTAAGCGGTGAGCGACCTGTGCGAAACGAGGTGTAGGTGCGCCCCGTCATGTGACAGATTTCGAGGGCATGGACCACACGACGCGGATTCTGCCGATCGACGATTTCGTAATGCTCTGGGTCAAGCCGCATAAGTTCCTCGACCAAAGCCGGCAATCCTTCTTCGCTCAACCGTTTCTTCATCCACGTGCGTGTTGCGTCATCGACGGTTGGAATGTCGTCGATACCGTTGCAAACAGCATCTATATACATCATCGAACCGCCCGACATCAGCGCAACGCCCTTGCCTGAAAGCTGCTCGCCGATGACTGCCAAGGCATCCTGTTCGAACATCGAGGCGTTGTAATAGTCGTCGAGCCGGTGCGTGCCAACAAAGTAGTGCTTTGCGCGCGCGAGCTGTTCTGCCGTGGGCGCCGCCGTGCCGATGGGTATCTCGGCGAAAATCTGGCGCGAGTCGGCATTGATGATGGGAATTTGAAAAGTGTCGGCAAGGCGAATGCTTAAATCCGTCTTGCCGACACCTGTTGGCCCGAGGAGCACGATTAAAGTCCCGCTTCCGAGCTCTGAACTCCTGATTTCTTGAATTTCTGAACTCCTGAACTCCTGAACTCCTGAACTCCTCACTTAATAATTCCCCGTTCCGATTTCTCGATGAAACTGACGATATACTGAATTTCGGGCGTGTCGGGCAGCACTTCCTTGATTTGTCGGATGGCGTCGGCACGCGTGTTCACGCCCTGATAGATGATGCGATAGGCATCGTGGATGTTCTGGATGGTCTCTGCGGAAAATCCGCGACGACGCAGGCCGATGAGGTTCACGCCGGCATAGCGTATGGGTTCTTTTCCGGCGATGATGAAGGGCGGGACGTCTTGCGAAAAACGGCTGCCACCCTGAATCATCACGTAGGAACCCACGTGGCAGAACTGGTGTGCGAGTACCGTGGCCGAGATGATGGCGAAGTCATCTACCGTCACCTCGCCGGCGAATTTCGTGGAATTGCCAATGATGCAGTGGTTGCCGATGATGCAGTCGTGGGCGATGTGCATGTTTTCCATCAG
>DFHC01000059.1:8314-10445 GCA_002372575.1 bacterium UBA3734 | reverse complement strand
CTGCGACCACCACGTGCCCGACGAAACCATGCCCGAGGCCGTGGCCATCCTGAATCCGAAGCGACCCGACGACACCTACCCCTTCAAAGACCTCTGCGGCTGCGGCGTAGGCTTCAAGTTCATGCAGGCCTTCGCCAAAAGCAACGGATTCCCCTTCTCGCGGCTGATTCCGCTGCTCGACTTCTGCGCCGTGAGCATCGCCGCCGACATCGTGCCCGTGACCGACGAAAACCGCATCCTCGCCTTCCACGGACTGAAGCAACTGAACCAAAACCCGAGCATCGGACTGAAGGCCATCATCGACATCTGCGGACTAAACGACCGCGAACTCTCCATGAGCGACATCATCTTTAAAATCGGACCGCGCATCAATGCCTCGGGACGCATGGAGAAAGGAAAAGAGTCGGTCGATTTGCTCGTGGAGAAAGACTACGCCACGGCATTCAACATGGCGAAGCACATCAACGAATACAACGAGCAGCGCAAAGACATCGACAAGCAAATGACCGAAGAGGCCAACCAAATCGTGGAGCGACTCGAATCGCAGAAACACCGCTCCAGCATCGTGCTCTACGATGAAGGCTGGAAGAAAGGCGTCATCGGCATCGTGGCCTCGCGACTGACGGAAATCTACATACGCCCGACCGTGGTACTCACGCGCGACGGCGAGTTTGCCACAGGCTCGGCACGCTCCGTCACGGGCTTCGACATCTATGCCGCCATCAAAAGCTGTCGCGACCTGCTCGTGAACTTCGGCGGCCACACCTACGCCGCCGGCCTCACCCTGCGCTGGGACGACATTCCCGCCTTCCGCCAGCGATTCCAGCAGTACGTCGATGAGCACATCGAACCCGAACAGACCGAGGCCATCCTCGACATTGACGCCATCCTCGACTTCAAAGACATCAACAAGCGGCTGCACAACGACCTGAAACGCTTCTCGCCCTTCGGCCCGGGCAACCAAAAGCCGCTGTTCTGCACGAACAGCGTCTATGACTACGGCACGAGCAAGGTGGTGGGCCGCGAGCAGGAGCACATCAAGCTCGAACTGGTGGATTCGAAGTCGAGCAACGTAGTGAGCGGCATCGCCTTCGGACAGAGTGCCTCGGCCCGCTACATCAAGTCGAAACGTGCCTTCGACATCGCCTACACCCTCGAAGACAACATTTTCAAGCGTAGCCAGGTACAACTCCAAATCGAAGACATCCGCCCGCGCGAGGAATAGCCTTGCGCCAGACAGCAAGCCATGAACTACGAAGAGATTCTCAAGAAATATTGGGGATACGATGGTTTTCGGGGCATTCAGCGCGAGATTATCGAATCAATCTGTGCCGGAAACGACACGCTCGGCCTGATGCCCACGGGCGGCGGAAAGAGCATCACATTTCAGGTGCCGGCACTGGCCATGGAGGGCGTCTGCATCGTCATCACGCCACTCGTGGCACTAATGAAAGACCAAGTGGCAAACCTCCGACGGCGCGGCATCCTGGCCTCAGCCATCTACAGCGGCATGTCGCACGACGAAATCCTCACCACGCTCGAAAACTGCATCTTCGGAGGCGTCAAAATCCTCTATATATCGCCCGAGCGCCTTTCCTCAGACCTTTTCCAGACCAAGCTGCGCCACATCCGCGTCAGCTTCATCGCCGTTGACGAGGCACACTGCATCTCGCAATGGGGCTACGATTTCCGCCCCTCGTACCTCAACATCACGCAAGTCCGCAAGCTGATAGCCGAGCCCGTCCCCGTGCTCGCGCTCACAGCCACGGCCACGCCGCGCGTCATGCAAGACATTCAGGACAAGCTCACCATTGGCGGGGAAAACAAGTTCAGGGTGTTCAAAATGAGTTTCGAGCGGAAGAATCTCGCCTACATCGGACGGGAAACGGCAGACAAATACGGGGAACTCTGCCATATTCTCAGCGCCGTGCGCGGGTCGGCCATCGTCTATGTGCAAAACCGAGACCGAACCAAGGAAATCGCCGACTATCTGAACCAGCACCTCACTCCCGAGGGCAGCGGATATGCCCAGACGGCCACTCACTATCACGCCGGCCTCGACCACAGCACCCGCGATCAGCGACAAGAGGAATGGCAAAGCAACCAAGTGCGCGTGATGGTGGCCACCAAC
>DFHC01000059.1:6972-8249 GCA_002372575.1 bacterium UBA3734 | reverse complement strand
AACGCCTTCGGCATGGGCATCGACAAGCCCGACGTGCGACTCGTCATCCATGCCGACTTCCCAAGCTCGCTCGAGGCCTATTTCCAAGAGGCCGGACGCGCCGGTCGCGACGGGAAAAAAGCCTACGCCGTGCTGCTCTACAACGGCAGCGACGAACAAAAGCTGGAAAAACGCATCGCCGACACCTTCCCCGAGAAGACGTACGTCATCAAGGTGTATGAAGACCTGGCTTATTTCTACCAGATGGCGATGGGCGACGGCTACGACGTCACGAAAGTGTTCGACATAGACAAATTCTGCCGCACCTTCCACCATTTCCCCACACAAGTCGTCGCCGCCCTGAAATTGCTCGACCGCGCAGGCTACATCCACTACGAAGACGAGCCCGACAGTGCCTCGCGCGTGAAATTCACCGTGGAGCGCGACGAGCTCTACCAGCTGTACGACACCTCGCCCAAGGAGGAAGCCGTCATTATGGCACTACTGCGCAACCACGGCGGACTATTCACCAACTATGCCTACATCAGCCTGCCGCGCATTGCGCAACACGCCCACCTGACACCCGAGCAGACCTACCAGACGCTGAAAACGCTCACTCGGCGGCAGATACTCCACTTCATTCCGCAACGCGCCATGCCCACCATCACCTACACACAACGACGCGAAGACAGCAGCCGTATCGTCATCCCACGAAACGTCTATGAAGAGCGGCGCGACCTCTTTGCCAAGCGCGTCCACTCCGTGTGGCTCTACGCGGCAAACAACCAAACCTGCCGCTCACGACAGCTGCTGCGCTACTTCGACGAGCTGCGCAGCAACGACTGCGGCCAGTGCGACGTTTGTCTGGCGAAGCGAAGCACCTCGCCCGAGTCGGAAAACGTGCAGAAAGCCTGCCGGAAAATCATGGAAATGCTCGACGACGGCCAGAAACGCCCCGTCACCGAGCTGAAACAACTGAAAATCCCCACCACGACGCTTCACGCCGCCCTCAGGCTGCTTGCCAACGAAGAGCACATCACTGCCGACGGAAGCTACGTGATGAAAAACAAAGGATAAAGCCTATCCGAAAACAAGTTTGCAACGGCAAGCCTCCACCTGCGAACCATCTGCAGGAAGCGTGCGCGCAATGCGGACGCTAAACGCCAGTTCGTCAGTCTGCTCGCAATAAAGGGTTAGCTCGTCGCCCAAGCGCGATTCAGCCACATAGGCAATGTCGAATCGGCGCAGCGGATGCTGCGAAAACCACGCCGTGTCCCAGAGGTCGAGCACGTGCTCGA
>DFHC01000059.1:0-6920 GCA_002372575.1 bacterium UBA3734 | reverse complement strand
CACGTGCTCGATGTATTTCACGCTGTTCACGTGGCCGTTCATGTCAATGTCGCTGTACTGCGCCACGAAAGTGCGCACAGCGGGAGCGTCGTCGGCCATCTTCGCACGCGAGGGCTTCTCTATGGGACATGGCTTGTCCTTCTCGACATACTCCGCCAACTTGCCGTCGTTCACCGACAGCAAATCGACCGGCTGGCGCGTCGCCACGTCAATCATTGCCCACACCGAGCGACCATAGCCATAGACTTTCTCCGTTCCCTTCCCTTCGGGAGAGGGGCTGACAATCCTAAAATTTCGGTTCGTGAAATAGCGCATGGCACTCTCCACCCACGTCTCCACCGAGAAACGGTCGTAGGCCCGCGGCATCTCCGAGAGTTCCACGGCGAGGCGCGACAGCACCCACGTTCTGCCAATCGTGTTCAGATAGTGCATGCCGAAGCCGCGGTCGGTGGAGTGGAAGTCGGCAGCGTTGAGCAGATGGTTGCCGAGATGACTCATGAAGAGCCGTTCCGCGAAATCGCAATGGAACGGCTCTGCCATGAAGTCATATTTTCCAACTTTTTCTATCATTTTACGTAAACCACAGCCAGACGGTTCGAGGTGGTGCCTTGCACACCCTTACCCGTAGCCTCATCAACGGCCACGCCGCGCGTCTTCAGATATTCGGCGACAGCATCGGCACGAGCCTGCGACAGTCTCTGGTTCAGCTCAGGATTACCCTCGGGCGATGCCGTGCCAACCACCTGCACGTGCTTGCCGGGCTGAATCGACGACAGCGCCTTGCGGGCATCGGCGGTCAGTTCCGACTTGCCCTGTGCGAAGGTCACAAACACGAGGTCTTCCACCTTCACTTCGCGCACGACATCCTTACCGGCCACTTCCTTGATCACCTCCACTTCCTTGACGATTTCCTTCGGCTTCTGGGCCAGCTCGTTCTGCAGCTGGTTGATGCGAGCGTTCAGGGCGTCGATTTCAGCCTGGTCGCGGAGCTGGGCCACGGTGAAGTTGTGCGTGCCGTTAGAATTCTTGAACTTGTAGATGAAACCGGCGTTCAGCTGCACGTAGGCACGGTTCAGGTTGTATTTTGGGGCACTGTGGCCGAGTTCTGCAAGTTCAGCTCCATCGACACTATACAGATCGACACTATACAGATAGTCGTTCAGACCCCACGTAATCGAGGGCTCCACGTAGAACTGCCAAGCCTTTTTCGAACCAAGGTTGAACACGAAGTCAATCGCAGCCTTCGAAGTCATGTTGTTGCGATGCGTAATCTGCTTGATGGTAGAAGGAATTGGGTCGATAAATGGACCAGCTACTGCAAGTGTTTTCGGCGTACCGAACAGGTGTCCCCAGCCAATTCCGTACAGGCCGACCACCTCGAAGCAGCGGGGCTCGCCCTTGTAGCCACCGAACCAGTTCGAGAAGTTCACCGTTCCGAGCAGGCTCGTGTTCAGGAAGCGCACAAACGTGCCCGTCGAGCAGTAGGGCTTGTTCGAGAAGTAGGCGTTGCTCTCCACAGCCAGACCGAACACGGGCGTAAACCAGCGTCCGATTCTCAGGCCGGCGTTCGGGTTCAGTCCCTTCATCCATGCGTGGCCCGTGGCCTTCGTAGCCAAACCACCATTGATGCCGATGTAGAAATTGTCAAACGTTTTGCTCTCGGTCACGGTCTGAGCCTGTGCCTGAGCGTTCACTGTCATTGCAGCGACAGCAAGGAGTAAAAATAACTTTTTCATATCCAAATTTGTTTTAAAAAGTGAATGTTTTGCTTGAAAATCGCTGCAAAAGTATAGCAAAAAACTCAAACTGCCAAATTATTTTCCGAAAAAACGTCGTAAATTCGGCCAAGTTCCCTCATTTCATTGGGAGCTTGGCAGCATCGTTTTAAAGAAAACCAGTACCAGTACGACAGGTGTCTGCAAACTAGTTCCTTTAATTATTCATAGTTCATTTTTCTTCTTCGGCATAACATTAAACCGCCACGAGAGCGACAGCATCACGTAGCGCGGAATGCCGTTGTGCCACGACTCGGTGCGGCCCTGCGCGTTCATCCTGTAGTGCGTGTTTTCAATCTGTTGCAGGATGTCGTAGCCCTTCAGTTTGGCGATGAGACTGCCGTTGAGGAAACTGCGCGTGAGCTGGGCGTTCCAAATCCAGTCGGTCTTGTTCATTTCCTCGTGCTGATAGCCTCGGCTGGCCTCCATCGTCAGGTCGGTGGTGAACTGGAACTTCGCGGGCAGGTTCAGCGTGGTGTTGAAGCCGACTTGATAATCGCCGGCGTGGATAGGATCGAAGCCCTCGCGACGACTGCTCACAAGATAATAGGTGCCGCCACCATGCAGCGTGAACTCGTAGTTGTCGTTGGGGCGGTAGTTGAGTTTGACATTGCCGCTGAACTGGTGGTTGTTGACGATGCTGCGCTGGCTCTCGGCCATGCCCGACACCATCGTCATGTCCACGTTGTGGTTATAGTTGTAGCGCAGTTGGTTGTCGATGGTGATTTTGTCGGCCTTGTCGAGCGAGCGGGAAAAGCTGAGGTCTGCGCTCGTGCTCCAGTTGCCGTTCACACTCACGGGTCGCACGGTGGAGATGCCGGTCTCGCGGTCGAACGCGGTGGCGTAGGCGACGGCGTTGTCCTGTTGGTTGTATCCGATGCTTAACCAGTATAACTGCTGATGTTTGCTTATCTTACGCCGAAGGTTGAGCGATACGTTGTAGTAATGCCGGTTGCGCAGTTCGGGGTTGCCGAGTCGGATGTTGAGCGGATTCGAGTCGTCGCGGTAGCCCACGAGCGTGGTCATATCAGGAATTCCCGACCACATCTTTGCCGAGAAATTCATTTGGATGTCGCGGTTGCGGCCAATCATACCGGCAATATGAAGGTTCGGTTCGAAAAACACGGCGTGCCGCCTGACGTCGTGCCTCCCGACGCGATTGTAGAAGAGTTTGTTGTGTGCGAGTCGCAAGGGGAGTTCCAGTTCCCAAATGGCGATGAAGCCCTTGTATTCCTGTTTGGCATTCGCCGGCTCGGAGCGCACCTTCAACTTGAAGCGGTGGTGGTTCTGATATTCGTGGAAATCGTAGCTGTTGGGCTTGTCGAGCACGTCGATCAAGGCTTCGCGAGCCGACGGCAGCATATCCCAAATCGTGGAATCGCGGTCGGCGAGTTTGTCCAGCCGATAGAGCATATTCGAGGTCTTGTTGTACTTGTAATTGTATTCGTATTCGGGCGAAATCGTAAGGCCCGGCCAGCAGATGTTGTAACTGGCATTGCCTTTCACGTTCCACATCTGATGGCTGTTGTCGCCGTAGGTATTGCGGAAGTCGCGCGGCGTCTGGCCGTTGGTGTATTGAATGTCGTTGAGCGAGAATCGGTCGGCGGTGAATCGGTCGTAGTTGGCACTGAAACTCCATCGGAGCATATCGGCGATAATTCTCGCGAATCCGCCGACGGAGCCGTCGGCCACGATGTTTTTACTGTCGGAAGAGCCTTCGGCGAGCATCACGTTGAGCACCGAGGTCGAGTCGCTCGTGGTCTGAAGGGAATGGCTGAGATTTTTGTTTCGGGTGTATTTCAGGCCGAAACGACCCGAATTAGAAAAGCCGCTTTTTTCATAATTGTGATAGAGACTGCCTTCGAGCAGTGTCGATTTCGATGTGGAATGGCTTTGCTGCTGTTGAAACGAATCGCCCTCGGGCAGATAGGTCTGCGTGTTCGTGCGCGACTCGTTGTCGCGGTTACTGTGGTTCAGCGTGATGGCACCGCCAAACCAGTGTTGGCGACTGAAAAAGTGATTATAGGCGAAAATGGCCTCGCGGTTGGTCATCTGACCCTCGACTGCGTCCTGCGACTGCCACGAAACATCGCCGGAATACGGGTTGAGTTCCGCCCGCTGGTTGTTGCTCAGATTATTGATATTGACCGACCCTATCACCCATTCCTTGTCCGACATCTTCATGCCGAAAGCCTTCGCCATATAGCGATTTTCCGTGCCATAGCCCGCCTCGACATTTCCCATATAGGTCTTGGCATATTCCTTTTTCAGGTTCACGTCCATCACATACCGCTTGTCGCCCATGTCGCGCTGCATGATGCGCGAGGCGGCTCCGGCCTCGTCATACACCTTGATTTTGCTCACCGTGTAGGCCGGCAGGTTTTGCAGCGCTACCTGCGGACTGCCTCTGAAAAAGTCGCGCCCGTTCACGAGCAGGCTCTCGATTTTCTTGCCATTTACAAAAATTTCGCCCTCCCTCGTCAGCCGCACACCCGGCAACCGGCTCACCAGTGCGTCGAGCATCGAACCCTCGGCCAGGTTGAAGGCGTCGGCGTTATAGACAATCGTGTCGCCCCGCATCACCATCTTGATTTTCGTGGCCTTCACGCTCACTTCGGGCAGGTCGTGATACGCTTTCATCATCCGAAGCGGCTTCACGCGGATAAACTGCTCACGGTTGCTGCGCAACTCGAAGTCCATGTAAGCGTCGATGTAGCCGTCCATCTCGGCCTTCACGATGTAGCGGCCCACTTTCTGAACCGTGAAACTATAGTAGGTGGCACGCGGATAGGTGCTGAAAGCGTATCCGATGGAAACAGCCCTGACGGTGTCGATGCCCACGCTGTCGGCGGTCATCAGCGTGATGAGGGCGGGCAGTCCGTCTTCGCTGAAACTGTCGAAAACATAGCCGTGAACGGGATGGTTGTAGTCTTTGGCCGAGGCTGACGCGAGGCTGAGAATCGCGAAAATTACCGCGAAAACGATGCGATAAATGACAATGCTTGAGAGTCGGATACTTGATTCCATGGTTTTCTTTGGTTTTGGTTTTCTTCCGCAAAATTACAATAAAAACAATTCGCCTCCCAATTTTTTTTCATAAAAATAACTACACTTTGCCTACACTTTTTGATTTTTGAAAAATGTAAATAATTGATTTTCAATTAGATTCATAAAAAATATACACTTTGCCTACACTCTCTCGTTTTGATGTCTTTTCAGGTTGTTTTCGAGAGATGCAGCAGAGTCTTCATCGAAAAGTTTTTTGTTGGTTTGCCGTTTGATTCGAGTGATGCGGTTACTGTCAGCATCTAAAATCCTTTGCATCGTATAAACTGGATAGAAAAGCCTGATGAGAATGCAAACTTTCAATTGGTCGGGTGTGAGGCTATTTTCCTCAGCGATGAATTTGTAATAATTCGGGAAAGTTTTTCGGAATGAGGAAATCATCTTTTTCCAATCTTCTTTTGTTGGGGCTTCGTGGTTGAATTTATCATCTTTAAACGATGAGAAATAAGAATAAATATCGCTATCATAAAACAATTGTTCTCTTTCCGTAATTTTGTCGGTCAGTTTTGTCTGAAAGTACTTGATTTGCGTCCTCAATTGTTCTATTTCTTGTGCCAAAACAGCATTTTGCTTGGATTGTTCATAACTCTCTTCGATTTCAGCTTGTTGGGCTGTCAAAAGTTTTTCCAACCTTGCATTTTTAACTCTGAAACGGTTGTTTCGATTCTGTTTTTTCGTTCTTTGGTGAAGAAACATAAGAGAAGCATACATTCCCGTCGCACTAAACGCAAAAAGGAAAAGAAGGGTTACTATTCCCGCTCTGTATAAACTCTTGTCTGATTCGTCCAATTCATCTTCTTGATAATTCTCTTTGGCAGTGCTATCTGTGCGTTGCCATATCCTATCAATCTTTGTCGTGCAAGCCACGAGTAGGAAGGAAAAAAGAATAATTATCAACCGTTTCATATTGCAAAAAATACTATTTGGACAAAGCAGCTATACGGATTGAACAAGCAGCCAGGCCATGTAGCCGAGGAAAAGCGCGGCGAGCACGGCTCCCTCCCAGCGCGCTACGGTGAATTTCGTGCGGCAGAAGAGCCAGAGCAGCAGAACAGAGCCCGTGAGCATCGCGAAATCGACCGTTGTGATGCCCTTGACTGCCATCGGGCAAATCAGGCCCGCACCGCCGAGAATCAGGAGGATGTTCATGACGTTGGAGCCCAGGACATTGCCGATGGCAATGGCGCTGTTGCCCTTGCGAGCCGCCACAACGCTCGTGGCCAACTCGGGCAGCGACGTGCCGCCAGCCACGATGGTCAGGCCGATGACGGCCTCGCTCACGCCAAGCTGCTGCGCCACACTCGTGGCACCATCCACAAACAGGTTCGAGCCCAGCACCAAGCAAGCCAGACCCAGTAACAGCAGTCCCAAGGCCGCCCATACGCCGAGTTTTTTCTTGGGAGTGTCAGAAGACGAATCGCCAGAATCGGGGGCGTTCTCCGCTGCCTCGCCGTTTTTCGCACCGCGCAGCATCATCCACATAAACAACAGGAAGCCCACAAACAAGATGGCGGCATCCCAGCGCGACACGTCGCCGTCGAGCAGCACCATCACCGACAAAACCACTGAGGCCACAATGGCCACGGGCACATCGCGCCTCACCGTCAGCGGAAGAATCGACATCGGAGCCACCATCGCCGCCACGCCCACGATGAGCAGCGTGTTGAAAATGTTCGACCCCACGACGTTGCCCACAGCCAAGTCGGCCGTACCCTTCAACGCCGAAACCAAACTCACACAAAACTCGGGTGCCGAGGTGCCCAGTGCCACCACCGTCAGCCCAATCACAATCTGCGAAATCTGCATCCGCTCGGCCAGTGCCACAGCGCCGTCGGTGAGCCAGTCGGCTCCCTTCAACACGAGTACTGCACCCGCCACAATCAGCAATAAAAAGTAAAATGTCGTCATAAGTGCTGCAAAATTACACTTTTTCTCTTAATTTTACCAAAATAATGGGCACTTTATTTTGCACTTCTTTGGGAAATTCGTAAATTTGCACGTTAATTACTCGAAAAAAACAATGTTTGAGAACCTTAGTGACAGATTAGAACGATCGTTTAAGATACTGAAAGGTGAAGG
>DFHC01000065.1 GCA_002372575.1 bacterium UBA3734 | reverse complement strand
GAGAAGGTGCAGGTCAACGTCATCTCGAAGGCTGTGGGCCAGATTTCAGAGAACGACGTCATGCTGGCCTCGGCTTCCGATGCCATCATCGTGGGCTTCCAGGTGCGTCCTTCTGCCGATGCCCGCAAGCTGGCAGAGCGCGAAGGCGTGGAAATCAATACCTACTCGATCATCTACGATGCCATCGACGAGGTGAAGAGCACCATGCAGGGCATGCTCGACAAGGTGAAGAAGGAGGTCGTCTCGGGCGAAATCGAGGTGAAGCAGGTGTTCAAGATTTCGAAAGTGGGCACGGTGGCCGGCGGACTCGTCACCGAGGGCAAGGTCCACAACAAGGACAAGGCTCGCGTGGTGCGCGACGGCATCGTCATCCACACCGCGCCCATCGGCGCCCTGAAGCGTTATAAGGACGACGCGAAAGAGGTGGCCACAGGCTTGGAATGCGGTATTTCGCTCGTCAATTTCAACGACATCCAAGAGGGCGACATCATCGAAACCTTCACCGAAATCGAGGTGGAGCAGAAACTATAGAATGAAGAAGAACAAATTGCAGTCTTTCGCCCGCCGACTGACCCGCCGACTGGTGCTCACGTTGCTCATCGTCATGAGCACGGTAGCCTTTCTCATCTTTGTCACGGGCGGCGCAGTCATTAGTTTAGACGAGGCCATGCGCCACCTGAGTATGCTCGAAACAGCATCGGAGCACGTCAGGCGGCTGCTCTCCGACGTCCATGTCGGCACAACCAACCAAGTGCCCGAAATGGAGGAGAGCCTCGACCGACCCGACCGTATGCTGAAGCTCGTGGAGCGAACCATCGCCCAGAACCCCCGCATCCACAGCATTGGTGTCAGCTTCGTCGAAAACTACTATCCACAGAAGGGCCGTCGCTATATGCCCTATGCCGTGCGCCGCGACAGCACCATCCACGTCAGCGATGTCGGCAACTCCCGTCAGGACTACCTGCACGAGGAGTGGTTTCAGCAGACCCTGACGAAGAAAGAGGGCGTATGGTCTGAGCCGTATTTCGAGGAAGGCGACACGCTAAATCCCCTTGTGGCCTATCTGTATCCCCTCTTCGACAAGCAGGGGCGCGCGGTGGCCGTTGTGAAATCAAGCGTATCGCTCGAATGGCTGCGGAAGCGAATGGAAACCATCGAATGGGTCATCTATTCCAGAGAATGGACAGGACACGACAAGAAAGAGTCGGAAAAACGCCGCCAGACCGACAATTCTGAGGGAGAGGAAATCAGGGAAATGAAGCCCTATTGCTTCCTCATCTCCGGCAAGGGAACCTTCATCATACACCCCGACAGCAAGCGAATAGTCCACGACAACTATAGCAGCATCGTCGAGGGCACCACCGATCCGAAGGCTGCCGAAATAGGCCGTAAGATGAAGGCTGGCGACGACTGCCTGAAAAACGAGGACGACGTGGAGCGCTGCGAAAAATTCGACGGACGCGACAGCTACGTATTCTATACGCCCATCCGCTATACCGACTGGTCGCTGGCCCTCGTCGTACCCGAGATGGGTGTCGATTTGATAGCTTATATCGTGGGTGGACTGCTGGTGTTCTTCATTCTTCTGGCCCTGTTGGTGGTATGGTTGGTGAGCCGTTTCTCCATCCGCCGAGCCGTCAAGCCGCTGAAGCAGCTGGCTACGTCGGCCAACGAGGTGGCCAAGGGCAATTTTGACACGCCGCTACCACGCCTCAAGCACAACGATGAAATCAAGCTGCTGCGCGATTCCTTCGAGGATATGCAGCAGTCGCTGACCACTTATATCGCCGAACTGAAAGACACCACAGCCTCGAAGGCTGCCATCGAAAACGAGCTGAACATCGCCCACAAGATTCAGATGTCCATGCTCCCCAAGACATTCCCAGCCTACCCCAACCGCAGCGACATCGACATCTTCGGCTCGCTGACACCAGCCAAGGCCGTGGGAGGTGACCTCTTCGACTTCTACATCCACGACGAGAAGCTGTTTTTCTGCATCGGCGACGTGTCGGGAAAAGGAGTGCCGGCCTCGCTCGTCATGGCAGTGGCCCGCTCGCTGTTCCGCAACGTATCGGCCCATGTCTCGGAGCCAGAGCCGATAGTAAAGGCTCTGAACGATGCGATGACGCAGGGCAACGACTCCAATATGTTCGTCACCATCTTCGTCGGCGTGCTCGACCTCGCCACCGGCCAGTTGCACTACTGCAATGCCGGCCACGACGCGCCCCTGCTCATCGGCGCGGAAGGCTGCACCAGCTTACCCTGCGACCCCAACCTACCCATCGGCGTGATGGAGGATTGGCAGTTCACTCAACAGGAGCTGACCATGCAGCCCGGTACCACCATCTTCCTATATACCGACGGACTCAACGAGGCCGAGAACAAAGACCACGAGCAGTTCGGTATGGAACGCGTGGTTCAGACGGCCGAACAGACGAAAGCGGAAGGCATCACACAATCGGAGGCTATCGTCGGACGAATGACCGAGGACGTAACCCGCTTTGTGGATGGAGCCGAGCAGAGCGATGACCTGACGATGTTGGCCATCCGCTATACTGGCAATAATGATGAATTTCAGAAGTAATAGGCCAAGGCGATTTGCCACGAATTGTATTTGCCTTTGAAAACGGCATTGTAGGCAGCGTCGGTGGCATCGCGGAGGGTCACCTCGCCAGTATTGCCGAGACCAATGTTGTAATTGGCCGAAAGCTGCAATTTACTGAGCATAACTCCGAGGCCGACGTTCACACTGAAATTGGAACTTTTCAGTCGCCAGTCCATCGCGTCGTTTTTCAAATCCGCGAGGCTCTGCACCTCGTCGCCGATGCGGAAGGCCACCTGCGGACCCGCAAAGCCGAAAATCGTGGCCATACCGCCCAGTCCGATGTCGTAGCGCACGTTCAGCGGCACGATGATTTGCTTGGTTTTCATGGGCTCGGGCTGCTTCATATCTGTATCATCAGTGAGGAAATAGACGTCCAACTGCGATTCGCGTTGGTTGTAGAGCGCAGAAACGTCGAAACCAAGCCCCATGAATGAGGTATATTTCAGCGTGGGGCCGACGAACCAGCCCGTGCGGTTCTTGAACAAGCCGCTGCTGCCACTGGCTGACATTTTGGTGAGGTCGAGCCCGCCCTTCAAGCCGAATTGCAGCTGTGCGGAGGCGGAAAGTGCGCCCGTCAGCAACACGCCCATGAAAAATAATCTCAACTTTTTCATAACATTAAGCCATTAACCGTTAGACAATTATCAATAACCATTAGCGACGCTCGCGGCGCACGGAGATTCGTGCCGACGACGATGATTTCGAGGATTTTTCCTTTGTGCTGCGGCTGCGAGCCGTCTTCGTGCGAGGAGCCTTCGCCTCTTTCGTGCGCACTTTCTTCGTTTTCACGGCATCATCAGCCATGCCAAGGCTGTCGAGCGAGTCAAGCACTTCGGGCTTGCCCCAAATGTGGGTCTCAAATTCCTTCAACTCGGCCTCGATGCGCTTCTGCTCTGCCGAGAGTTTCGTGGAATCGTTGCCGCAAATCTTCGCCAGCGACTCACCGAGCATGTTGTTCGTTTTGTAAATTTGCCCCTTGTACTGGTTGAGCGTGAAATAGTCATCGACGCTCATCGTGGCGGCATTGTTCAGATTGCTCGTCATGATGGTCTGCTTGGCCAGAAACGGGGCCAAATCGTCGTATTTCACCCAGAAAAGCGGCTTTTTCTCGGCCACACCGCCCCACTCTTCCACCCAAATGGGACAGAGCGCGATAACCTTCGTATGGAAGGTCGAAGTGGCTTGGTTGTAGTAGGCACTTTCCTTGATGTAGTAAGCCGTCACCTCTTTCGAGGGGATGTCGCTGTCGTCGAGGCGGATGCCCCTGTCGGTGCGCTCGTAGAAGATGCCGTGGTCCTTGAGGAACTGCAGCGGCTTGATGCGCGCCGAATCCGTAAACACCTCGTTGCCGTCGAGCCGATATTCATAGGCTGGAATACCGCCGTTTCTCGCGCCGCGCATCATCAGCTTGAACATATACGTGAAGAGGTTCATCTGCGTACCTACGGGCTCTTTCGGATAGTAGAGTCCGGCGTTGGCGTCTTCATGGAGATCCACTTCGCGATAGATGTCGCGGCGCCACACCACGTCTTCCGACATTGCGGCCTGCGTGGGAAAGGAAATCTGCGCCCGCGTGGTCATCGTGTTGGCATTCGACTTCGGAGCCGTCGCCTGCTGTTGCTGCGTGCGACGCTGCTGCGGCTGAGCGCTTACAATCAAGGAAAATAAGGCAAAGAGTAGCAACAACCCACCCCTAACCCCTCCCGAGGGGAGGGGAAGATAATTATCTCTTCCTAATAACAATTTCTTCTTCATCTTTATGCTATTTTAAGTCAATTTCTTTTCATTTCCAACTCCCCTCCCCTCGGGAGGGGCTGGGGGTTGTTATTTCACGATAAATTCCATGGCTCCGGGCAATGTGCGCTGGATGCCGTCGGGTCCGATGGCTTTCACGCCGCGCACGTAGAAACGCTTGTTGCGCGAAAGTCGGCGGAAGGTTTCCTTCTGGCGACCCGAGAACGAGGCTCCGTCTGATGCGATGGGGATGGAGTTGCCCATATCGTCGAAGAAGACGGTTTCGAAGCCCAGCACCCTGAAGGGGATGTCCAAGAGGCCGTCGTCGATGGCGGCGTGAAGCACGTCCATCGATACGAGCGAGGCTTTCGGCATATTTCCGCCCTTGAAGCGGTCGCTACCCACGACGACGTATGGCGTCGGGTCGGGCAATTTGCGCACCTTGAATGTCACTTGAGCCATCTGACGCGTTTTTCCCTTGTCGTTGGCCGTCACGGTAAAGACTACGTCTTTTCCCACCTGTGCTGGCGTAGCGACATAGTGTCCGGCGCCCTTCGCCACGAGCGAGCCTCCACTCATGCTAACCGACACGGCATTGGCCGGCACACCCGGAACGCTGACGCTCATCGGGTTCTGGAATCCGGCGTAGAGCACGTTCATCAGGTCGGCAGCCACGGTGGCACCCGTTGGGGCGGGAATCACGGAATATTTCTGCATAAAGTCGCGGCGCATCGTTTCGCCAGCGGCATTGCGCGTCATCAGATAGCCGCTGAACGAATGTTCGCCGACGCCGCCCGCCGTGAACGAATATTTCCCCTTCGGATTGATTTTCGTGCCGTTGATGTAGATTTCGGGCTGCATCGTCGTATCGACAGCGGCCATCACGATGTCGGCACTGAACACCTCGCCCGGATAGAGCGTGGTTTTCTCGGGAATCACGAAGGCATCGAGCTTGTTCACGCGGATATCCTTCACGTCGATGTTCGAGACGAGCGTGTGGAGCACCTCGCCCTCGGCATAGCGCACGTCGCTCTGCAGTTTCGAGAGCAGCGTCACGGCGGCGGCCACGGGCATATCTTCGAACATATATTCCTGCCAGTTTTTGCCCAGCGAGCGGGCCGATTTCGGCACCTCGGTGGTGAGGTTCGAGGCAATGATTTCCTGCTGCTTCGGGTCGCCGACCATCTTCAAGATGCGCTCGCGATAGGAATTGATCATCTCAAAGAGATGGCGGCCCTTGCCGCTGCCCGGCGCGAGCATAACGTGGCTGGCGGCCTCGAGGTCGTCCTTGCCCTTGATGTTGCTTAAATCGGCATTTTTGCCGTCGGCCTCGCGCACGATGGCTTCTTTCAGTTGCTGGGCGAAGTTGTAGAGCGAATCGCTCATCAGCTTCACCGCCTGCGACTTCTCGAACCACTGGCGCACCTTCTCTGGATTTTGCTTCATCTGCGCCGAAAAGGTGTCGTAGATTGCGTTGTTTTCCTTCGCCGAGTTGCTGGTAGTGCGTCCGAGGCTTTCCTCCACAACAGTGAAGCCGTCGAGCACCTCGTTCGAGACGTTCAGCGCCAGCATCGCCATCAACACCACATACATGAGGTTGATCATCTTCTGGCGGGGCGATATGGGTCTTTTCCTAATAGCCATTTCTATTCATCATTCCTCATTCAACCTTCTACATTCTTCATATTCACCGTCATCGCATCAATCATTCGAGTGTAAATCTTGTTCAACTCGGCGATTTGCTGGGCCATCTTGCGGCTCTGTTCATTGATTTCGTCGATGGTGCCAATTTGCTGACTGGCACCCTTGAGCTGCATTTCATAGACCTTGCAGATGCCCGTGAGCGTGCGGTTGAGATTCTCCATTTCCTCGCTGTCGCGCGTCAGGCGCTGGCTCTGCTCGCTTACCTTCTGGAGCATTTCCGTGAGCCTGTTCAGCTCTTCGACGTAGTTGCCCTGCGCCTCGGCCATTTCCGGCGTGTTTTCTTGCTGCTGGGCAACCCAAGTACCTCCGCCGATGACGCCACCGCCCACAGCGGCCGCGGGTTTACCTTCCCAACGCGACGCCTCTTCGCCTGTGCCGACGACTCCTCCAACGGCAGTTCCTGCGCCAGAGCCTCCGATGATGATGGTGCCACCACCAGTGCCTTTCACGACAGTCTCGCCAGCCTCGTCGCCGTCCAAGTTGACGTGCGTGGGCAGTTCGCGACCCTCTTCGGTCTTGTCGAAGGGGCGGTCGAAACCCGAAATGAAGAATACGAGCACCTCAGTGCCCATGCCGATGAAGAGCATCAGGTTGGCACCGGGGATGTGGGTGAGCTTGAAAAGAGCACCCAGAATCACAATGGCAGCACCCCACGAATAGGCGTAGTTCATGAACGTCTGTCCGGGAACGCTGTCCAACCACTTCTGCAAGCGGTAAATCACGTTGTATTTACTGTATTGTGTCATATTCAATTATAATTTTTAGCCTCCCCCGACCCCTCCAAAGGGAGGGGAGCTTTATACTATCTAATGATTTATTTTTAATCTGTCCCCCTCCCCCTGTTGGGGGAGGTTGGGAGGGGGCTTTATTTTTTCCTCTTTTTACTCTTCGTTCCCTTGGTCTTCTGGCTCGTGGTGTTGGCCAGCGAGCGCACACAGCGGAATCCGATGTACGAGCGCGGCTGGTTCTGATACTCCCACGTGCGCCAGGCCGAGCGGATATACGACTCGGGGTCTTTCCACGAGCCTCCGCGCACCGATTTCTTCTTCAATTTATAGGGGTCTTCCTTCGCGGCCTTGTAGTCGAGCTGCGGGTTCAGGTCGTTCATCGCATCCACGCCAGCCTCGGTGTAGATGGTCGAGGTCCACTCGGCCACGTTGCCGGCCATGTCGAAGAGGCCGTTGGAGTTGGTGCCGTAGATGCCCACTTTCGAAGTGATGAGGTTGCCATCTTTCGTATAGTTGCCTCGGTCGGGCTTGAAATTGGCGTAGAAACAGCCCTCGCCGCTCTTCACCAACTCGTTGTCCCACGGAAATTCGTTCTGGTCCTTGCCACGGGCGGCGTATTCCCATTCGGCCTCGGTGGGCAGACGATAGCGCTGCACGTAGCGAGCCTCCGCCCCCAGTCCCTTCAGCAGATACTCCGTGCGCCACGCGCAGAAGGCATTGGCCTGCTCCCACGTCACGCCCACGACGGGATAGTCGTTGTAGGCGGGGTTCGAGAAATAGTTGCGCAGATAGACCTCGTTGTCGGAGTTCTGGAAGTCGTTCACCCAGCAGGTGGTGTCGGGGTAGATGTTCACGATGTACGTGTTCAGGAAGTCCCACGGTCCGGAGAGCGGCCGGTTGATGGTCTCGCGCACGATGCGTCCCTCGTCGTCGATGTAGGCCGTGTCTTTCGAAATCATCACCACCTCGTCGGGGTCCACCACCACGTCGGTGTTCAGGTTGCGCTCCTCGGCCACCATTCGGTTGCGGCGTAGGGCGGCAGTGGTGTAGTCATAAACCTCGTAGCGATAGTTCATCTGGCTGTAGTCGAGCAGTTTCTCGCCCGTCACGGGGTTCGTCACGTAGAGGCTTTCGATGGCACGCTGCTCGTCTTCGTTGGGCTTGCGCGGCAGTTGCTTTTTCCAGTTCAGATAGGGTCCGATGGGGTCGCCGTTTTTGTCTTCGGTAATCATGTACGTCTCGTCGCCGCCGTAGTTCGGGTCGGCCATGCGAGTGCGAAGGATGGAGTCGCGCACCCAATAGACAAACTGCTTGTACTGCGAGTTCGTCACCTCGGTCTCGTCAATCCAGAAACCGTCCACGGAGATGTCTCTGATGGGCGTTTTCTTGCCCCAAAGCGAGTCTTGCTGCTCCAGTCCCATACGAAGCCAGCCGCGGTCGATTTTCGTCATGCCGTAGGGCGAGGGCTCGCTGAACACGCGACCGCTCACGCCCACCACCTCGCCGCCTCTTCCCGACGACGAGGCGCGCTTGGCACCCATGCAGCCAACCAGTAAAAGTGAAAGGGTGAGAAGGTAAAAAAGTAAATACCTCTTCGCCCGATTTCTTTTCTTTTCGCTATCATTCTTCATTTTTTCCATATCTTTCAATAAATATTTCACTTTTAACTCTTTAACACTTTAACTCCTTAACCCTTTAACTCCTTAACCCTTTCACCCTCCTACAAGATTCTCACACTCTGATGCCGATTCTTACCCTTTTTCACCAGATTGATGTCTTGCTGATAGCTCACGAACAACTCGTGAGAGCCGTTGATGAGGCTGATTCCCGAGGTGTAGAACTCGTAGCTGTAGCCCAGCACGATGCCGTGGAAAGAGCCGCCAACAAGCGCCGTCACCGACGTTCCGGGGCTGTAGGAAGCACCCAGATACAGCATTTTCTTCTCGTGTCGGTAGGTCAGCCGCCCCGTCACGTCGCCACGCCACGCCACCAAGTCGCTGCGCACGAGAAACGAGGGTTGTATTGATAAAAACGGATTTCTGAGCTGAATATTGTATCCACCCGTCAAATAAAATGTGCGATCAACCTGCAATTCGTTGGTTTCGCCGAGGTGGATGAGCGGCGAAGTAAGGTGCTGAACGCTCAGGCCAGCATACAGCGGACCGCGCGTGAAATAAAGGCCTGCCGACATGTCGAAGGCGTTTCCCTCTACCTGCGCACTCGGAAATGCGGGGTCGTTTTTCTGGTCGTCTAAGTCGATTTTCGAGCTGTTGAGGCTCTCGCTCAGCAAGCCGGCCTGCACGCCCACGCTCATCTGACCGCCAAACAACTTGAATTTCAAGGCATACGAGCCCTGCAATCGCTGGTGCGAGAAGGCACCGATTTTGTCGCTCATCAGCGTCACGCCAACTCCGTGGTAGGTTTTCAGAGCGTAGAACGGGATGTCGGCACCGATGTAGGCCGTCTGCGGATTTCCCGAGAATCCCGCCATGCTCAGCGCGTAGGCTCCCGTCACGTTGAGCACGGCCCGCTTGCCCACAGCAGCGGGGTTAAACGACGGCTCCATATCGAAATAATGGGCAAATGAGGGATCGTACTGCGCACGAACCCCCATACTGGCCGTCGCCAGCATCACGATGATAAATAATTTGCGTCTGAACACAATTAGATAACGTAATTCACCGCAAATTATTGTATCACGTGATTTTCTGACGCTAATTTTTGAATTTTTCCCTAATTATTCTTTAACGTAGCACCTTGCTCACCGTGCCGTCGGCCTGGCGATGCAGGTAGATTTGGCCTGCCTTCAGCGTTGCGGCGCGGCGACCGTCGAGCGTGAAGTAAACAGCCTTGCCCTCTGCGGGTTTCGTCAGGGTCTGGATGCCAGTGGCCGTGCTCTGCACGTTGATGGTATAGACGGTCACTTTTTCCATATCGCCGCCGAAAACCGTCACGGTGCACAAGTAGGCCTCGCCCTCGATGCTCACTTCCTTCATCACGTGGGCCGAAGGGCTGGTTGTTACGGCCTCGATGTCGTCGGCCGTGATTTCTTCGTTGATGGTCATCGTGTAAGAAGTCACGTCTTTCTTGAAATTCGGAACGCTCTGCCCCTTGACGCTCAGGCTGCTCAAGGCGGCATCGTAGATGAGCGCACCGTCGTCAACCAGCAGTTCGTCGCCGCCAGCTCCCTGACCCGGGTCGGCATTGGTCGAGAGGGTCACCAGAATGGCCTTGGGCTCCAAATTGCTTCCGGTATAGGCGAAGGGAGCCGCCACGCGCACCCAGTTGCCATTTGTCACGGCGATGGTGTTGTTCTTGGCACGTGCCACCACGTTGTTATAGCTCTTGTCCTCGGGGTCTTGGTAGCGCGTACCATCAGTGATGATGGCACTCATCGTGGCGTAGGGATGAGAGGCATTGGCTTTGGCCTGCTTGAATTTCACCCAGAATGCGATGGAGTCGGGACGACCGTAGAGCGGCGTGTAGAAGGGGTCGCCGTTGCCGTCCTTGTCTTCGCTGCTCGTGTCGAGATAGGCGTGATTGGCCTTGTCGGCAGCCGTCGTCGAACCAGCATTCATACGACCTGTGGTCATCGTGCCGTTGGCGATAGCCCATAAAACCTTTGTTGAGAATATGCGTGCAGAAGCATCGCCCGAATGGGCATCGTCTGATTTACTGATATGATGTCCGGCATATCCAGCCCAACCTCCCGTTGCACTCT
This sequence comes from bacterium UBA3734, assembly GCA_002372575.1. GTDB lineage: Bacteria > Bacteroidota > Bacteroidia > Bacteroidales > Bacteroidaceae > Prevotella. Next base: position 3,005 of record DFHC01000065.1, on the reverse strand, counting down.
CGAACGAATGCCAGCCGTTTGGCTCCACATAGCTGCCCGACGACGTGTGCCAGTCCTCGAATCCTTGGTTGCGCAGCTGATAGCCACTGCCCACGGCCACTTGAATCACCTGCTGCATCGATTCCATGTTGATGTCGATGTAGCAACGCAGATGGCCATTTTCAATCTTACCACGCAGTTCCACGGGAACTGGAGGCAGCATCGAAGCCATCCAGAACGGAATGTTCGGGTCGTCGCCCTCGGTGATTCTGATGGTCTGCTTCGTTTGCAGCAGCACCACGTCGCCATCGTTGTAGCCCTTAATGTCCGTCAATTCCACGTTTCCCACGCCCATCGGGCCGTCGGGACTGGACAAAACGAAGTTTTTCAGCGTCAGCGTATAGACGCTTCCAGCCTCGACAACGGTTATCTGCCCTGTCTGTTCGGAACTCACACCATTTACACTCACCACGATGGGTTCGACATAGTCCGTAGCCCACGCCACGGCTGCCATGCCCGTCATCATCAAAAAAGTAAAGATTTTCTTCATAGTTTGTTTGTTTTATTACTTGAGTCGATAGAAAATTCCAAGAGTTCCATAGATGGGATAGAGCGTTTGCTCGATGGTCTTGAAACTGCTCTTGTGGATGCCCGTCAGTCCCCACGACAGGTCGAACGATGCTCCGAAACGCCCGTGCAACTGCCAATCGACTCCAGCAGCCAGCCCGAACTGCAGGCGGCGCAGCTCGTCGGTGAAGTCGTAGGTGGCCCATTGCCCCTCGGTGTCGCCCATGTCCACACGCGCGCCCGTAGGGTCGTCCACGCGCAGATAGCCGCTGAAGGCATAGCCGCTGAAGTCGCGATTGGTGAGCACCGACACGTAGGGGCCGCCCCTCAGCTGCAGCTTGTTGCTCAGCTGGAGCGTAGCCTCTATGGGCAGCGTGAGCATCCACTGGCGCACTTTCTGTCGCACGTGACCCGTGAAATAGCCCTCGAGTTCGCTTTCGTCCATGCGCACCTTCATGCGGTAGCCCTTGGTGGTGATTTCACCGTCGAGACCCTTGTTCTCGAAGTGCAAGCCCGTCATCACGCCCCATTTTTCCGAGAACGGCAGCACGACATCGGCTCCAAGCATCAGATTCGGCGTCAGACGATACGACTCGATGCTGCGAATCGTTGCGGGAATGCCTATCGGAGCCGTGGCACCGATGCTGTAGCCTGCGCGCACCTTCACCTGCACGCGGTCGGAAAAATTGTTGGCCTGAACAAGGCCGACGTGGAATATGGCGATGCACAGCAGTATTTTTTTCATAGCTCTTCTTCGGATTGATATGAGATTTCCACTTCGTCGATGTAGAGCGTGCTGCCCACTGAACCCTCGAACGAGTCGCCGCTTTTACTCGACGAAAATACCAGCGTGAGGTTGTAGCCCTGATTTTTCAGCCTTGCGAGGTCGATGGTTTCCGTGCCCTCGAATGTCATCTCGAAGCGCGTCCACTCGCTGGTTTCGGGCAGGCTGGCCATCTCCGCCAGTCGCACAATGTTGGGGTGCGTCTTCACGTCGTCGCCGTGCAGCATCACGCTGTTGCCTGCGGCGTCGGTGTTTCGATAGAATACGGCGTAGATGCAGGCTTCATCCTTTCGGTCCAACACGTTGAAATTCCTGTCGGTGAATTTCTCGCCCGACTTGTATTTATAGTAGCCCGTCACCTTCGTTGGAATCTTGTCGAAAGCAATGCCCATCTCGGTGGTCAGCAGCGTGTTGGTCAGCACGTGGGCACTGTTGAACTTGCCCAGAAACAGGTTTCCTGCAGCGATGGGCTTCTTGAACGTGCGCCCCCATGAGCCTGTATCGTAGGTGGTCATTTTCACGCATTTTCCCTCGTAGCCGTCATCGGAGGGCACGGTGGGATAGTCGCTGGCAGCAGCCGCAGACTTAGCGATGTAGTAGCCTTCGTTGCCCGTCGCCCAGATGCCGCCTTGCCCTGATTCCGTCCATTCGTAATATTTTCCGCGCTTGCCGTCTAATTGGGAACTCTCGAAACTATAGAGATAACTGGGTTGCACCGGCTGACGGAAAGTCACCTCGTAGGTCTTCGTCCACTGCCCGTCTTCCGAGGTCACCACATAGCGCACCGGCCCGTTGCGGAAATTCTGCTTCGAACCATTGGCGGGCTCAATGGTAGCCCCGGGTGTCAGCGTGAAATGCAGGGCGAGGTCGGGTAGCGCAGACAGCGAGCGCACGGTGAACGTCAGCTCGCGATCGCTCCACCCAACCGTGGGAATCTTCATGTCGGCCGGCTTGTAGAAATAAGGCTCTGCCTCCTCATCCACCCATGCACTCAGGATGTCGCACTCCATGTTCTTGGACTCCTCCTTGATGCACGATGTCAGCAGAAAAGCCATCGCCAACACAATCCATTTGCAGTTATTTATCGTCATCTTACGTTTCATTTTCGACTGCAAAGGTAAGAAAATTTGGTCGAACACCCAAATAAAGCGGAAAGTTTTCGTTGAAAACATCTAACAATTGCAAATAATTTGCAAAAAGTGAAGCAGAACTGTTCTATTCACAGAAAGCAGAAGTTTCAAAACTCATCAAATTGAAATAGGCGAAGCAACTTTTGGATTGTTGCCTCGCCTATTTTTTAGTACTTACCCTCGTTGAAGGCTTAACTCATAGCTGATTATCAATAACTTACGCCATTCTTAACTATCATTGCTAATTGCTGTATAAAACGTCTTTTGATGGTTAGTCACACAAAGGCTACAAAAAACTACAACAATATTGGACTATTTTTTTGCAAAGAAACTACGATAACCTAAACGTGATAGCAATCATCATTTTTCACACACAGATTATACCACATAGGGTATAAACCGCAAAAATTTGCAATTATTTATACCCAAATTGATATATTATTTGCGATAATTCCGTATCTTTGCACCCGTTAAGGTATAATTATCGTTATGACTCTATCGGAACATATCAAACAAAAGCGAAAGAAGAACGGCCTTTCTCAAGT
>DFHC01000135.1:4342-8701 GCA_002372575.1 bacterium UBA3734 | reverse complement strand
CCTTTTCCTTCATCGCCCCATTGCAATCCCAACAGGACGTCTGCCTTTCCCTGATTCATGAGTCTTTATTTTTTCGTTTTTATGTTATTATTCTTCGTTTTCGTGGCCTTCCGACGCGAAATCCGTGCCTGACACGTGCTGCATACGCCGTAGAAAACCATCGAGTAGGCCTCTTTCTTAAAGCGTTTCAAGCGAGCCTTTCCTATGGCCTGAACGAGCTCAGGAACGCGCGTTTCCGTGATATTTCCGCACACCGTGCAAACCTGATGGCAGTGGTTGCGGTTGGAATAGGTCGCCTCGTAGAGTGTCTCGGCGTTCAGGTTAAGCTTCATCACCAACCGTAGTTCCAGAAAGAGCCGCATCGAATTGTAGAGTGTGGCGCGGCTCACCGGAAAACTATCCTGCATATGCTGAGCGAGTTCCTCCATCGTAAACAGCCCTTTCATGCTGTAGATGGCGTCGAGAATTGCGTAGCGCTCATGCGTCTTGCGATGGTGGTTCATCTCAAGATAGTCGGTGAGAATCTGACTGACCGTTGCCTTGACTTGTTCGTCCATTGTTCGGTTCTTTTTTTAAAAAGGACGTACAAAGGTATAAATTTTGTGAGATTCTAACGAAAGAAAGTTTATAAAAAATCTAAACAAGCAGCCTTACGCGCCATCTTCTCATATTCCTCACCCAAGTTGGAGAAGCGCACAAGGCTATTGTAGGCCGCACGGCGCACGGCAGCGTGCTCGTCGCCGAGGGCAACGGCCACTTGGTCGAGATACTCATTGATGCCGCGCTCGTCGGGTTCGAGTCCCCGCGCAAACAGTCGGGCAAGAATCTGATAGGCGCAGAGCTGATACGGCATTTTGTCGGACGCCATCCATCGGAAGGCCAAAAGCGAGGCGAAATCAAGGTGCTGAAAGAGCTGGAACGCAACGATTTCGGCCATTTCCTGCGACCGCGTCTGCTCCATCCATATTTCTGCCACGTCGGGTAGCATTTTCTCGGGCGGCATGAGCATCGTGGCGAGGATTTTGCACTCGCGCACGTCTTCTTTCCACAGCGCAATGGCCAGCTCGTAGTCCTTCCCGATTTCTGCGGCCATCGCCTGCAAGTCGGGCAGACTCACGCCCCAGTTCAGCTTGTAGTCGGCGCCTTTTTCGCGCATCGACCGCGAGGCCGTGCCGTTCATCAGCGGTCGAAACGACTGCTTGATTTCCTTGATTTTCTCGTGTATCTCGCTATTTTCCATGTTTTTTTACGTGATTTGCCTACAAAAAACCATAATCTCGACTATAGCGGAGCATCTGCTCCACGAATGTCTCGGAATAGTCGATTTCGATGTCAGTGATGTTTCCTTGTGCATCGGCGACGGGCTTCAACCACGGGTTGAGGAAGCCCTTGTAGGGGGAGATGTCGAGCTGCTGATAGCGCTCGAGGATTTCCGCGTGCAGACGGGAATCGACGCTCACTCCATACTGCTCCACCAATCGTCGTGCCGCATCGTAGTCGCCTTCGCTTTTGATGCGTTGAATTTCGGCTAAAAGGGCGGCGAAAAGGGCTCGCACGGCACGATAGTCATGGATTTTCAGGTAGGTTTTCCCGTTTTCCTGCTCCAAAACGACGGCTCCCCGAGCGTGGTCATAGACCCAATGGGCAATCAGCGCACGATTTCGCATATGGGCTTCCTCCAGCTGGTGGCCAGGCTTAATGCGCACGAGCTGCGTCATGAGGCCGTTGAGCAGATAGGTGTAATACGATGCGCGGTAGGCCTCGGCATCGGGCAGAAGTCCCAGCTCGACCAGTTTCGGGTCGGCAATGTAATAGAGGGCGAAAAGGTCGGCTCGTGCCTCTTCGATAGTGCTGTTGTGCGCTTTCAGTGCGTCGGGCGACACGCCGGGCAAGAGTTGGCCGCTGCCGTGGCCGAGACACTCGTGCAGGTCGGTGTGCAGGTGGTCGCAGACGGCATCGTAGCGGGCAATCATCTGTCGCGTTTCCTCGTCGGCAATAAACTCCTCGCGCATCCCGTTTTTCGCAGCGTTTTCGTGGTAAGCATCGGTGATGTTGGAAATCGTGACGCTCTTCGAGCCATGCACGGCACGAATCCAGTCGGCATTGGGCAGGTTGATGCCAATGGCTGTCGAGGGATATTCGTCGCCACCGAGCATCGCCGCACACACCGCACTGGCCGTCACGCCCGTCACTTTTTTCTTCTTAAATCGCTCATCCACGGGCGAATGAACTTCGAACCACTGCGCGTTCTGGCTGATGATTTGGGTGCGGCGCGTAGCCTCAAGGTCTTTGTACTCTACCAATGCCTCCCACGAGGCTTTCAACCCGAGTGGATCGCCATAAACTTCTATGAAACCATTGATGAAATCTATCTGGCCTTCGGTCTCTTTCAGCCATTCGATGGAATATTCATCAAAAATTCTTAAATCTCCTGTCTTATAATAAGTTATCAATAAGTTGAGAACCTTCTCTTGTTGTTGATTTTCGGCTACGGTCTTGGCTTTTTCGAGCCAAAATACGATGCGCCGAATCGCTGCGCCATACATTCCGTCGGCCGTCCATTGCAACTCCTTCAACACGCCGTTTTCCTTGACGACTTTCGAATTCAGCCCATACGACGGCTGGCAATCATCGCCGTCGTTTTTCATCGCCCCGTAGAACTCCTCCACCTCCGCCTGCGTCACACCTTCATAGTAGTTGCAGGCCGACGTAGCGACCAAATCTTCGCCATCGGCCTTATTGACGCGTTTCGACAGCAAATCGGGCTTGAAAATAACGGGAAACAGCTCTGCGCATAGGTCATCCACACTTTCACCCTCGCGCAGCGGCAGGAGCGCGGGATCTATGTCGTTCAAAAGTGCTTTCAAATAGTTTTCAGAGAAATCGGGCACGAATTTCTCGCAGCCGTAGTGATGGTAGATGCCATTGGAGAACCACACACGCTTCAAATAGAGCGTCAGGGCCTGGAATTCCTCGTCGTCGCACCTACCGGCATAAGCCACATACAGCGCTTCGAGCATCTTCCTGATGCGCAGGTTGTAGCGTCCGAACTGGTCGGTGGTGATGTCGCGCCCCGAGAGTGCCGCCTCCGAAAGGTAGTAAACGTAAAGTTTCTGCCGAAGCGTCAGGTCGGCGAATCCCTTCAGCTGATAGCGCAACAGCTGAACGTCGGCAAAACGCTCGCCCGAACGCCCATGATTCCCCTGTGGCAGTGTCATTTTCTACTTCTTTTTATCCTCCTCTTTCATGTAATTCATTTTCTTGTATTGCTTCGGCGTCATGCCCGTCAGCTTGTAGAACGACGCGTAGAACGACTGTCGGTTCGAGAAGCCAATCATGTCAGAGATTTCCTCCATATTGCACGACGCATAGCGCCTGTCCGCAAGCAACGACATTGCCTCCTCAATACGGAATTTGTTGACGAACGACGTATAGTTCATGTGGAATTTCACATTGACGACGGCCGAGACGTAGCGCGTGTTGGTGCCAAGATCGATTGCCAGCTGCTTGGCAGAATAATTCTTGTCCTTGTACTTCTGACGAATCAGGATGATGTCAAGTATCTTTTCCTTGAGCTCATCCATCAGCGTCGCATTCACCTGCGTGCGATAAAACGCCTGCTTCGGCGTCTTCTCTGAAATATTGTATTTAGACATAATAAAAGGTTTTAAGGATGACCTAATTTCAATGCAAAATTAACAAAATAATTTGATAACTTCAACATTTTACTTTTTTTTTTGCTAAAAAACAATTTTTCACTCCCATTCTATCGTTGCGGGTGGTTTCGAAGAGATGTCGTAGCAGACACGGTTCACGCCTTTCACCTTGTTGATGATTTCGTTGGAAATCTTCGCCATGAAATCGTAGGGCAGCTGCGCCCAGTCGGCAGTCATGGCGTCGGTCGAGGTGACGGCGCGCAGGGCCACAGGATGCTCATAGGTGCGCTCGTCGCCCATCACGCCGACGCTGCGCACGGTGCTCAGGAGGATGGCTCCGGCCTGCCAAATTTGATCGTAAAGGGAAACTTCGATTTCATGGGTGATGGGTGATGGGTGATGGGTGATGGTGGGTACTCCTGCGGCAAGCACACGGCGGGCTTCCTCGCCGGAAAGCTTGACCTTGTATTCGCGCAGGCCGCGGATGTAGATGTCGTCGGCCTCCTGCAAAATCTGTACTTTCTCGGGCGTGATGTCGCCGAGGATGCGCACGGCGAGGCCTGGTCCGGGGAAGGGATGGCGCGCAATCAGATGTTCGGGCATTCCGAGCTGCCGTCCGACGCGGCGCACCTCGTCCTTGAAGAGCCAGCGAAGCGGTTCGCAGAGCTGCAGGTGCATTTCCTCGGGCAGTCCGCCCACGTTG
>DFHC01000135.1:0-4263 GCA_002372575.1 bacterium UBA3734 | reverse complement strand
TGGCTCTTGATGACCTTGCCCGTGATGTTCAGGCTCTCGATGCGGTCGGGGTAGATTGTGCCCTGCGCGAGCCATTTTAGTTGAGAGTTGAGAGTTGAGAGTTGAGAGTTGGCCAAACGAGCCTGTTCGTTAAAGACCTCCACGAAGTCGCGTCCGATGATTTTTCGCTTCTGCTCGGGGTCGGAAATGCCTTTCAGGTCGTCGAAGAATTTCTGTGATGCATCCACGCCGATGACGTTCAAACCCAGCCCCTTGTAGTCGTTCATCACCTGCTGGAACTCATTCTTCCGAAGCATACCGTGGTCCACGAAAATGCAGGTAAGATTCTGACCGATGGCACGGTTCAGAAGCACGGCGGCCACGCTGGAATCCACACCGCCCGACAAGCCGAGAATCACGCGGTCGTCGCCCAGTTGCGCCTTCAATTCCGCAACCGTCGTATCAACAAACGAGGCGGCACTCCAGTCCTGACGGCTGCCACAAATATCGACCACGAAATTCTTCAGCAGAAGCGAGCCCAGCGTCGAATGGAAGACTTCAGGGTGGAATTGCACGGCGAAAACAGGAGCCCCCCCTACGGCCCCCGAGGGGGCTTCATTACCATTATTTTGGACATTTGTGTTCCCCTCGGGGGACGACAGGGGGGCTGCGTATGCCGCAAACTTCACGTCCTTGGTCGAGGCGATGCACTCGAAGCCCTCAGGAATCTGCGTGATGCTGTCGCCGTGGCTCATCCACACCTGCGAACCCTGCTCGAAACCGTGGAAAAGCGGATTTTCCGTGTCCACGAACTGCAAGTGGGCGCGTCCGTACTCGCGCGTGTCGGTCTTCTCCACCCTTCCGCCATTGGCGTGGGCAATGAACTGCGCTCCGTAGCAAATGCCGAGCACGGGGATTTTCCCGACAAACTGCGAGAGATCGACCTTGAAGGCGTCGGGGTCGTGCACCGAGAAGGGCGACCCGCTGAGAATCACGCCGATGACGCTCTCGTCGCCCACGGGAAACTTGTTGTACGGAAGGATTTCGCAGAACGTGTCGAGTTCGCGGATGCGACGGGCAATCAGCTGCGTGGTCTGGCTGCCGAAGTCGAGGATGATGATTTTTTGGTTCATTTGATTGATTTACTATTTAAAAGCCTCCCCCAACCCCTCCAAAGGGAGGGGAGAATTGTTTTGCATATCTTGTTTTATGTATCTTGAATGAACTCTTCGGCTTTCTCCAACGACTCAATTTTCCCCACGTCAAGCAGGCGCAGGTCGTCCTTCTGACAGCCGTAGATGCGCGTGCGATGGCAGGTTTGCAGATAGAAGTCAATGATGGGGAAGCGGTCGGGGAAGCGCTCCATCAGCGGGAAAAGCCGCGGCGAAAAGCTATGGATGCCCGAGAAGGCGAAGAGGTTGAGCGCGATGTCGGTGGTGCCGCGCACGATGTTCAGCCGATAGTTCTCCATGTCGAGCTCCGCGCTGTCGGGATTCTTCACCCAGTCGTAGGGACTGCGCAGCTCGCCCGTCGTCGTGTTCACCCACCCCATCAGCCGCATCGCATGGTCGAAGAGCAGATAGCGCGACGTCTGACGGCGGCTCACGAGCAGCACGGCATCCTCCGTGTCAAGGTGCTGGCGGCGAAACCAGTCGTAATCCACGTTGTCGAGGATATCGACGTTGTGGATGAGCACGGGCTCGTCGTCGCGGAACAGCGAAGCCGCCCGTTTCAGCCCGCCGCCCGTTTCCAGCAGTTTTTCGCGCTCGTCGCTGATTTGCACCATGCGGCTGTAAAGTTCGTTTTTCGCGATGTGGTCGATGATTTGCTGCGCGTGGTGATGCACGTTCACCACGAAATGGTCGTAGCCGAAGCTGCGCAGTCGGCTGATGGTGCGGTCGAGCAGCGAAACGCCGCCCACCTCGATGAGTGCTTTCGGCGTGGTGTCGGTCAGCGGCCGGAGGCGCGTGCCCAGTCCTGCTGCGAATATCATAGCTTGCTTCATATTCTTCAGGAGTTACAGGAGGTTATTCGCTTGCAAAATTACAAAAAAAACGCTTATTTTTCAAATGATGCCTACATTTTTTACATTGATGCTGCAAATATCCGGTTTTTTATAGTTCCCATGAAACAAAGCAAAACAACAGGCATACTCCTATGAGAAAGGCATGAATAGCCGCATGTAACAATATCGGCCATAAATTCCTTCCGTCTGCCTTTGCACGTATCATCACGGGAAAAGTCAGACAATAATCCGCCAGATAGTGGCAAACCAAAAGGGGTATCAACAACAGAGTCATAGACTATTCAAATAATGCCATGCTTTAAGATATTTCCGTAGCCGAGTCACATCTTCGTCAGAGATTGTTTCTAACCGCCTGATATCCATGTTATCTTCCAAGTCGGCAATCTTTACCTCCTTACCTATAGGATTCTCGGTAGCTCTACGCACAAAGTCCTCATAGCTTTCACCCTCTTGTTTTGTTACAGACAAAACAGCATTTATGATTTCTTCGGGGAAGCCCTCGCTTCTCAAATATTCTGCTGTCACATCTGTATCTTCAATGGTGTCGTGTAGAAGAGCAACAACCTTTGCGTTTATGCTTTTACATTTTTCGGCAACTCGGATGGGATGGAGCACATAATCTTCCCCGGATTTGTCTTTTTGTCCTTTGTGAGCTTCCACGGCTATTCTCCCTGCATGATTATAAATCTCGGGCTTTGGTTCACCCAACCTTTGAATTTCTGTAAGATCTGCATTCGGTTGCCCCTTTCTCTTTATTCGTATAACTCTTCTCAACCTTTCTGCACATTCATTTAGCGATCCAATTTTAGGCAGACTTCGCATATTTGATGCCTCAAAACACCTCTGCTCCTCTCGCAGAGTAACCATCTGGACACGATTCCCATTAAAATACTCTACTGTTAGGTAGACACAATCATCCACTACCCCACACCAAGCTTTGGAATAGTGTGCCCTTCCATGCCAACGCATCTCATCCTGACCAAAGATGTCACAATCAATGGTATCGCATGTAGGATAATCTACTTCACCAACCAAACGGGGTGTGGGGTCGTATGTATAATGTCTCCGATAATGGAATCCTATGAGATTCTTATCCGTAATCAGCACACCGCCTATTTCTTCATAAAACAAGGCACACTCGTCTGTTGAGACCTGTTTCTCATCCAGTTTGATTGTCTCAAGATATTCCGCACTCCAACTGACCATGTCGTCTTGATATATGTCTTTACCACATATCCCTTCCAACATATTTGCGGCTTTTTGTCTGATAAGTTTATATAATGCATTATGGTGATAGCACAAAGCACTCCACCTGTTCCGTACTTCTTTATTTACTGACAACAGTTGTTTCAGAAACAGCCACTCTTCTGGACTCACCGTATTTACAGAAAAATCAAATTCCACATGCTGTCCTGAGACTGACTTGTAAAGCAAATGCATTTTCGGTTCCATAATCATATTTCATTTTCTATGTTTTCTTCATCAATCTTGTCAAGTCCTGATTGAAAATCAACCAAGCACATTGTCCATATCAAAAAATAGTCGTTTCTTCATATTACTCAATCCGTGTCGGGCGCAACTTCAATAGTTAATGATTCTTAGAATTTATAATCATGATTATAAATTTCAAAACATTATCATTAATTCTATAAAAAAGTTCACTTCTGAAACTATTTTTTGATTTCTATGAAAATTTGATTGTAAATTCCACGATTTTTTGCCTCTTCCATTGCTAATTTAACTTGACGGTATAGTCTGTCTTTATTACTCATTTCGTATCCTGTCGGAAGCATATCGAATATGTCATGTAAATCTTGTCGCCCATTTATATTAATGTCTCCAGAAGATTCATTAATAACAATAACAAATTCCCTTGGATTAGACGTGTCATCTAATAGACATCTTTTACAATTATCTCTAAATATTTTTAACTCTCCAGCTGTCCAAAGTGGTTCTTTTTGAAGTTCATTGATAAGACTATCCAGAACGATATAATTAAACAACCACTTTCTTAATAGACTTGATGGAGTAGCAAAAAAAGCTGTCTCTGATTGTTTGTCAGAAGATGTTGGCAAATCAAGTATTTGATCGTTTCTAGTTTCTGCAGTAACAGCCTTAACATTCAATCCATACATATCACCAACAGCCTCAGAAGTCTTGCCTGAAACCACCTTTGCCTTTTCCTGCTTTAAACCAAACAACTTTTTCAAGAAATCAAATGCCATTATTCAAAACCCTCAATCCGTGTCGGGCGCAAC
>DFHC01000147.1:19057-19196 GCA_002372575.1 bacterium UBA3734 | reverse complement strand
CATCTGGTGCGGACTGGGCGTGGCTGCCCTCATCGACCTCGCGAAGAAATACCTCAAGCTGAAAGGCGTAGTGGCGGCGTCCATCGTAGGAGCCGTGTGCCTGCTCGTGCCCATTCAGATGGCTTCGCAGACCTGGGAC
>DFHC01000147.1:17207-18998 GCA_002372575.1 bacterium UBA3734 | reverse complement strand
TGGGACGACCACGACCGCTCGGGACGCTACACCTGTCGCGACTTCGGCCAAAACTATCTGATGACACTGCAAGACGAGGGCAACCCCATCATCTTCACCAACGGCGACAACGACACCTTCCCGCTTTGGTACAGCCAAGACGTGGAGGGCGTCAGACCCGATGCCCGCGTGTGCAACCTCTCGTATCTGCAAACCGACTGGTACATCGACCAGATGGTGCGACCCGCCTACGAGTCGCCATCGTTGCCCATCACGTGGCCACGACTTGACTATTGCTCGGGCACGAACGAATACGTGGAAATCGTGCCCGCTGCCGAGGCCCAGATTCGCAAATACTACCAAGACGACCCCGAAGCCGCTCGTGCACAGTTCGGCGACGAGCCGTTTGAGCTGAAAAACGTGTTGAAATACTGGGTTCGCTCGAAAGACGAAGAACTCCATTTCATTCCCACCGACACCGTCTATGTCACCATCGACAAAGATGCCGTGCGCAAGAGCGGAATGATGATGGCCTCAGACACGATTCCCGACAAGATGGTCATTTCGCTGGCCGGACGACGCGGGCTCGCCAAAAACGACCTGATGATGCTCGAAATGATTGCCGAATCGAACTGGACGCGCCCCGTCTATGTGGCCATCAGCGTAGGGTCTGAAAACTTCATGAACCTCGGCGAGAACTTCGTGCAGGAAGGCTTGGCCAACCGCATCACGCCCTTCACCACGCACACCACAGACAAAGATGGTATTCTCACCCCCATCGAGGGCGTGAAGAATTTCGACACCGAGAAAGCCTACAAAAACGTGATGGAACGCTATAAATACGGCGGACTGAGCAAACCCGGACTCTATCTCGACGAAACCGTGATGCGCATGTGCTACACGCATCGCTCGCTCATGGCGCAGCTAGCGAAAGCTCTGCTCGAAGAGGGACAGGAAGAAAAGGCTCTGGCCGTGCTCGAGAAGTGCGAGAAGGAAATTCCGTACTACAACGTGCCCGTCAACTACGGGAGCGGATCCTTCGATATGGCCGAAGTCTATGCCCTGCTCGGCAAAGAGCCGCAAGCTCGCAACATCGTCAATGAGCTCTGGAAGAATGCCGACCAATACATGAACTACTACCTCTCGCTCCCGAAAAGCCGCTTCCTCGCCTCGCAGCGCGACTGCTTCCGGCAGATTCTCGTCATGCAGCGCATTGGCCAAATCACCAAAATCTTCGACCCAGGTCTGGCCGACAAGATGGATGCTGCCATCAGGACGCATTATAATACCTATGCAAGCCTTGGAGGGCAAATGTAAGGATGAAATTCGTAAATTGCGGCGCTAAATGATTATCGAGCAACCCGCGAAATGGCTGCGATGGCTCTATCCAAAGGCCACGTGGAGAATGGATTCGTCGGAAAAGGCGGTCTATCTGACCTTCGACGACGGACCCATTCCCGAGTCCACGCCCTTCCTGCTCGATACGCTCGCCCGATACGGCGTGAAGGCCACGTTTTTCGTCGTCGGCGAGAACGTCAGGAAATACCCCGAACTCTTCCGCCAAATCGTCGAACGAGGCCATCAAATCGGCAACCACACCAACCACCACCTCGGCAGTTTCAAGCACTGGACCGTCACCTACCTCATCGACACCTACGAATGTCAGTTGCTCATCAAAGGGGAAGCCTCCCTCAGTGGGGAGAAGTCAGAGGGAACTATGCCCCTCTTCCGTCCGCCCCACGGTTGGATGCGCCACAGCATCTACTACTGGCTCTCGAAGCGCTACCGCATCGTCATGTGGGACCTCGTCAC
>DFHC01000147.1:16002-17142 GCA_002372575.1 bacterium UBA3734 | reverse complement strand
GTCACCCGCGACTATTCCAAGTGGCTCACCGCCGACGACGTCTATGACAATGTCCGCCGCTATGCCCGCAACGGCTCCATCGTCACCTTCCACGACTCCCTGAAAAGCATCGACAAACTCCAGACAGCCCTGCCCCGCTCCATCGAATGGTTGCAAGCTGAGGGATACGAGTTTAAAACCATCTGAAAAGCAAAAAATATCCGAATCGTTTGGTGGTTCGGATATTTTTTTCATATCTTTGCAAACGAAACATAAAAAAGAAAGGAATAAAATATGGCGAATCAATCTTGAAGTGGTTAGAAAATATACAATATTAAACTTCTATATTACCATTATGAAAACAAATATTTTTTTATTATCCTTTCTTCTTGTTTTAGTGACTTCTTGCGACCGAGTGTTTCACATGGCAGGAAAGGTGGTTGATGCGACAAATGGTTTGCCGATAACCAATGCAGAAATTATCACTTCCGAGAAACGTACAATCTACAGCGATTCGCTTGGCAATTTCGACCTCAACTTGTTTGGCCCCGGCTCGAATAGCGATAATTTGGAAGTATTAGTACATAAAGACGGATACCAATCAACTTACTTTGACTTGAGCCAAGAGGAAGACATAATGGACATTACCTTGGAGTTAAAGCCTGGAAATTTGCCTTTTCAGACAAAATATTCGTCTTCGCTCGTCGAAATATGTTATAAAATCAATTTGTACGTTGTGAATCTTATAGTTCTTCTTACCATTCTGTTTGTCCTTTACAAAAAGGTTAGTTTTTACCGATTTTGGATAGCGGCCATTCTTTTCGTAAATATGACTTTGCGAATCAATTACATTAATGGAAACTTAAGTTCTGATTATTTTAATCTTCCATTTTACCTGAAAGGTTTTGTTTTCTATCCTTTTACGATAAAAATACCACTGTTGTTTGGAACTTTTGCTTTTTGGGCGTATTACTTTATACAGAATAGAAAAAAATGATTAAAGAGATTTGATGCCGACGGCAAGCTTTCAAGCCTCTTGTCGGATTGAATATCCGATGCCCTGCCGGTGGGCAGGCAAACAAACAATCGGCAGGAAAATCCCTTGAAAGTTAACTTTCAGATGATTTTCCTGCCAATCGTTTGAGCCTCTTGTCGGATTCG
>DFHC01000147.1:0-15811 GCA_002372575.1 bacterium UBA3734 | reverse complement strand
AGCTGGCCGTACAGGACTGCCCGTTTCTTCTACTGAAATCGGCTGCAAAGTTACAAAAATATCTTGAATGACGAAAAAATATCACCAAAAAATTTTTTCTCACCCCATATATAATAAAAGGTGTCTGTCTGCGTTATTAAAATAGAATTCACTTAAAACCCATGTGCCTATGCAATATTTTACTCAAAAAGAAATCGTACCCTCAGAACGAACATTGAACATCATCAGACAGATTGCCTACACCTACCGCGTGTCGAGAACCACTGGCAAGCCCTTGGCCTATTGTCTGAACTAACCCTCAAAAAACGCGCAGAATCATGAAGACTCTTGTTTCCCCGTCGCTCCTGTCAGCCGACTTCGCCAACCTTGAGCGCGACATCGACATGATCAACCGCAGCAGTGCCGATTGGCTGCACCTCGACATCATGGACGGCGTGTTCGTGCCCAACATCTCGTTCGGATTTCCCGTGATGGAGGCCGTGGCGAAAATCTGCAAGAAACCGCTCGACGTACACTACATGACCGTGCATCCCGAACAGTACATCGAACGCACGGCCAAGCTCGGCGCCATGATGATGAACGTGCATTACGAGGCTTGCACACACCTGCACCGCACCGTTCAGGCGATTCATGCGGCAGGCATGAAGGCTGGCGTGACGCTGAATCCCTCGACGCCCGTCCACATGCTCGAAGACATCGTGGGCGAGGTGGACATGGTGCTCCTGATGAGCGTGAACCCCGGATTCGGCGGTCAGCAGTTCATTGAAAACAGCATTTTGAAGGTTCGGCGGCTGCGCGAGCTGATTCAGCGCACGGGAAGCCACGCTCTCATCGAAATCGACGGCGGCGTACAAAACGAAACTGCCCCGAGACTGGTCGAGGCAGGTGTGGATGTGCTGGTGAGCGGAAGCTACATTTTCAAGTCGCCCAATCCCATCGAGACTATTGAAAAACTGAAAGCTCCATGTTGTGCTGTTTAGCCAGCCGGCGCATGTTCAGAATGGCGTAGCGCATACGTCCGAGAGCCGTGTTGATGCTCACGTTGGTCGTCTGCGAAATCTCCTTGAACGACATCTGCTGGAAGTAGCGCATATAGACCACCTCGCGCTGCGGCTCCGGCAGATTTTCCATGATGCGGCGCACGTCGGCCAACACCTGCTGGTTCACGAACTGGCTCTCGATGTTGCCCTCGCAGAGGTCGCCCGCGCCGAGGTTTGAGAGGTCGTTGTCGTCGGTCAGTTCCACGATGCGCTCCTGCTGGTGGTCGCGATAGCCGTCCATGATGATGTTGTGGGCAATGCGCATGAGCCACGCGCTGAACTTGCCGCTTGCCGTATATTGGCCGGCTTGCAGGCGTGTAATCACCTTCACGAACGTTTCCTGAAACACGTCGTCGGCCTTGTTGCGGTCGCGCACCACGAACAGGATATAGGTGTAAAGTTTCGACTGATTGCGTGACAATAGCAAATCAAACGCCCGGTTGTTTCCCTCGATGTAGGAAATGGCCAACTGCTCGTCGGTCATACCATTCAGATTCTTCATTTCATTAAGTTTTGATTCCTTAAGTAAATGATGTTTCGATAGGCGTCAGATGTTATTGTTTTGCGTTAAAAATATAAGATATCGGCTGCAAAGGTAAACATTTTCTCTCATTCCTCCAAATTTTTTGTAAAAAAAGAGGTTGGCGCAGGATGCTGCCAACCTCGGAAAAACGATTTCGTAACCTCGAAATCAAAAAGATACGGCAAATATAGACTTATTTTTTCAAAAATGCAAATTTTATTAGAAAAAAGTGCAATATTTAACATTTCAATTATTGTGAGTTCCATAAATATTTAGTACTTTTGCACTCATGAAATCATATATACTAACAATTTAAAAACAAAAAAACTATGAACAAAACTTTACGCTTTTCAATTTTTAGCATCATGATGATGCTATGCGGTAGTATGTTTGCCGGCTCCATCGTGTTCGGCAATTTAGGCCTTGAAAATGGTGTACAGTACACCGAACCTTTCGATGGAGGTGACTTTACAGTACAATTTGCCGGCGGTGGAAACGACGGTAAGTATTACACAACGGGTAGCGGTATCCGTGTTTATGGAAATGGTACGATGACCATCAAAGCCAAAAGCGGTACGCTCACGAAAATTTTGATTACCTACGACGGCACTAACAAGCCAGAATCTGCCGATGTAGTGAACGTTGGTTCCTACGACAAGGAAACTGGCATGTGGACTGGCAATGCCTCCGAAGTTGTCTTTACCCGTCCTTCTGGTAGCGGACATTGGCGCGTGAAAGCGATTGCAACTGGCGACGACGCTCAAGGTCCCGACAAACCCACTGAGGGTCAGACCCCCGAAACGTCGCTCACCGTGGCAAAAGCACTTGAAATTATCAATGGTCTGGCTGACGGAGCAACAACGGACTTCACTTATTATGTAAAAGGTAAGGTCGTTGAAATCACCAACAAGGGCACCACGTTCTCATTTACCATCGGCGAAACGGCAGACGCTACTACGACTATCACTGCGTATAGATTGAAGGGATTGGAGAACAAAGACATCGTAGATCAGAATTTCATGAAAGTGGGCGACGACGTGGTTTTGTACGGCGTGCTGATGAAGTATGTGAAAGACCAAGCCGTAACGCCCGAAGTCACCTCTGGCTATGTTTATAGTGTGAACGGCAAGACCAAAGCCGAGGAAGTTCCAGAGCCGACGATTGAAGGCGGAACCACACCCGAAACGGCCATTACCGTTGCCGCTGCCGTTGCTGCCATCAACACGATGGTAGAGGGTCAGACGACTAAGGAGAGCTATTATGTGAAAGGTTTTGTCACCTCTGTCACCGAGATTTCCACGGCCAATGGAAACGCCACTTTCGTCATGGCCGACGAAGAGGGTGGAACCGTTACCATGACGGTTTTCCGCGCCAAAGGTCTTGAAAACAAAAACATCACCGAGGAAGAATATGTGCAGGATGGCGACGAAGTGATTGTCTATGGCAAACTGCAGAAGTATGTCAAGAACGAAAGTATGACGCCTGAGATGACAAATGGCTACATCTACGAACTCAATGGTAAGACGAAGGAAGACGACTCTTACGTTTATGAGGGCGACGGCACAAAAGACAAGCCTTATACCGTAGCTGACTTGAAACACATGGCAGTTCCTGAAAACTCGAATGCAGCAGAAGGTCAGGAGCAGGTTTGGGTGAAGGGCTATATCGTCGGTTCGCTCAACTCTTCCGGCAACACGATTCTTGAAGGTGAAAACATTGTTAACGCGAACATCGGCTTGGGTGCCACGGCCAGCGAAACCAGCGGCGCTGCCTGCATTCCTGTTCAGCTGCCCAATGGCAACATTCGCACTGCCTTGAACGTGCTCGACAATCCCTCCAATGTCGGAAAAGAAGTTCTCGTATATGGCTACATCTTGAAATATATGAGCAAAACAGGTGTGAAGAATGTATCTGACTACATTCTCGACGGCGAACAGTACACCACCGGCATCAACGAAGTAAACACGATGTCCACTGGCAGCGACGTGCGTTACAACCTTGCCGGACAGCGCATCAACGGCTCTTACAAGGGTATCGTTATCAGCAACGGCAAGAAAATCGTTGTGAAATAAAATTTTCACAGACAAGGCAACAAAAATCGGGCGGTGCAGAAATGCATCGCCCGATTTCTTTCGTAAAAAAAAATCAGAACGGCAAATCGTCCGTGCTCTCTCCCTCGGCAGCTTCCGGAGCAGGCGGGAACGGAGCCTGTTCAGCAGCCACGGGAGCAGCAGCCGGAGCGGCAGGAGCAGGCTGGGCGGCCTTCGCTGCGCCATATTGCGCGGGATCGACCTGGCGCACGTCGTAGGCACGAATGCTGTTGAACCAGCGGCCATTCGACTCGCGGGCGTCAATGTCGAACAACACGAGCACCTCCTGCCCTATCTGAATGTTGAAACGCTGCAGGCGCTCGTCGCCAAACACCGAGAAGACCATTTTCTTGGGATAGGTCTCGTGCGTTTCAATCACGTAATCCTTCGCTTTCCATTCTCCACGCGCCGAAGTGCCGCTTCTTTCCGGCGTTTCGGCAATCACTTTTCCTTGTAGTTCCATTGTCTTGAATTGATGTATTGTTAATAAAAATAGATGTCACTTTTTTCGTTTTCGTTGGCGAAATTACTAAAATAGTTCTAAAAAAAGAAATTTTTTCTCATTATTTTTGTTTTGAACGACGGATTTTTGTATTTTTGTAGGATAAAACAGACATATAAACATTTAATTTTAGGAATACACATGAAATTTACATTGTCAAGCACTGCCCTGAGCAGCCGCCTACAGACCTTGGCAAGGGTCATCAACAGCAAGAACTCACTGCCCATTCTCGACAGTTTCCTGTTCGAAGTCAACAACCAGCAACTCACCATCACGGCCAGCGACAGCGAAAACGTGATGCGCTCCACCCTGCCGCTCGACGAGGTGGAGGGCGACGGCAGCTTTGCCGTGCCTAACCGCACGCTGCTCGACGCGATGAAGGAGCTGCCCGAGCAGCCGCTCACGTTCGAGGTGAACACCGACAACCTGACGATTAAAATCATCTATCAGAACGGTCTGTACAACCTCACGGCGCAGAATGCCGGGGAATATCCGCGCTCGCAACAGGTGCCCGAGGGCGCCACGGTAATCAGCATCGATGCCGTGGCACTCAACGACAACCTCACGCGCTCGCTCTTCGCCACGGCGCAAGACGAACTGCGCCCCGTGATGAACGGCATCTACTTCGACCTCACGCCCGAGGCTCTCGCAGTGGTGGCCAGCGACGGCCACAAGCTCGTGCGCAACAAGAACTTCAACATCAAGAGCGAGACGCCGGCCGCATTTATCCTGCCGAAAAAGCCAGCCACACTGCTCAAGAACATGCTCGGCAAGGAGCAGGGCGACGTCACCATCAAGTTCGATGAGCGCACGGCCGAAATCAGCTTTGCCGACGGCGTGCTCACGTGTCGCCTCATTGAGGGACGCTATCCGAACTACAACTCGGTGATTCCGCAGCAGAACCCCAACCAGCTCACCATCGACCGCCGCTCGCTCATCGGAGCCCTGAAGCGCGTGCTGCCCTTCGCCAGCGAAAGCAGTCAGCTCGTGCGCTTCCACCTCGACGCAGGTCGTCTGGAGCTCTCGTCGGAAGACATCGACTTCGCCACAAGCGCCAAGGAAGTGGTGAACTGCGAATATGCCGGACAGTCAATGAACATCGGCTTCAAGGGCAGCTCGCTGTCGGAAATCCTCAACAACCTGCAAGGCGACGAGGTGGTCATCGAACTGGCTGACCCCAGTCGTGCCGGCATCATTCTGCCCGCCGTGCAGCCTGAGAACGAAGACGTGTTGATGCTCATCATGCCGATGCTGCTGAACGACTAACAGCCTCTCCCCCCTAACCCCTCCCCGTTTGGGGAGGGGAAATTGAACTCCAGAACTACTAAAAATAGTGCAATGAAACTAAACCTTAATAAGCCCCTCGTTATCTTCGATCTGGAGACGACGGGGCTTGACCTTGTGAAGGACAGAATCATTCAGATTTCCTATATCAAAGTGTTTCCCGACGGTCGCGAGGAGCGGAGAAACCTCTTTGTAAACCCCGAGTGTAGAATCCCGAAGGAGGTGACCGCGCTCACGGGTATCAGCGACGAGCAGGTGGCCGAGGCCAAGACCTTCAAGGAACTGGCTCCCGAGCTGAGCGAGGAATTTGCAGGCTGCGACTTCGCCGGCTTCAACTCAAACCACTTCGACGTGCCGCTCTTGGCCGAGGAATTTCTGCGTGCAGGCGTCGATTTCGACTTCTCGAAATGCCGACTCATCGACGCACAGACCATCTTCCACAAGATGGAACGCCGAAACCTCGCCGCCGCCTATAAATTCTACTGCGGACGCAAGATGGAAGACGATTTCGAGGCCCACCGCGCCGACCAAGACACCGAGGCCACCTATCGCGTGCTGATGGGGCAGCTCGATATGTATTCGTCTGAAAATCAGGAGGAACCGGAGCGCGTGCTGCACAACGACATGGACGAGTTGGCGGCCTTCTCGAAGACGAACAACAACGTGGATTTCGCCGGACGCATCGTTTGGCAAGACATGGTCGATGGACAGGGACAGGTTCTCAAGGACAAAGACGGAAATCCGCGCAAACACGAGGTCTTTAATTTCGGAAAATACAAGGGCTGGGACGTGATGGAAGCACTTCGGCGCGACCCGGGCTACTACAGCTGGATTATGACAAGCGACTTCACGGCCGACACGAAGCAAGCGCTCACGCGCATCCGACTGAAGCAGATGGGGAAACTCATTCTCGCCCTACTCTTCTTCGTGCTCGGCTCGCTCGCCCCGATGCCCGCCGCAGCGCAGGAACTGCAAGCGCGAGTCACCATCAACCGCAACCAGATTCAGGGCACCGAGGCCAGCGTGTTTGAAAGTCTGCAACAGACACTGGAACGCTTCATCAACGACCGGCAGTGGACCAACCTGCAATTCCAGAAAAACGAGCGCATCGTCTGCAATTTCAACATCACCGTCACGAAATACAACCGCGACGACAACACCTTCACCTGCACGGCACTCATCCAGGCCAACCGCCCCGTCTATAACTCGGCCTACTCCACCACCTTATATAATAATAGGGACGCCGACTTCAACTTCCAGTTCTCGCAGTTCGACCAGCTGGAATTCAACGAGCAGGTCATCGACAATCAGCTCACGGCACTCATCGCCTACTATGCCTACCTCATCATCGGCCTCAACCTCGACTCCTTCGCGCCGATGGGCGGCGAAGACGTGCTACAACGCTGCATGAACCTCGCCAACAACGCCCAAAACCTGAATTATCCGGGGTGGAAAGCGTTTGAGAACGACCGCAACCGCTTCGCCATCATCAACGACTATCTCGACGGTGCCATGCAGCCCTTCCGACAGCTGCAATACGACTATTATCGCACGGGACTCGACGAGATGGCCAGCAACGCCGAGCGCGGACGTACCAACATCACCACGGCCATCGAAACCCACCTGAAAAAGTGTCACGAAGACAAACCGCTGAGCATGCTTCCGCAAATCTGGACCGACTACAAGCGCGACGAACTCGCCAACATCTACCAAGGCAAGGGTACGCAGAAGGAGAAGGAAAGCGTGTATGACGTCCTTTTCGGCATCAACGCCTCGCAAAACAATGCGTGGGAGAAAATCAAGCAGTAAGGCGCGTAATTTTCAGACACAGCCAATCCTTATCCCACGATATTGACTCGCAGCCCATTGACTTGGATGTTCGGAAAGCGTTTTTTGAGGGCTTTCTCCTCCTCTTCGCTCACATTTCCGTTAACCCTCAAATCGCCGATGGAAACCTTTTCGAGCCATTCGGGAAGGATGACCTTGTGGTCGGTGAAATCGAGGGTCAGACGCTTGATGTGACCCAATTTCGACAGCACTTCGGGCACGTTCTCCACGCGAAGGTGAATTCCTCCGCGTTCGTTTTGTTTTTTCAGTTCCTCGAGCAGCATTTCGTCGGTTTCAGCGATGCGCACGAGCCATCCGATTTTCGGTCTGAGCGAGTTGGTGGCAGCGTCTTCCGTGGCTCCGATGAAGCCCGCCCAAAGTTCCATCGGCATCTGTCCGAGGAGTTTGCCCTTTTCGTCGTATTCATTGAATTTGAAGCCCACGCGCACGCGCTCCGTCGGCATTTTCTTCGTGTAGGGAACGCTGTCGAGCGTCAGTCCGTCTTCGTTGGGGAAGAATTTCAGCATCCAGCCGTCGAGTTGGGTCGTTTTTCCCGTAGAAACGTAGGCTCCGCCCACGAGTTCCTTCACGCGGTCTTTCTTCACGATGCCTTGCCAAAACGGCCGGTTCGGCTTGCCCTCGGCGGCGCGGATGAACTCCTCGAGAACAGGCTCAAGCCCTTTCACCCACTCGCCGAGGCCGAACGGCTCCAGTTGTTTCGTCTTCTTGAGCACGCTGCGCCAGTCGTCGGGCGTGCCTTCGAGCGTGATTGAGGGAATGCCGCAGGCAATCCTCATCACCACGTATTCGAAATACGATTTCACGCTCTCCATCAGTGTGATTTGCGAGGCCACGCGCTCCACCTGGCCCGTCGTCGTGAAGTTGGCGGTGACGGTTTTGGCAATGTCTTTCTTCGTGTATTGGTCGATTTGCGAGCTGAATTCGTCGATTAGTTTCGGCCACGGAGCGTCGTAGATGCTGCGGTTGGTTTGCACAACCAACGTTTTCTTCCCTTCGTGGTTCACCAGTTTCGGGCGCAATTCCTCAGCGTGGGCATTCACGTAGCGGGCGAATCCCTGACTGATGAGCAGCCAAATCATGTCGGGCGAGAGCACCAGCGACTGGTGCTGGGCGTAAGCCTTCACGATGCACTGGTAAAAGGCGTCCCGGCCCAGATACAGCAGGTTTTTCTCGTCAGCGAAGCTCGTAGCCACGAGGCCGTGCTGGTCTTTGCGAATGTTTTCGTCGCTCACCACGAATTCCGCGATTGTCTTGCCGTCGAAGAGCCGGTTCTTTTTGTTGACGGGCTCCAGAAATTCATCGACCACGAAAGTGGTGCTCCTGACTTTCGGAACATTGTAATGGTCACTGTAAGGTTGTGCCGCTATCGGCAATGCCGCCGTTAGAAGCGCGGCGAGGATGATTTTTTTCATAACTTTTTCAGTTTACGCTACAAATTTACGATTTTTCTGCTGATATAACGAAATTCGTTGGAAACCGAACCCTTAAATTTTGTTAATAACTATTCTTTATCTCGATAAAAATGTAATCTGACAGCACTTGATGGCGATTTCTTATTCATTGAATTTGATAGGAATATTGAGAAGTACGCGAACAGGTTCTCCTTTTTCGTTTTTTCCCGGATTCCAATTTGGCATCATTTTGACAATCCGCACAGCCTCGTTATGGCATATCTGTTCAATTATTGGGCTACTGCACGGAGCACCCGATTTTTCTTTAAGAAATACTTTTCCTGCTTCTGGATGTTGGATTTTTCCATTTTTTCCGACAATAAACGACACGACCACTTTTCCGTGAACGCCTCTCCGAATCATATCTTGGGGGCATTGGATATTGTTCTCGATAAACTCCATAATAGCTTTTTCTCCACCAGGGAATTGGGGCATTTGAGCTACAACCTCATAAATTTCACCTTCTTGGTCGATGGGATGCGCCGTGATTTCAATAACGATGGCGTATTTCTTGCGATATTTTTCGGCTACTGCATCGGCTTTCATAATGGAGAGGTCTTCATATATAAGATTCTGCTTTTTGAGGAATTCTTTTAGGTCATCAATTGTGCCGATTTTCCAATCAAAAAAATCGCTACATTCTTCTCCGTTAATCAACACCAAAATACCATTGTCGTCGGTGGGTGCAGAAGTTCCACGAATTCTGATGCTTCCCGTGTTTTCCGATTTTTTGCTTGTTCCATAGCCTACGACGATGATTTCGTCGAGAGCACTATCGTCGGGCGTGAGCGCGACGAGAAGATTCGCCTGAGCCTCGATTACTACGGGCTCCATTCCGATGAAGGAGATCTGCAAATGGGCGTTTTTCGGGCATTGCAGAGAGAAATTGCCGTTTGTGTCGGTGACGGTTCTTGTTTTCGTGCCAACCACAAGTACAATGGCATTACTGACAGGCCTTCCGTCTTCCACGGAAACGACGCTGCCGCTGACTTCGATGATTTCTTTCTCCTCGATTTCTTTCTCAACTTTCGCGATTGCTTTTTGCATGGAAATCGAGTCGTTGGGTTTCTGGGCGATTTTTTGTGCGAAAATCGAGCCTTCCGATGCCGTATTTTGATGAATTTCGCTGGTTTTCTGTTCTATTTCGCTGGTTTTCTGTTCTATTTCGGCGATGAGTTCGGCGTTTTCCTCCGTCAGCTGATTCAGACGAATCAGCCCTGCGCCCGCCACCACCAGCACCGCAATCACCGCTGCCCAACGCCATACCACTGTGCGACGGGCGGGCTTCGGCTTTCCTGCCATCATTGCCTCGGTTTCCTCGTCGCTGAACAGCGAGTCAGTTGTGTCGAACGCCTTGAACAGCGTGGCGTAGCCCTTCCATTCTTCGGGAATTTCCGCCGCCGAACGGAAAAACTCGGCCAGTTCGCGCTCCTCGGTATCGGTCGTCTGCGCCTCGTCGTATCGGCGCAGCAGTTCGTTGATATGTTCTCGATTCATCATTTCCTCCTTTGATAAAGTTTCCAAAGTTGTTTTCTCGCTTTCGCCACCTTTGCGCGCACGGCGGCTTCGGTGGTGCCTAAGATGGTGGCCATTTCGCCGTAGGAAAGGCCGTCGATTCCCTTCATCTGGATGGCGGCGCGTGCTCCAACGGGCAGCCGTCGCAGGCATTCCATCATCCAGTCGTGTTGCTCTTTCAGAACGAGCAGCGTGTCGGCAGTCGGCGATTCGTCGATGGCAGGCGCGTCGGCAACGACGGTGTGGCTTTTGCCTTTCCGAAGTTGGTCGATGCAGTAGTTTTGGATGGTTTTCGTGGCAAACGCCGACAATTCGTCGGGGCTGCCGAGCCTGTTTCGCACAATCCAGCATCGCATCAGCGTCTCCTGCACGGCGTCTTCTGCCTGGTCTGCGTCGTGCAGATAACCCCGTGCTGTGAGGAGCAGACGCCCGCGCAGTTGGCCGACGACTTGCTCGAATTCTGCAATTTCTTTCTGATATGATGGGTAACCTGTTTTCATTTTCTTCTGCAAAGATAACGAAAAACGACAGAATTCGCACCCTTAAACTTTGTTAAAAACGATATCCTCCGTCAATATTCATGCCACCACTCTCAATTAGGAATAAAAAGAAAAAAGCGTTTTTCCTTTGTTTTCTGCTCTCTAAATCGTATCTTTGCATCGATTTTGAAGAAAACGACGAAAATTGCGAACGCTGTGCTGTGGGTGATTATCGGCCTGCTGGTCACAACGGTGGTGCTGTTGCGGATGCCAACGGTGCAGCGGTTCATGGGTGAAAAAACGGCAGAAATGCTGTCGGAAAAGCTCGGCACTCAGGTGAGCGTGGGACGCGTGGACGTGGGATTTCTGAACCGCATCACCATCGACGACGTGAACATTCGCGACCAACAGAACGAACCTCTGTTGAATGCCGCACGACTGTCGGCAAAAATCGATTTTCTGGCACTGGCGAAAGGAAAAATCGTGGTCACCTCGGCACAATTGTTCGGAATGAAGGCAAACCTCTACCAGCAAGGCCCCGACACACCGCACAACTTCCAGTTTGCCCTTGACTCGCTGGCCTCGAAAGACACGACCTCGCACACACCTCTCGACCTGCGCATCAATTCGCTAATCATTCGGCGCGGAGCCGTGAGCTATCATCAACGCCACGTGGCACCCGTTTCCGGACATTTCTCGCCAAGCCACATCAAGGCCACGAACATCAGCGCACATGTGATTCTGAATGCGCTGCAAGACGACTCGCTAAACCTGAACCTGAAGAAAATGACGTTCGAGGAGAATTCGGGACTCAAGGTGAAGAATTTGACGTTTAAAGCCACGGCCAACCGACAGGCCGCGCAACTCAGCGAATTTTTGCTAAAAACCACACAGAGCGACCTCAATATCAGCGAAGTAACAGCCACGTACAGATTCCAAAATGACACGCTCGACAAGGAGTCGCTTCGATTTAAAGGAAAAATCGAGCCATCATCCGTAACCACCTCAGAATTAGCTGTTTTTATTCCAGAAATCAAGAATGTCGAATCGCCACTTTCCATAACTTCGTCGTTTAGCGGCACAGGGCATTCGCTGACGGTGGAACAACTCGAAATCAACTCCTCGGCCAACGATTTCAGGCTCTCGGGCAGCGGCTCTCTGGCGAAGCAATCAGAGGGAATAAGGTGGAACGCAGATGTCCGCCAGCTGACAGCAAATGGGCAATACGTCAGGAAAATCAGCGAGTTGGCAAAGTTGCCCGACGGCATCACGCTCCCCGACAACATCTCGGTGACGGGAAAAGCCAGTGGCGTGGCGCAAAAAATCGCGGCGACTGCCCATCTGCGAACAGATGCCGGCGATGCGCAGCTGAAATTAGACAAAAACGGCCAGCATTTCAATGGCCACATTGAAACCGACGGCATCGACCTGCGGCATATTCTCAACAACCAAGACTTTGGCGAAATTGCTGCCAACATCAACATCGACGGACAACTTCCATCGGCGTCATCCTCGCCCGTCATCAACGCGAAAGGCCACGTCTCGCGTGTCGATTACCGCAATTATTCGTATCAAGACATCAGCCTCGACGGCTCCCTCAAAAACAAGCTTTTCGACGGCAGAGTCAGCATCGACGACCCCAACGTGAAGCTGCTGGCACAAGGAAAATTCGGCACCTCGACAGGTCGGCCTCAGCTGAATGCAACCGTCAGCGTGGAGCAACTGCGCCCCTCGGCCCTGCACCTCAGCAACCAGTGGGGCGACGCCTCATTTAAGTTCAACCTGACTGCCGACATCGCCGGCAATCACATCAACACAGCCAATGGCTTCGCAAAAATCGAGGGATTCGAGATGCTTTCTGCCGACAAACAGTTTGCCTTTGACAACTTGCTCCTGACTGCCAACAACAACGGAAAAAACAACCGACTAAGCCTCGAAAGCGACTTCGCCGACATCGAAATCGAGGGACAATACGACTACAACACGCTCACGCAGAGCATCACCAACCTCGTGGGAAGCAAACTCCCTACCCTGCCCGGACTGCCTACCCGCACACGCACGAGCCACAACAATTTCACGCTCAATGCAAAAATCAACAACGGAGATTTTCTTAACCACTTTTTTGAAATCCCCCTGACGCTGCGGCAACCCATGCAACTGACGGGTAGCATGAACGACCACGCCCACGAACTGAACCTCGTGGCCACACTACCGCATTTCATCTACGACGACAGCGAATTTCGTGATGCCACGCTGAACATCAGCACGCCCAACGACACGCTTCGCACCCACGCCACCATCCGGCGCATTGCCGACAACGGCAATCAGCTCCTGCTGACCATCGATGCCAACGCCGCCGACAACCATCTGAAAACGGCTCTCGGCTTCGAAAACGACGCCACACAGACGCTGAAAGGTATTCTCAACGCCGACGCCCAATTCTTCAAGACCGAGAGCGGACAAGACGCCGCCCACATCGACATCCACACCTCGGACGTCACCGTGGGCAACGCCATCTGGAACATTGAGCCCGGCACCATCGTCTATAGCAAAAACGACCTCACCGTGGACCACGTGGCCATCTCAAACAACAAGCAACACCTCATCATCAACGGGCGTGCCAGCACGTCGCCCACCGACTCGCTCATCGCCGAACTACAGAACATCGACGTAGACTACATCCTTGACCTTGTGGACTTCGAGGCTGTGGCATTCAGTGGACAGGCCACGGGAAAAGCCTTCGTCACAAACCTGTTCGACAAGCCTGAAGCCGCTGCCGACTTGAGCGTGAGCAATTTCCGCTTCGAAAACGGCCGACTCGGCACGCTCTCTGCCCACGCAAGGCTCAACAACGAGGCACAGCAAATCGACATCAACGCCGTGGCTAACGACACGCTACCGATTTCGCTCACAAATCCCGCTCCACAGAAAATACTGCCCTCGTACACCACCGTTCGCGGCTTCGTCTCGCCCCAGCGCAACGAACTCGAGCTGTGGATTAGCCCGAACAACGCACGCGGAGAGTTCCTCGAGAGTTTCTGCGGCAGCTTTATGCGCGACATCGACCTGCAAGTGACTGGCAGAATGCGACTCTACGGCCAACTTGACGACCTCAACCTCACGGGCGAAGCCATCGCCGACGGCACCGTGGGCATCGAATCGCTCAACACCACCTACACGCTGCGCAACGACACCGTTCGGCTGATTCCCAACGAAATCATCTTCGAGCGCGATACGATTTACGACGCCTACGGCCACATTGGCATCGTCAGCGGTGCACTCCACCACCAGAGCCTCACGAATCTGAGCTACGATATCGGCATCGAAGCCAAGAACCTGCTCGCCTATGACTTCCGCGACGAAACATTCTGCGGAACGGTCTATGGAACCGGCAACTGCACGATTACGGGAAGAAGCGGCGAAGTGACCATCGACGTGGACGTTACACCCGACGAAAACTCCGAAATCCGCTACAACGCCTCCAGCCCTGATGCCATCAGCTCGGGCGAGTTCATCACATGGCGCGACAGGGACTCCGGAGTACGGGAGTACAGGAGTACGGGAATTCAGGAGACGGTTGCGCAAAATGATGCTCCCGAACAGAGCACCGACATTCACCTGAACTTCCTTATCAATGCCAATCCCCGCGCCACGCTCAAGGTCATCATGGATGCCAACACCGGCGACTATATCGCACTCAACGGAAACGGAGTAATCCGCGCCACCTACTACAACAAGGGCTCATTCGATATGTTCGGGAACTACAACGTCGATCACGGCACCTATAAGCTCACCATCCAAAATGTCATCAAGAAAGATTTCCAGATTCGCGAGGGCGGAACCATCGTCTTCGGAGGCGACCCCTACAACGCCGCACTCAACCTGCAGGCACTCTACACCGTGGCCGGCGTACCGCTCTCAGACTTGCAGCTCGGCAATTCGTTCACCTCGAACAACATCCGCGTGAACTGCCTCATGAACATCAGCGGAACGCCCGAACAACCGCACATAGATTTCGATCTCGACATGCCCACCATCGGAACCGACGCAAAGCAGATGATTTTCAACGTCATCAATTCCGAGGAGGAAATGAACCAACAGGTGCTCTACCTGCTGGCCGTGGGACGCTTCTACAACCAAGGCACCAACAACGCCTCTGCCGACGATGCCGTGCAGCAGAGCCAAACCTCACTCGCCATGCAGAGTCTGTTCAGCGGAACCCTCTCACAGCAAATCAACAATGTACTTTCGAGCCTTGTAAACAGCAGCAAATGGAACTTTGGAGCCAACATCTCGACGGGCGACCAAGGTTTCTATAATGCTGAGTATGAAGGACTTCTCACAGGCCACCTACTCAACAACCGACTGCTTATCAACGGCGAGTTTGGCTATCGCGACAACCCCAACGCCACCACCTCGTTCATCGGCGATTTCGACCTGCAATACCTGCTCCGACCCAGCGGAAACCTCGCCATCAAGGTCTATAACCAGACCAACGACCGCTATTTCACGCGCAACTCGCTCAACACGCAAGGCGTGGGCCTCATCATGAAGAAGGAATTCTACGACCTGAAAGACCTCTTCGGCATCCGATCAAGGAAAAAGGGGCTCAACAGCATCAAGCTGAACGAAAAGAAAGACGAGCAAACCGACAGCACGGCTACGCCCACACAAGAACAAAAGCCCTGAATCTTAAATAATATTAAAACATCAGGGAATCTGCATTGCCATATATATTAATGTGCAAAAATCTTCGTAACTTTGCAGCCGTTTTCAACAAACATAAAGTCTAACTTTATCAATTACAAACTTTTATTCATTAACATTTATGTCAAATCTAAAAAACATCGAACCGCTGCAGGACTTCAACTGGGAAGAATTTGAGCAGGGTTCAGCAGTCGGCGCAAGCCGCGAGGAGCTTCAGAAAGCTTACGACGAAACACTCAACAAAGTGGCTGATCACCAGGTGGTTGACGGAACCGTTACCCACATCGACAAGAAAGAGGTGATCGTGAACATCGGTTACAAGAGCGACGGCATCATCGCCGCCTCGGAATTCCGCTACAACCCCGACCTGAA
>DFHC01000090.1:32685-58381 GCA_002372575.1 bacterium UBA3734 | reverse complement strand
GCCGAAGATGACGGGGATGCCATAGACGGCCGCCTCGTTGATGTTGTGGATGCCCGAGCCGAATCCGCCGCCGATGTAGGCCGCCTGGCCGTAGCGGTAGAGCGATGACAGCAGGCCGAAGCTGTCGATGATCAGGCAGTCGGCGTTGGCGACATTCTGGGGTGTGGCCTCGCTGTAGAAGCGGGCCGGGCGCGAGAGCTTGGACATGAGCACGTGCAGGCGGTGGCGGTCAAACTCGTGGGGCGCGATGATGAGCTTCATGTCGCGGTGGGCGTTGAAGTAGGGGATGACCAGTTCCTCGTCGGGGGGCCAAGAGCTGCCCATGACCAGGGTGAAGCGTGCGTTCTCGACAAACTTGGCCACCAGTGGGAACTCGCGTGCGGCGGCACGGACGTCGGCCACGCGGTCAAATCGCGTGTCGCCGGCAATGATCACGTTGTCGATGCCGATGCCTGCCAGCAGGTCGCGTGACTGCTCGTTCTGGACAAACAGGGTGTCGAAACACTTGAGCATCTTGCGGAACATGCCGCCCCAGGGCCTGAAGAAGATCTGCCCGGGCCTGAAGATGGCCGAGATGATGTAGGTGGGGATGCCGCGATGCTTGAGGGCACTCAGGTAGTTGCCCCAGAACTCATACTTGACAAAGATGGCCATCGATGGTTTGACCAGGTCAAGAAACTTGGTGACGTTGCCTGGCAGGTCAAAGGGCAAGTAGCACACAGCATCGACCTGGTTGTAGTTTTTGCGCACTTCGTAGCCCGAGGGCGAGAAAAACGTGAGCAGGATTTTGTACTCGGGATGGTCGCGGCGCAAGCGTTCCATCAGCGGACGCCCCTGCTCGAACTCGCCGAGCGAGGCCGCATGGAACCACACGTATTGCGCCTGCGGATCGACTTTTTCCCTGAGTACGCGGATGGCCTCGCGCTCGCCACGCCACATCTTACGAACTTTTTCGTTGAAAAGGCTCGCGATGGCAACGCCACAGAGATAGAGGTAGATGATGAGATTATACATAAAGCCCCATTATTCTCCCCGAGGGATTCGCAGCACTTCAATCGCCCGCTGCATTCTGCGGATGGTTTCTTCCTTACCGAGGAAGGCCGAAATATCGAACATCCCAGGGCCTTTGCCCTCGCCCACGAGCGTCAGTCGCCAAGCGTTCATCACGTTGCCGAGGCCATATTCGTTGCGTTCCACCCATTCATGAACCACGCGCTCTTGGTTTTCGAGCGAGAAATCGTCGAGACCTTCGAGCAAATCGGCCAACTCCGACATCACTTGCGGTGAATTTTCCTTCCAGCGTTTTTTCACGGTTTTCTCGTCGTATTCCATCGGCGGAATGAAGAAGAACGAGCATAACGGCCACAACTCGTGAACGAAACTGACGCGATCTTTCATCATCCTAACGACCTCGGTGATGCGTTCCAGCGACTCATCGACGCCGTTGTTGGCCACGATGGGCGCAAAGAGCTGCGCAATTTCCTCGTCCGACTTGCGGAGAATGTATTCGTGGTTGAACCAGATGCCCTTCTGATAGTCGAACTTCGCACCCGATTTCGAACAGCGCGAGATGTCGAAGGCCTCCACCAGCTCGTCGAGCGAGAAAAGCTCCTGCTCGGTGCCCGGATTCCAGCCTAAGAGCGCGAGGAAATTGATGACGGCCTCGGGGAAATAGCCGCTCTCACGATAGCCGCTCGACACTTCGCCCGACTTCGGGTCGTGCCATTCGAGCGGAAACACGGGGAAGCCCAGCCGGTCGCCGTCGCGTTTCGAGAGTTTGCCCTTGCCCTCGGGCTTCAGCAGCAGCGGCAGATGAGCAAATTGCGGCATCGTTTCCTGCCAGCCGAAAGCCTCGTAGAGCAGCACGTGGAGAGGTGCCGACGGCAGCCACTCCTCGCCGCGAATCACGTGGGAAATCTGCATCAGATGGTCATCGACGATGTTGGCCAGGTGATAGGTTGGCAGTTCGTCGGCGCTCTTGTAGAGCACTTTGTCGTCTAAAATATCGCTTTTCACGCGCACCTCGCCGCGAATCATATCGTTGACGAGCACCTCGCGCCCGGGTTCCACCTTGAAGCGCACCACGTATTGCTGGCCGTCGTCGAGCAGCTGTGCCACCTCTTTCGTGGGCAGCGACAGCGAGTTGCGCATCACCATTCGCGTGGAGGCGTCGTATTGGAAATTCGGAATTTCCGCGCGTTTTCGCTCCAGTTCCTCGGGCGTGTCGAAAGCCAGGTAGGCATTCTTGGTTTCGAGCAGTTGCTTAACGTATTTCTTGTAAATGTCGCGACGCTCGCTCTGACGATACGGGCCATGCTCGCCGCCGAAACTCACGCCCTCGTCGAACTGAATGCCGAGCCAGTGGAACGACTCGATAATATAGTCCTCGGCCCCCTCCACAAAGCGCGCTGAATCGGTGTCTTCGATGCGGAAGACAAGGTCGCCGCCGTGCTTTCGGGCGAAAAGATAGTTATACAAGGCAGTGCGCACACCACCGATATGCAACGGTCCGGTCGGACTCGGGGCGAAACGCACCCTTACACGTCTGTTTTCCATCTGAAAATGATGATTTTCTTAAAATTTCGTGCAAATTTACGAATATTTTTTGAGTTTTGCATATTTTTTTCGTATTTTCGCAGCTGAATTGGAAAAACTTAGATAAAAAATGGACCGAAAAGACCGAAATCAAGACGCCCACTACGGGCGAAATATGCTCACGCGAGCCTTCATCGTTATCGTCACCGTCGCACTCATCGTCTGGTTCCTGCCGCGCGAGGAAGGCCAGCTCTTCCACTACGGCGTGGGAAAGCCCTGGACGTCGGGTTCTGTGATTGCGAAATTCGACTTTCCCGTCTATAAAACCGACGAAGTAATCAAAAGTGAGCAGGACTCAATCAAGAAGCAGTTCCAACCCTATTACAACATCGACACCGAGGTGGAGAAGCAGATGGAAGAGAAATTCCTGAAAGATTTTCAGAACGGACTCCCCGGACTCTCGCCTGCATATAAGAATCTGGTTCTCAAACGGTTGCAACAACTCTATCAAACGGGCATCATGAACATGCCCGAGTTCAATGCACTGGCGAAAGACACGACGAACATGGTGCGTCTGGTCAGCGGAAAACAGGCGCGGAGCCAGCACGTGGGCAGTTTCTACTCCACGCTTTCGGCCTACGAGCAGCTGTTCCAAGACGAACACCTCTCTACCCAACGACAGGCCCTGCAAAAATGCAATCTCAACGAATACATCGAACCGAACCTCATCTATGACAAGGAACGCAGCGAAACGGAGCTCGACGAGCAGCTCTCGAGCATTCCCATTGCCAGCGGCATGGTGCTCACGGGGCAGAAAATCATTGACCGAGGCGACATCGTCGATGAATACACGGGGCGCGTGCTCGAGTCGTTCGAGCGCGAGATGAAACGGCGCAACGCCACCGAGAGCGAGTTGGCCAGCACCACCATCGGACAAATCATCTTCGTTACAATGATGGTGCTTTTCTTCACCATCTATCTTGGTTTGTTCCGCCGCGACTACTTTGAAAAACCACGCTCCATCATGATGCTCTTTGCCTTCATCACCATCTTCCCGATTCTCGTTTCGCTGATGGTGCAGCACAACATCCTGAGCGTCTATATCCTGCCGCTGGCCATCACGCCTATCTTCGTGCGCATCTTTATGGATTCGCGCACGGCCTTCATCACCCACGTCATTATGGTGCTCATCTGCGCCGCCGCCGTGAAATACCAGTATGAGTTCATCATTGTGCAGCTCGTGGCCGGACTCGCCGCCATCTATTCGCTGCGCGACCTTTCGCGACGCGCACAGGTGTTCAAGACCGCACTGCTCGTCACCATCGCCAGTGCCGTCATCTACCTCGCCCTGCAACTCATGCAAACCAACGCTGTGCTCGACCTCGACACCGACATGTACGTCTATCTCATCATCAACGGCATCCTGCTGCTGCTGGTCTATCCGCTGATGTACGTCATTGAGCGCACCTTCGGATTCACGTCGAACGTGACGCTTTTCGAGCTCTCGAACACCAACAAAGGACTGCTCCGCGACCTCAGCGAGATAGCACCCGGCACTTTCCAGCACTCCATCACCGTGGGCAACCTCGCTGCCGAAATCGCCAACCGCATCGAGGCCAACAGCCTGCTCGTGCGCACCGGCGCCCTCTACCACGACATCGGAAAAATGGCCAATCCCGTCTTCTTCACCGAGAATCAGGCCACGGTGAACCCGCACGACAATATGCCTTACGCCGAGAGCGCGCGCATCGTCATCAGCCACGTCACCGAGGGCCTGAAAATGGCCGAGAAAGCCAATCTGCCAGCCATCATCAAGAATTTCATCCTCACGCACCACGGCCACGGTGTCACGAAATATTTTTACATCAAGGAGCAAAACGAGCATCCCGACGAAGAAATCGACAAGACGCCCTTCACCTATCCCGGAACGAATCCTTTCACACGCGAACAAGCCATCGTGATGATGGCCGACGCCGTGGAAGCCGCCTCGCGCTCGCTGTCGGAATATACCGAAGAGAGCATCACCAACATGGTGAATCGCATCATCGACTCGCAGCTCAACGAAGGCTTCTTCCGCTCCTGCCCCATCACCTTCCGCGACATTGAACTGGCCAAGCAGGTGCTCATCGGCCGCTTGAAAAATATCTATCACACGCGCATCAGCTATCCCGAACTACAGAAAAGCGAAGAGGAAGAAACAACGGAAAGCGTGGCAGAGGAAAAATAACTTCCCCGTCGTTAAACCTTTCGCGCGCGGGTACGTCTATTGAAGTATTATGAATCGATTTGTATTTTTTTGGTTGCTGCTGTTGTGGACAACGGCAGCAACGGCGCAGTGTGTAGTCAAAGGAAAAGTTTTAGACAGACAGAGCAGCGAACCACTGAGTTTCGTGGCGGCAAAGGTGCTGAAGCCTGGGAGCGAGGAACTCGTGAAGGGCGCCGTCACCGATATGGAGGGAAATTTCCTGATCGACGGTCTGTCGCCTGGTAGCTACACGCTGCAACTCACGTTCGTGGGATTCAAGGCCGTGACACAACAGTTCTCCGTAAGCGACCGCAACCGCACGCATACGTTTTCCACGCTTTTTATGAGCGACGACTCGAAGCAACTGAAGGAAGTGACCGTGACGGGGCAACGCTCGTCGATGAAGCTCGAGGTCGATCGCAAGTCGTTCGACGTCTCGCAGCTCGTCACCAACGCCGGACAGTCGGCCTCCGAAGCCCTCGAAAACATCCCCTCGGTCGAGGTCGATAACGACGGAAACATCTCGCTGCGCGGCAATTCAAGCGTGGAGGTGTGGATCAACGGCAAGGCCAGCGGCCTCACCGCCGACAACCGCGCCCAGATTCTGCAGCAGCTGCCCGCCGAGAGCATTGAGCGCATCGAGGTCATCGACAACCCGTCGGCGAAATTCTCTGCCGAAGGCTCCGCCGGCATCATCAACATCGTGATGAAGAAAGACCTGAAACCGGGCTACTACGGCTCTGTTCAGGCCGGAGCCGACACGCGCGGCGGTGCCAACACGAGCTTTAACATCAACTACAACTCGCCGCTCTGGGACGGCTATGCCAACATCGGCTACCGCCACCGCGAGGGCAAAGGCCGCAGCGAGAGCCAACAGCTGTTCACGAAGACGAACCAATACCAGTGGTACGAAGGCGAGAACTCGAATCGCGGAAACGGCCTGTTCAGCCGTGCCGGAGTGACGCTCCACGCCACGAAGAAAGACGATTTCTCGCTCTCGGGAATGTTCATGAAGGGCGGCAATAAAAACTACGGCCTCACGCCCTATCACTATGGCGATGTGACGGCTGCCGACGGCCTCACGCCCGACAATTTCGACGGATACGACTTCTCCTCGCTCCGTCCGAGCCGCATCATGACGCGCGAAACAAACTCGCGAGGCGATATGAACATGTTCTACGGCGAGTTCAATTATCGCCACTCCTTCGCCGACCGCCATTACATCGACTTCGTCGTGGGATTCCACAAGTGGAAGGCCGACAACGACAATTTCTATCGGGATTCAACGCAATTCTTCAACACCCAACACCCAACATCCAACACCTACAGCTACCAAAGCCGCCCCATGCACATGAACAACCGCACGTGGGAAGTGAAACTCGACTACGAGAACCCCATTTCCGAGCGATTCCAGCTGCAGGCGGGCTATCAGGGGCGATTCTCGCACGAAAACACGCCGCAAGAGTCGTATTTAGACACGAAAAACTGGGACGGACACGAGGCCGAAGAAGACAAGCTCTACTTCAACCGTTTCATCTACGATATGGACGTGCACGCGCTCTACGCCACCGCCACGCTGAAATTCGGACGATTCGGCGTGATGGGCGGACTGCGCGGCGAATACTGGCGCGTGAACACCGAAAGCTACGACTGGTGGCAGGAGCGCGATGCATCGAAGCGCGAAAGCCCGTTCAAAAAGGACTATTTCCAGCTGTTCCCGTCGGTGTTTCTCTCCTATCAGATTACCGACAACGACCAACTGCAGCTCAACTACACGCGTCGTCTGCGCCGTCCGTGGGGCGGACAGCTCAACTCCTTCCGCGACACACGCGACGCCACCACCGTGTCGTTTGGTAACCCCGAACTCACGCCCGAATACTCCAATTCCTTCTCGCTCAACTACCTGAAGACCTGGACCGAGCACTCGATGATGATTTCGGCCTACTACCGCCCCACCACCGACGTGATGCAGCGCATCAACTGGCAGAATCCCGCCGACGGACTCTTCTATTCGACCAACAAGAACGTGGCCAAGAGCCTTTCGTCGGGTCTGGAAGTGACGGTGAAGAACAAGCTTTTCCGCATTCTCGACCTCACCACCTCGGCCAACGCCTACTATTACAAGCTCAACGGCTTCCAGTACGTCATCGACGGGCAGACCGTCACCGGCAAGGAGCAAAGTCGCTTCACGTGGAACGCCCGCATGATTGCCTCCATCATCCTGCCCTACGACCTCTCCATTCAGATCACGGGCAACTATCGCTCGCGCCAAGTCATCACGCAGGGCTATCGCAAGCCCGCCTACGGCCTCGACTTCGGCCTGCGCAAGCACTTCCTCGACAAGAAGCTGATGCTCGCCATCTCTTGTCGCGACGTGCTCGACTCGCGCCGCTGGGAGAACATCACCGAGAGCGAAACCTTCCTGCGCCACCAGCTCAACCGCCGTCGCTCGCGCACGGTGAACTTCACGCTCACCTACAACTTCGGCAACATGAAGCCCAAGCGTCGCCCAGACCAAAGCGGACAGGGCGAGGAAATGGACGACCCGTCGAGCAACTACAACAACAGCGGCATGGAGGAATAAAACCTTCCGATGCAGACATGAAATAACGAAGCCCCACCTTTGCAAGTGGGGCTTCATTGTGAAATGACGAGCAAAGGTTTACGGCATCGTCAGAACGTCGGTGAACGTACCGAAGGAACCAGCCGACACGGTGTGTTTCAGCGTGAAGGTCGCCTTCTTGGTGGCGGGATCGTACAGACCGGCATAGCCTGCTGCCTTACCGTCAGCATCGCCCACGAGCGAAGCCACACCGTAGGTGCTGTCCTTGAACGAGGCCTGCTTCGGAACCATCACTTTGTTGTCGTCGGAGATGGTAAACTTGATGTCGTAGCCCGAAGCAAACAGACCGAGAATCTTGTAGAGCTTCGGCGAAGTGCCTTCAGCAAGAACGATATTCACATCATAGCTGTCTTCCCACCATTCCGGTGAATCATAGTGTCCTTTACCTACGGAAATCCAGTTGTAGTCACACATTACGCTGATGGTGGTTTTTGCAATGGCAGAGTTGGTCAAGGTGTCGGCTTGTGCCATGTCGGCTTCGCTCAGTTGCAGTGTAGCCGAATAGGCGTTACCAATCTCCATGTTGTTTGCTTTCAGCGTAACAATAGCTTCCGCCATTCCTCTTTCGAAAGTCACCTGACCGCCATTCGCGTCCGTAAAGATACCCTTCGGGTCTGTCAGTGTGTAGTGTGCCGTGTAAGCGTCGGTTGTTTGGGCACGAACCAAACGAACAGGAATCTCGGTTGAAGAACTTGAAACCGTAATTTGAGCCGGTGCTGACGCTTCGAAGGAAACATTCTGAACCGACGGATGGTAGAGGGCACCCTCGTTGTCGGTGTTGCACGATGTCAGGGACAACCCTGCGAAAAGTGCTAATCCAAAAAGATATTTCTTCATATTTTTTTCTCCTTTATTTTGATTTAAATGCAACGAAATCCTTTTCTCCGCCCCGCTCTGAGGCAGGGCGGAGAAAAGTTTGTTTTAGATGTCACCAGCAGGATTTTGGTCCTTTTCAACCTTCATATTGACGTTGCCGTCGAACTCAGCCTGCGGGATGGTCATCACCCACATGTAGTTCTCGGGATTGTCCAGCGGACGATTCGGCAGCAGCAAGCCACTCGGCCAACCATGGGCACTGAGGCGCTTGATACCCTGCTTCAGACGACGAACGTCGAAGGTACGACCAAATTCACCCCACAGTTCGATACGCTTCTGGATGAGGATTTCCTCAAGCAGCGAGCCTGTTTCGTCGGTGGTGAGCTTGCCAAGCGATGTACCTGTCTTGTCGCAGGTGTAGCCGCTCTGACGCTGGCTCATCACTGCCGTCAGGTGCTTTTTGGCCGTGGCCTCGTCGCCCAGGCGGCAGGCAGCCTCAGCAGCGTTGAAGTACATTTCCTCGACGCGCATCCAAACGTAGTCGCCTTCCCATGTCGAAACATTCGAGAAAGAGAATTTCTTCTGGAGGTAGTTCTGGGCGGGATTCCACCAAGCCCTACGCTGGTCGTTCTGACCCATCTTGTTATAGAGCCAGGTTGAAATCTGCTTCGGAGCACGCGATGCATAGGATACGGCAGGGTCCATGTGAGCGAAGAGGCTGGCGTACATTCCGGCCTGGTCGCTCTGAATCTTGGCACCCCACATCACGTCGCCGTAGCCGACGCTGTTCATTCCCGTGATGGCACTGACAGGCTGTACGCTGCAGCCACTGGCCTTGATAGCAGCCTCAGCATACTTCTGGGCGTTGGCCCAGTCCTCCTTGACGAGGGCTACGCGCGAGGCGATACCCAGT
Organism: bacterium UBA3734; assembly: GCA_002372575.1. Taxonomy (GTDB): domain Bacteria; phylum Bacteroidota; class Bacteroidia; order Bacteroidales; family Bacteroidaceae; genus Prevotella. The sequence continues at coordinate 49,249 of DFHC01000090.1, read as the reverse complement.
GCAACAGCATAGCCCATGTGGCTCTTGTCTTGCTGAGTGGTGCCTTCGAGCAGGCTGAGAGCCTTTTCGATGTCGCTGTCAATCTGCTTATAGACGTCGGCCACGGTAGAACGGGGCTGTCCCTGTGTTTCTTTCGAGGTTGGCTCGGTGTAGATCGGAGCGCAGGGCTCGTTTTCGTGTCCCTTGTAGGTACGGGCAAACCACTGTGCCAGCTGGAAGTAGCTGTAGGCACGCACGGCATAGGCCTGACCGAGCACGTAATGGATGTCTTCCGTAGCACCGCCCATCGTCTCTTCAGCTGCGATGATGTAGTTGGTGTTGGCAATCCATGTGTAGAAAGCATACCAGAGGTCATAGCTGCGCCACGTGCTGCTGGTGAAACGGCTCTTCACGTTGTAGGCAGCGTCGAACCAGAACCAGCCCGAACCTTGCGCACCCATGATGAAGTCGTCGCCCATTACCTCGGCGGCGAGGCAGTAGGCAGAAACACCGAAGCACTGGTGGGTGTTACCTGTCGTTGACCATCCCGAGGTGTACATCGAACGGTAGAGACCGTTCAGGGGCACCATAGCAGCCTTGGCATCGCTGAAAAGCGTCGTTCCCGATACGGAGTCAGTGGGCTGGGTCTCCAATTTGTCTTCTGAGCAGGCGGCCATTGCGAGGATGCCCATCAGAACTAAACTATACTTAAATATTTTTTTCATATAATTATCCTTTCTAAATGATTTAACTTGTCAACTTGTTAACACGTCAACTTAATTAGAACTTAACCTCAAGACCGAACGTGAAGGTCTTGTTGGGAACATAGTCGTAGGCTGTGCCACCCGAGAAGTTGTATTGCGGATCCATACCGTCGAGGTGTGAGAACAGAGCCACGTTATCCATAGAGGTGAATACGCGCACGTTGCCGAGACCAATCTTCTTCACCCAGAGCTGCGGGAGCATATAGCTCAGCGTGATGTTCTTGATGGCAAAGTAGGAGGCATCAATCAGATAGCGGTCGGTAGTGAGCTGGTTGCCATCGGCGATGGCCATGCGGGGCACGTCGGTGATGTCGCCGGGCTTCTGCCAGCGGCGCAGTGCGGCACGGTTCCAAGTGGAGCTCTTGTACCAGAGATCCATCGTCGAAGCATAGCTGCTGTCGTAAATCTTGCCACCCAGCGAGTAGGTTGTCAGCACGGTGAGGCTCAGGTCCTTATAGCTCAGACCGGTCGAGATGCTACCATAGAGGCCGGGGATACGGCTGCCAAGGTAGTACTTCGAGGCGTTGGCCTTCGTGTAGTCGTCGGTGATGTAGTCGGAACCGTCGATCCGGTTGCCGTTGTCGTCTTTCTTGAAAGCCCAGTAGAGTTGCTTACCCGTGAGCGGGTCAACGCCTGCCGACTTGGCCATGTAGAACGTATTCAGCTCATAGCCTTCCTCGATGACGCGCACGCCACTGACGATTCTGGGAGACTCTCCCGTGAGTTTGAGTACCTTATTGTTCAGGACAGAACCCATCCAAGCCAGGTTCCACTCGAAATTCTTCGTCTTGACGGGATAGCCGCTGAGTTCGAATTCCCAACCTTGGTTGCGCATGTTACCGACGTTGGCACTGTAGCCCGTGAAGCCCGTCGAGAGCGGCAGCGGGTAGTTGAGCAGCATATCGGTGGTCTTCTTGTTGAAGTACTCGATGCTGGCGCGCAAGCGGCTGTTGAAGAATGTTCCTTCAAGGCCGATGTTCAAGTTGCCGTTCTTTTCCCAGGAAACGTCTTTGTTTTCCAGAGTCGAAACGAATCCACCAGGAGCATTGCCGTTGGCGTAGCTCAGGCTGTAGAGGCTCTGCCAAGCATAGTATGTGCCGAGGTTGTCGTTACCCTGCTCACCATAGCTGATTTTGAACGACAGGTTGTCGAGCCAACTCACGTTTTGCAGGAATTTTTCTTTCGAAATGCGCCAGTTGGCACCAATCGACCAGAACGTGCCGGTGTTGTTCTTCACGTAGAAGCGCGAAGAGGCGTCGCTACGAATCGAAGCTGTCAGATAGTAGCGGTCGGCGAAGTTGTAGTTGATACGGCTCAACCAAGAGTTGATGCGGTACTTGTCGGTGTAGGAGTCTGCATCGTAGAGCGTAGTACCCGGGCGCAGTTCCTTGATACCATTGACCAGGCTGGTCTTGCCGGCACCGAGGTATTCGTAGGTATAGTCGTACCACTCATGACCGAGCAGCACGTCGATGTTGTGCTGGCCGAACGAGCGGTTCCACGTGAGCAGCTGGTTGAAGGTGTAGCTCAGCGTGCGTCCGTTCTGCTTCTGAATCAGACCGCCGGCGTTCTTCTGGTTGCCGTGCTCGGAGTTCATGTAGCGCATGTAGTTCGAGCTGTTGTAGTCAGCACCGAAGTTGATGGCAAACTTCAAGCCTTGGAGGACACCAAAGCGGGGAGCGTCACCACCGAACTGGATGCCTGTACGCACGCTGGCAGCGTCGCGCTTGGTGTAGGCATCGTCGAGCATGAGCATACCTAAGGAGCTGAAGTCGCTCATTGAACCCGGACGAGTCTTTCCGTCGGGACGAGCCTCACCCCAGTCGTAGAGAATATTGCCCTGGTCATCGAACATCGTCTGGCCTTTCTCGTCTTTCAGATAGACGGGGAACAGCGGGTTGATGAACTGAGCCGTGTACCACACGTTTGAGGTCGAGGTGCCGTCGTAGTCGCTGAAGTTCGATTCCGAGTGCGACAGGGCAGCACTCAGGTTGGCCTTGAACCAGTCGGTAACGTGGCTGTCGATATTCGTACGGGCAGTGTAGCGCTGGAACGATGTGGTTTCCAGCAGACCTTTCTCGTTCAGATAACCGAGCGAAAGCATATACTTGGTCTTGTCGCTGCCTCCATCAATTGAGAACTGGTGCTCATGACGGAAAGCGTTCTTGCGGAGCACAGCGTCCATCCAGTCCTCGTCCCAAGCCGACTGTGCATCGGTACGCACCTGACCGGTAGCGGGGTCGATGATGTTGTCCCAAGTGTAGTTCTTGAACGGGTTGTAGTATTCGCCACCGAGTTCACCTCCAAGAGCTGCGCGTGCAGCAGCTTCAGCATCGGCCAGTGCATAGCCCTGGTTGAACTGGAAGTCGTTGCGCAGAGCTTCGTAGAAGAGCTGCACAAACTCCTTCTGGTTCACGTTGTCGTACTTCTTCAGCGCACGGTTCGACCAACCGACCGTTGAACGCCAGTTCACGTTTGCCTTTCCTGCTTTACCCTGCTTGGTCGTGATCATCACCACACCGTTGGCACCGCGGGCACCATACAGTGCACCAGCCGAGGCATCTTTCAGCACCGTCATCGACTCAATGTCTGCGGGGTTGATGCTGGCGAGGTTTCCATCATAAGGAATTCCGTCCACCACATAGAGCGGAGCACTCGATGCGTTGATGGAGCCGAAGCCACGCACGCGGATGTTAGGCGAAGATCCAGGCTGACCCGAACCAGAGGTCACCTGCACACCAGAAACATTACCTTCAAGAGCCTTGACGGCAGTCGTAACGGGGCGCAGTTCCATGTCTTTCGCATTGACATTCGAGGCCGAACCTGTGAACGACGACTTCTTCGCCGAACCGTAGGCCACGACAATCACCTCGTCGAGGGCCTGTTTGTCACTTGTCAGCAGAATGCGCATATTCGGACGGGCTGTCACCTCAATGGGTTCCATGCCGACGTAGGTAATGCGCAAGAGTTCGTGTCCTTTCGGACAGGTCAGCGTGAACTTTCCGTCCACGTTCGTTGACGTACCCACACTGGTTCCCACGACCATCACGGTAGCGCCCACTACGGGTTCGCCGTCGTCCTGAGACACCACGGTACCTGTGACTTGCATCTGGGCCATTGCCCCCACTGCTGTCAGCAGGAAGGCAGCCAAAAACACTGTTAGTCTTTTAACCATAATTCTCTCTTTTTTAGTTAATAATATAATAATGTGAAAAAATAATCGTTTTAACACATTTTCCACCTCCCCGTCAGAGGTGTGTTTTGATGTTTTTTAAATATCTCGATTTGCAAATTTAACGCAAATTTATCAAACTAACAAATATTTTCGAAAAAAAAATTGCATTTTCCCTAAAATTTTAACATTTCGCATGAAAAACGGGCAGTTTTTGGGGGATGTAATGTGCGTTTTTTTTAAATTAAATTAGGCTCCAGCAGTTGCCCCAGCAGTGCGCGGTTGGCCTCGACAAGGCGGTTGTCGTCGATTTCGCGGATGTAGATTTGCGTTGTGTTCGGGTTGGTATGGCCGAGCGCCTTTGAGATAACGGCGAGTTCGGTGTTTCGGTGATAGGCCAGGCTCGCCCATGTGTGGCGGGTTACGTAAGAGGTGAGATTTGTCCTGATTTGGGCGCGGCGGGCCAGTTTTTTGAGTCTTTTATTGTAGGCACCCAGCTGGTGGAGATACTGCTCGTAGGGTGTTTTTCGCCTGTTGGAGGCATGGATGATGGGGAAAACGCGGTCGCTTGAGGGCTGCTCGTATTTCTGGATGATTTCCGTCATGCACGGCTCGAGTGGCACGCGAATGGTTTGGTGTGTCTTGTGTCGCTGATAGACGATGAAATCGCCCTGAATGTTGTGTTTTTGTAGGTAGGCCATGTCAACGAATGGCATTCCGAGCGTGTAGATGCTAAAGAGGAAGAGGTCGCGGGCGAATTGCAGTGGCGCGTTGCCACTGAGGTCGAGGCGTTGGAGGCGGCGGATGTCGTCGGGCGTGATGGCGCGTTTTTCGGTCTTCGTAGAGCCTGTGAATGCCTTTTCAAAGGGGTTGTTTTTGCCGCCGAGCTGGTGGTGGAGCGAACGGAGCGAGCGCATATAGCACGAAATTGTGTTCAAGCTCACGCCATTGCAGCGCAGCCAGTGTTCATAGGCTTTCACGAGCGATTCATTGACGCTGAAATTGTTGATGTTCCTTTCTTCTGTGAACCTTTTCAGCGAGCGTAAAGCCGTCAAGTAGTTGGCATTTGTACTCGGACTTTTACTTTCTTTCCATTTCTCGATGACCTGCGCGGCCATGTCAAAAAAATTGCGTTTTTGTCTCATAGCGTTGAATTATTGATTAATCGACCGCTAAATTAATGTAAAAGGATTTCCACCTCTGACGGGGAGGTGATAAAGATGGATGCAAAGTTAGATTTTTTATTACACATTATTTATATTATTAACTAAAAAAGAGAGAATTATGGTTAAAAGACTAACAGTGTTTTTGGCCGCCCTGCTGCTGACAGCAGTAGGAGCGATGGCCCAGATGCAAGTCACAGGTACCGTGGTGTCTCAGGACGACGGCGAACCCGTAGTGGGTGCAGCGGTACGAGTAGAAGGAACCGACGTGGGAACTACGACAAACCTCGACGGAAAATTCTCGCTGGCGCTTCCTCATGGTAAGCATCAGCTGACCATTTCGTACATCGGTATGAAGACGTTGCAGGTGGCTGCCCGCGACGGAATGCGCGTTGTAATGTCGAACGAGGAAGGCTCCTTGGACGAGGTGGTGGTTGTGGCCTATGGTACAGCCAAGCGTCAGTCGATTACGGGTGCCGTGTCGGTTGTCGGCGAGGAAAAGATTAAAGACCGCATCGCCACGTCGGTGACGGCTGCGCTCGAAGGCAGTTCGCCTGGTGTGCAGGTGAACAACACCTACGGTGAGCCTGGTGCCGCCCCGTCGATTCGCATTCGCGGTATCGGTTCGCTGGTAAGTGGTGCCTCTTCTCCGCTGTATGTGGTTGATGGCGTGCCTTTCGACGGCAACATTGCCGAAATCAACTCGGCTGACATCGAGTCGATGTCGGTGCTGAAAGACGCTGCCTCGGCAGCCCTGTATGGTAACCGCGCTGCTAACGGCGTTGTGCTGATTACCACGAAGAAAGGCCGCGGAACGGCTAAGCCGCAGACTTCTCTGAAAATCAATCAGGGTATCTACAGTCGCGGTATTCCCGAATACGAGCGCCTGAGCGCCGATCCCTGGATGGAAGTATCGTGGGAAGCCATGAAAAACTTCGCCCTTTCGACGGGAGTAGCAACAGATGCCGCTTCGGCTGCCACCTACGCCACGGAGCACGTTGTGACCGACTACGTGAAGCGCAACATCTACAACGGTGCCTCTACGTCGCTGTTCGATGCCAACGGCAAGCTGACGGCAACCCGTCAGGCTGGTTACACCGACCTCGACTGGGAAGATGCCGTAGAACGCAATGGCTATCGTCAAGACTATGTACTATCGGAGGCTTTTGCAGGCGAAAGGTACAACATCTACGCCTCGGCAGGCTATCTGAACGAGAAGGGTTACGTGCTCGCCAGCGACTACGAGCGCTTCACAGGCCGTATCAACACACAGTTCACTCCGGTGAAGTGGCTGAAGACGGGTATCAACCTGAACGGAACCCATGCCGTGCGCGACTACAACTCCAACGCAACGGGCAGCTACTATGCCAACCCGTTCTCGACGGCTCGCTATATGGCTCCCGTCTATCCCATTTACTTGCACAACGATGACGGCTCGTTCCTGCTCGACGAAAACGGAGAAAAGCAGTTCGACACGGAATCGGATTATCTGTCGAATCGAAACATCGCTTTTGAGCTGCGTACCGACTACAACAAGAGCCGCCGCACGGCTCTTGAAGGAATGGCCTTTGCCACGGTGATGCTGCCTTACGGTTTCTCGGCCACGGTGAAGGGCGACTTCTCTCGTGCAACCACCAACCGGCAGGTCTATAACAACCCGCAAATCGGCGACGGTGCTGCCAACAACGGCCGTCTGACGGAGTATGCCTACCAGTATGATTCGCGCACCGTGCAGCAACTGCTCAACTGGGACTATGACTTTGGTCTCCATCACGTGGACGTAATGCTCGGCCACGAGAACTACGAGTGGAAAGCCCGCTATCTCAACGGAATGAACACGGGTATGGGTGTGGAAGGCCTTTATGTGATGGGCAACTTCACAACAAACAGCTATTTCGAAGGCTACAACGACGCTGACCGTACCGAGTCGTACCTGGCTCGCGCCCGCTATAACTTCGACGAAAAATATTTCGCCGACATCTCTTGGCGTCGTGACGGCAGCTCACGCTTCCACAAGGACAACCGCTGGGGTAACTTCTTCTCGTTCGGCTTGAACTGGAACGCCAAAAAAGAAGCCTTCCTGAAGGACGTGAAGTGGGTTGATCAGTTGCGCGTCCGCGCTTCCTATGGTGAAGTGGGTAACAATGCTGCAGTTTCGCTCTATGGCTATCAGGCACTCTATGGAATGGAGAAAAATGGTGGTCAGACCGCCCTTCTGAAGAGAAGTCTCTCGGCAGAAGATATCAAGTGGGAAACGGCACAGACCATCGATTTCGCCGTTGAAGGTCAACTCTTCAATCGCCTGAACTTCAGCATCGGCTATTTCGACCGTCGCAACAAGGACCTGCTCTTTGAGGTGCGCCTGCCGTTGTCAGCCGGTTCCTACACTTGGGCTGACGTGCTGAACTTGACGAAGTATCAGAACATCGGAACCATTTCGAACCGTGGCTTCGAAATTTCGCTCAACGGCGATGTTATCAAAAAGAAGAGCTTCACATGGAACCTCTTCGTCGATGCTACATTCCTCAACAGCAAAATCAAGAAACTTCCCAATGGAGAAGATATTCTCCACGGCAATCAGAAATATGCAGAAGACCACGACCCGTATGAGTGGTGGACCTATCACTTCGAAGGCGTCGATCAGATGACCGGTCAGTCGCTCTACACGCTCGACCCAGAGAAGAAAGATGCCGCCGTCGCAGCCAAGGAACTCGTAACCATCAATGGCACGGACTACACGACCAGTACGACTTACGGTCTGCGCGACTGGGCTGGCTCGGCTCACCCCAAAGTGTATGGTTCGTTTGGTACCAACCTCCGTTGGAAAGACCTGTTCTGCAACGTGCTGTTCACCTATAGCCTCGGCGGAAAGGTGCTGGACGGCGTGTATCAGAGTCTGATGAGCACCAACTCGGCTTCGTCGGCCAGTGCCAACCACGTTGACCTGCTCAACTCGTGGAAGGGTGTTCCCGCAGGCATGACCGAAACCTCGGCCAACCGCATCGATCCCAACGGAATTCCCGTGCTCGACTTCAACCGCAGTTCTTACAACAACGCCATGAGCGACCGCTGGCTGACCAGTGCTTCGTGGCTCGTGTTGAAGAACATTACCCTCGGCTATAGCCTGCCGAAAACCATTGTCAAGCAGCTCGGTATCGAGGGAATCTCTGTGACCGCTGGTGTTGAGAACCTTTTCACATGGACAGCCCGCAAGGGTCTGAACCCGCAGTATTCGTTCACCGGCGGATGGGATGACACCTACGTCACTGCACGCGTGTTCAACTTCGGTCTGCAATTCGACTTCTAATTGAAAGCTACATCAAGTTTAAAACATTTAATCATGAAGGAGAAACAAAATATGAAAAAGTATATCAATCAACTGTTCATGAGCGTTGTGATGATCGGAGCTTTGACGCTTGTTTCGTGTGGCAAGGATTATCTTGAGACCTCTCCGACCGACTCGGTCAGTGACACACAAGCAGCTGCTTCCGTGGAAACTGCTTATCTGACGCTCAATGGTATTGCCAAGATTATGACCATCCAGCATGGAAACTACAGCCAGGGTTTTGCAGGCGAGAATGCCATTATCCGTCTGTATGAAAACTACCCCTCACAGAACTATCTCTACAACGCATACGCTTCAGGTTGGGCTGCAATTCATAACCAGACGTTTCACGAGCGCGACAACAGTATCTATGACAACTATGCCTGGTACTACTACTACCAGATTATTGCCAATGCCAACGTGCTCATCAACCGCATCGACGATGCCACGGGCAGCGACGCCGACAAGAAGTTCATCAAGGCTTCAGCCCTGACCTTCCGCGCCTACAGTTTCCAGAAGCTGGTACTCTATTATTGCTATCGCTGGCTTGACAGTGCAAACGGCTCCTCGCAGGGTGTCGTGCTTCGTCTCGATGAATCGACGGGAGACCTCGCTCCTTCGACACTGGCTGAGGTCTATGAGCAGATATACAAAGACTGCGAAGAGGCTATTGCTCTGTTCAAGGAGAGCGGCATCGACCGCACGGCTGGCGAATGCTGGATTCCCAACGAGAACGTGGCACACGCCGTCTATGCACGCGCGGCTCTGAACCGTCTCGACTATGCCAAGGCTGCCACCGAGGCCAATCTGGCCAAGGCGGGCTATGCCCTGATGAGCACCGATGCCTACAAGGCTGGCTTCTGCAATCCCACCAGCGAGTGGATTATGGGTAGCTACGGCTCGGCTAACGAGAATAACTGGTATTGGAGCTACGGCACACAGTATGCTTGCAACGGCTACTATGCTGGTGCTACTTCCAACGGAGCAGGTTCCATCGGACGTGAGCTTATCAATCGTATTCCCGACACCGACGTTCGCAAGGAAATTTTCCTCACAGAAAGCGGCTTGGGCATCGATGCCAGCAATCCGAACGTAGTAGAGCAGACTTTTGGAACCATTGGACTGTCACAGAATGCACAGGGACGTTGGGGCATTATGAATGCGGAGGCCTATGCCAAGGCAAAGGAATACATTCAGGCTCATCAAGTGGCAGGATTGGCCGACGCATACTCTGCAGGCTACTATCACATTGGAGACCACCTGAAATTCTGGGTGTTCGACACACCGGGTGTGGGCTATCTGCCCTTCATCCGCACCAGCGAAATGTATCTCATCGAGGCCGAGGCTTATTACAAGCAGGGCAACGAGAGCGCAGCCAAGACAGCATTGGAAGCACTCAACAAGGTGCGTAATCCGCAGTACAGCGCAGGTAGCCTCAGCGGCGATGCTCTGTGGAACGAGATTATGGACTATCGCGAGGTTGAGCTTTGGGGCGAAGGCTTCGCTTGGAGCGACTACAAGCGCTGGAATCGTCCTGTCGTGCGCACCTCCTTTGCAAATGGCGGCAATGCCCACACGGCTGTAGCTGTGACAATTCCTGCAGACTATGGTAACAAGTGGACGTGGGTCGTTCCTCTTGCTGAAACGGACTACAACAAGGGCTTCAAGATGGGTTCCACGACGGAATAATAGTCTTGGGCTATCTACAACAATCGAAGCCTCACCTTTTCGGGTGGGGCTTCGTTTTTGCTCTGTGGGCGCATTTTTTTGCGAAAAAAACTTGTGAAGATTTGGTGGTTTAAAAGAAAGTATCTAACTTTGTAGCGCAAAAGTACTACAAGTGATACCAAAACATAGACTATGGAGACAGTAACAAAACGCAGGGCAACCTCTTTTCGTCTTCCGAACTACTTGCTCGACGGGCTGAAAACGGAGGCGCGCAAACAACATCGGAGTGTAAATAATCTGGTGGAAGTTTTTCTGCTTGATGCCCTCTATCACAAGCCAAATGCCGAGACCTTGGCGGCGATGACCGAGTGCGAATCGGGTGGTGAATTGGAGGAACTGACAGCGGAAAATATCGAAAACCTTGAAGAATACATCCGTTCGCTATGATTCTACGCCTCAGCACGAAGTTCAAGAAAGACTTGAAACGCTATCAAAACAAGCCGTCAAGGATAGCGGCGTTGAAGGTTGTATTAAGACATTTGAAGCGTAACGGCAGGGTGCCTGCAGAGTACAAGCCTCATACACTGTCGGGTAACTACAAGGGCTATATGGAATGCCATATTGAGGATGACTTTCTGCTGATATGGATAGATGAAGCTTCAAATACCATCAAGTTAGTACGTTTGGGAACCCATCACGAATTATTTGGCAAGTAATGCCACGAAGCCTCACCCTTCTCGGGTGAGGCTTCGATTTTTTTCATTCGATTTGCAGGAAGGTTTACTGTCCCAGCAGGTGTCGGATGGCGGCTTCGAGTTGCGGGTCGCGTCCGTTGATGAAGTCTTCGGGCGAGTTATAGACCTCGATGTCGGGCCAGAGCTCGCTGTTTTCGGTCCACTCACCGCGCAGGTCTTTCTTGCCCACCTGCGGAATGCCGAACACGAGCGTGCGATCCATCAGCGTTTCCCACCACACGCTGGTGGCGGTGCCGGCCACGGGCGTACCGATGAGCTTGCCGATGCCGAGCTCGCGATAGACCCAAGGGAAGCCCTCGCCGTTGCTGTAGCAGTCTTCATTCATCAGCACACACGAGGTGCCCACCCACTTCGCCAGCGGGTCGCGGCCAACGTATTCGCCGCGCGGCAGGAAGTTGTGGTAGAGCTTGCCGCTGAGCAGCGTGCAGAGGTCGTCGTGGAGCCAGCCGCCGCCGTTGTAGCGTTCATCGACGATGACGCCCTCGCGGTTGCGGTTTTTGTCGCTCAGGAGGTCGCTGTAGAGCTCGCGGAAGCTCTCGCTGTTCATCGATTTGATGTGGACATAGGCCAGACGACCGTTCGACAGGCTATCGACGAGCTGACGGTTGCGATCCACCCAGCGCTTGTAGAGCAGGTTGTCGAGCTGTCCGGCACTGACGGGCTTCACGGTGACGTCGCTGCGCAGCTTCGTCGTGGGGTTATAGACCGTGACGCGCACGGGCTTTCCGGCCTTGCCGTCGAGCATCCAGTTGTAGTCTTCACCAGCCTTGATGTCGTTGCCGTCGATTTTCTCGATGATGCTTCCCTTCGTCACACCCGTTTTCTTCACGGCAAATGGGCCGCGACGAATCACTTCCTCTACGCGCAGGCCGTCGCCCTCGTAGTCTTGGTCGAAGAAGAGTCCGAGCGAGGCTGTGGCAAGGGTGGAAGAGGCGGGACGATAGCGTGCTCCCGTGTGCGAGGCGTTGAGTTCGCCGAGGAGCTCGCTGAGCAGGTCGCTGAAGTCGTAGTTGTTGTTGATGTGGGGCAGGAATTTCTCGTAGATGGCGCGATAGCTGTCCCAATCCACACCGTGGAGGTTGGGCTCGTAGAATTTATCCTTCACCTGTCGCCACACGTGGTCGAAGAGGTAGCGGCGCTCCTCGTAGGGCTGGAAGTTGAACGGAGCCTCGAAGGCGATGGTTTCCGATTTGTTCTTGCCCAAATCCACTTTCTTGATGCCGCCCGAGGTGAGGAACAGGTTTTTGAAGTTCTTGTCGGTCTGCATCCGTCCGCCGCCCACGCCTTTCAGCACGAGTTCGGTCTTGTTTTCGAGAAAGTCGCGCTTCCAGAGGTCGTAGCCCTCGAACGAGGCGGCCTGATAGTAGAGCGTGTCGCCCTTTGGCGAGAGCACGGCGTCGCCCAGATGGCTCGAAGCCGTGGTGAGTCGCACGATGCGGTCGCGGCAGTTGTCGAGGTCGAGCTGAAGGAATGCCTCTGCGCCGGCCTTTTCTGGCTTTGAAGCCGTCTTTTTGTTCTTGGAACTGCTTTTTGAGGCGTTTTTGTCGGCTTTCTGAGCGGCGTTTTTCTTCGCTTCCTTCAATCTTTCGTCTAACAGGGCTTTCTCCTCTTTCGTCATGCGGAAGCGCTCGTAGGCATCGAGGTCGAAGAACATCAGATAGACATCATCTTCCGAGCCCCAGCTGCCGTGTGAGCGATAGCCGGCGCGGTCGCTCTGGTAGAGCATGGCCTTTCCGCCAAGCACCCAGCGGCCTCCGCCGTCGCTGTAGGCACTGTTGGTGAGGTTGTGCAACTCGCCGCTGCCCTTCGCATCGACGATGGCGATGTCAGGGCTGTGCCAGCCGCCTCGGCCTATGTAGCCCGTCATCAGCCAGCGGCTGTCGGGGCTCCACTCAAACCAGAGGTCGCCGTCGCTGTAGGAATAGTTGTATTTGCCTTCCATCGCCGTGTGGACCTGCTTCGAGGCTACGTTCATCACGCGCAGTGCTCCGCGGTCTTCGAAGAAGGCAATCCACTTGCCATCGGGGCTGTATTTCGGCTGCATCGAGGTGATATTTCCCTGCGTGAGGCGTTCTTCCGCGATTTCAGTGGCGTAGGTGAAGAGTTTTTCATCCTTGTTTTTGATGCTCGTGCGATAGATTTGCCACACGCCGTTGCGCTCGGCAGCATAGACGAGGCTGCGTCCGTCGGGCGAGAAGCAGACGTTGCGCTCCTGCTCGGGCGTGTTGGTGATGCGCTTCGTGGTCTTGTAATCGACGGAGGTGACATAGACGTCGCCGTGGGCAACGAAGGCGATTTCCTTGCCGCCTGGGGCGAGTCCGATTTCCGTGGCTCCGGAGGTGAGCGTCTGGCGCACGAGGTCGCGGTCGCTGCGGTCGGCCACGATGCTCACGCGCACCTTCTGCGGCTGGCTGCCCTCGCGGAGCGTGTAGATTTCGCCGTCGTAGGCGAAGCAGAGCGTGCCGTTCTTGTCGCTGGTGAGGAAGCGCACGGGGTTGCCCTTGTAGTGGGTGAGCTGCGTGCCGCCCTTTTTCCACACGTTGAACGTGCCGTCTTGCTCGCTCAGGTAGTAGAACGACTGCCCGTCGGGGGTCCACACGGGTGTGCGGTCTTCGCCTCGGAAGTCGGTCAGTTTCGTGTATTTTCCGCCCGACAGCAGCCAGATGTCGCGCGTCACGGCACTTTGGTGGTGCTTGCGGAGGGCGTCTTCGTAGCCTTTCACGTCGTGGTAGAGGATGTCGCCCTTGCTGTTGATGCTGATGTCTTCCATCGTGATGGTCGAGAACAGGCGCGGACGACCGCCCTCGGTGCTCACCTCGTAGATTTGCGGGAAGGTGCTTTCGGGCAGCAGGCTGCTCTTCGTTGTCGGCATCATCACTGCGCGGTAGAGCAGGCGGTTGTTGTCGCGGAAGGCGACGGGCGTTTCGCGCGTGCTGTGCGTGGTGAGGCGTTTCGGTGTGCCGCCCTCGCGGTTCACGAGATAGACGTCAAAACTGCCCTCACGGTCGGAGGCGAAGGCGATTTTCTGTCCGTCGGGACTCCAAACGGGCCACGCCTCGTAGGCTGGATTGGTGGTCAACTGCCGTGCCTGTCCGCCCGTGGTGGGCACGGTGTAGAGGTCTCCTTTGTAGGAGAACACGATGGTTTGGCCGTCGGGCGAGATGGCCGGATAGCGCATCCAGAGTGGATTTTCCTGCGCCGAGGCGGTCGTGCTTGCCAGCGCGATGGCCGCCAGAATCAAGGTTTTTAGTTTTTTCATAAGGGGTATTTAAATCTGATAGGATCGTCGTATTGCTCCTGCAGTTTCCAGAGCTCCCGCTTCAGCTTGCGCGTGATTTTCTCCGTGCCGGGCTGGCCGTAGATGTTGTGCAGCTGCTCGGGGTCGCGCTTCAGGTCGTAGAGCTCCCACGTGTCGATGTCGTCGTAGAAGTGGATGAGCGTGTAGCGCGAGGTGCGCACGCCGTAATGCTTGCACACGCTGTGCTCAGCGGGGTATTCGTGGTAGTGGTAGTAGAGCGACTTGCGCCAGTTTTTCGCCTTTTTGCCTTGCAGGAGCGGCAGGAACGAGCGTCCTTGGATGTCAGAGGGCACGCTCAGGCCGGCCAGTTCGAGAATCGTGGGCGCATAGTCGATGTTCTGCACCAATTCGTTGATGTCGCCGTGTTTCTTTGCGCCCGGGAGATAGACCACGAGCGGCGTGCGGAACGACTCTTCGTACATAAACCGCTTGTCGAACCAGCCGTGTTCGCCCATATAGAAGCCTTGGTCACTGGTATAGACAATCATCGTGTTGTCGAGCAGGTTGTTCTCGCGCAGGTAGTCGATGACGCGTCCGATGTTCCTGTCGAGCGAGTGAATCACGCGCAGGTAGTCGTGCATGTAGCGTTGGTATTTCCATTCGGCCAGCGCGTTGCCCGTGAGTTTGTCGCGCTTGAACTTCTCGATGATGGGCTGATAGTGCTGGTCCCAGCGGGCTCGCTGCTCAGGGTTCATTCGGGCGTAGTTGTTGCGGCCCCACTTGTCGAGGGCTGGGTTCGGCGAGTGCACTTCGTGCTCCTTGTCGTGCATTTTCAGGTCGTAGAGCACGTCCATATCCTTGATGATGCTCATTTCCTGCTTCTGCGCGGCAAGCCGACCCTCGTAGTTGTCGTAGAACGTGGCGGGCAGCGGATAGGTTTTGTCGTTGAAGAGGTCGAGGTCGCACGTGTCGGGGTTCCACACGCGGTGCGGTGCCTTGTGGTGGAGCAGCAGGCAGAACGGCTTTTCCTTGTCGCGCTTGTTCGAGAGCCAGTCGAGCGCCACGTCGGTGGTGATGTTCGTGGAGTAGCCCTCGCGCTTCACCTTTTCGCCATTGCGGATGAACTCGGGGTTGTAGTAGTCGCCCTGCCCGATGAGGATGTCCCAATAGTCGAAGCCTGTGGGGTCGCTCGTCAGGTGCCATTTTCCGATGATGGCCGTCTGGTAGCCCGCTTTCTGGAGCAGCTTCGGATAGGTCTGCTGCGAGCCGTCGAAGGTGCGCGTGTTGTCCGTAAAGCCGTTGGCATGGCTGTGTTTTCCCGTGAGCATACAGGCGCGCGAGGGCCCGCTCAGCGAGTTAGCCACGAAAGAGTTGGTAAACCTCACGCCGTTCTGTGCAATCCAGTCGATGTTGGGCGTGTTGATGAAACGGTTGTCGTAGGCCGAAATCGTCTGATACGAGTGGTCGTCGCTCATGATATAGACGATGTTCATCGGCTTCTGGGCCTGCGCCTGGGCGAGGGCGGGAAGCAGCGCGGTTGCTGCGAGTGCAGTTGCTTTCTGATTCATTTCCTATCGTTTATGGTTGATTGTTGTCAGTTGAAATGTTTACAGTTTGCAAATTTAAACAAAAATTCCGAACTGTAAAAAGAAACGGACATTTTTTCGCCATGAGAGTAGCGATTTCGGAAAAAAGAATTATCTTTGCATCCGCAATAACAATCATTTTCTTTTAACAACTTAAAATTTCGAGAATTATGTTTGAAGGACAACCCAAAGGTTTGTTTGCGTTGGCTATCGCCAATACTGGTGAGCGATTCGGCTACTACACCATGATTGCCGTCTTCGCGTTGTATCTAAGGGCTAATTTCGGACTTGAACCCGGCACGGCAGGATTAATCTACTCCACCTTCCTCGGTCTGGTCTATTTTCTCCCTCTCATCGGAGGTATCTTAGCCGACAAGTTCGGATTCGGACGCATGGTCACCACTGGCATCATCATCATGTTTGCCGGCTATCTGCTACTTTCCGTGCCGCTGGGAGGCGACACCGTAGCGATGCTGGCGATGTTGGCTGCGCTGATTTTCATCTCACTGGGGACGGGCCTGTTCAAGGGCAACCTGCAAGTGATGGTGGGCAACCTCTACGACGACCCGAAGTATGCCGACAAGCGCGACTCTGCATTCTCGCTTTTCTACATGGCCATCAACATCGGTGCGATGTTTGCACCCACGGCAGCCGTGAAAATCAAGGAGTGGGGTGAGACGTCGCTCGGCATGTCGGGCAACGATGCCTACCACTTGGCCTTTGCCGTGGCCTGTGTCTCGCTGGTTTTCTCGATAGCGGTTTATTATGCATTCCGCCCCTTGTTCCGCCATGTGGAATGCGACAAGAAGAAGGGTGCCGACAATGCGGTGCAGCAGTCTGTTGAGCAGCTTTCCAAGGAAGACACCAAGGCTCGCATCGTGGCACTCTGTCTCGTGTTTGCCGTGGTCATCTTC
>DFHC01000090.1:32326-32606 GCA_002372575.1 bacterium UBA3734 | reverse complement strand
GTTCCACCAGAACGGACTCTCGCTCACGTTTTTCGCCGACGAGTTCACGGAGCAGACGTCAGAAGGCTTGCAGTCGATGGCATTCAACGTGTTCAACCTCTTTGCTGTTGTGTTCGTCGTTTACGGCTTGTTCGGACTCTTCCAGAGCAAGACGTCCAAGGGCAAGTCCATAGCCTGTGCTTTCGTGTTGCTGCCCGTTGCCTATCTGATTTGGCAATATTCGCGCATAGAAGGCACGGTGACCCTCAGCGCACCCATCTTCCAACAGTTCAACCCCTTC
>DFHC01000090.1:13967-32266 GCA_002372575.1 bacterium UBA3734 | reverse complement strand
CCCCTTCTATGTGGTGGCTCTGACACCTTTTTCAATGGCCATCTTCGCATATTTGGCGAAAAAAGGCAAGGAACCCTCTGCACCGCGTAAAATCGCCTACGGTATGTTGGTTGCCGCAGCAGCATTCATCGTTATGATTATCGCATCTGTCGGACTGCCGATGCCACAGACAGGGATGGTCGATGGCGAGATGAAAGGCTTGCATGTAGCCGACGTTTCTGCCAATTGGCTCATCGGCACCTACCTCATCCTGACTTTCGGCGAACTGTTGCTCTCGCCGATGGGCATCAGCTTCGTGTCGAAAGTGGCACCACCGAAATACAAAGGTATGATGATGGGCGGATGGTTTGTGGCTACAGCCATTGGAAACCTTCTTGTCGGTGTCGGTGGTGTGTTGTGGGGTAAGCTGCCGCTCACACTGGTATGGACGGTGTTCCTCGTGCTCTGCATCATCTCAGCCCTCTTCATGTTTGCCATGATGAAGCGCTTGGAGAAGGTGGCGAAATAAAAGAATTTTTACCACGTTTTACGACAATCTGACAGACATAGCTGCCAGATTGTCGTCTTTTTTTGATTCGGCACAAAGCTTGCAAAATGCTATGGTGAACACCGCAAGGGTTCAAAGCGATAATCAGAACATTATTAACCATTAAAAAAATTAGGAGGATAAGATTATGAGACCAATGATTCGCAGAAACGCATGGCTGCCGACCGTGTTCAACGACTTTTTCGACAACGACTTCATGCCGCGGGCAAACGCCACCGCACCCGCCATCAACGTGATTGAAACACCCGAGGAATACACCGTGGAACTGGCTGCTCCGGGGCTGAAAAAGGAGGACTTCAGCGTGAACATCAACGAAGAGGGCAACCTTGTGGTGAAGATGGAGAAGAAGCAGGAGGAGACGCAAGAAGACAAGAAGGCTCACTATCTGCGCCGCGAGTTCAACTACACGAAGTTCGAGCAGACGCTGCTCTTGCCCGACGACGTGGAAAAGGCCAAGATTGCGGCTCGCGTGGAGCACGGCGTGCTCACCGTGACGCTACCGAAGACCGAGCAGGCTCGCACGAAGGTGGAGCGGCAGATTGAGATTGGATAACGACTCCGAGAAATCTTGATGAAAACGGCGAAATCATTGACGGTTTCGCCGTTTTTTGCGTTCTCTCCATTCAAACAGAGCAAGTGCCGTCAGGCGGTTTTTTTTTCAATTTTTTCTCAAAAGATTTTGGTAGTTTGAAAATTGTTTGTATCTTTGCAGCGTCAAGATGTCGCTGGTATGGCGCGATAACTTCAAGCTAAGCCTTCTTGATAGAATTAGCGGAGTTACTCACTTCGCTATTTTTTTATTTCCCACCATGATATCTCTGGCTCTTTCGACCCGATGCTGTACAGCGGTTTCCGATTCGTTTATAATAATTTTTCCTCGTTTTTTTTGTCGATTGAAAATAAAATCGTACATTTGCGCGATATTTTACTAATCAAAACATAAACAACAATGAAACTAAGAACGATTCTTTCGACCTTGCTGCTGATGGCAGTGAGCGCCGTGAGTGCGCAGATGATGCCGCCCATCCCCGTGGACACGGCCGTGCGCATCGGAAAACTCGACAACGGATTGACCTACTACATCCGTTACAACAACTGGCCGGAGCATCGCGCCAATTTCTACATTGCGCAGAAAGTCGGCTCGATTCAGGAAGAGGAAAGCCAGCGCGGTCTGGCTCACTTCCTCGAGCACATGGCCTTCAACGGCTCCGACAATTTCAAGTCTGGCGAACTGGTGAGCTGGCTCGAGACGGTCGGTGTGCAGTTTGGTGGCGACTTGAATGCCTACACGTCGATCGACCAGACGGTCTATAACATCGACAACGTGCCCACAACGCGACAGTCCGTTCTCGACTCCTGCCTGCTGGTTCTGCGCGACTGGTCCACAGGACTCACGCTCGACCCCGCCGAAATCGACAAGGAGCGCGGCGTGATTCACGAGGAGTGGCGCATGCGCCTCTCGCCTGCACAGCGAATGTTCGAGCGCCAGCTGCCCACGCTGTATCCGGGTTCGAAATACGGTCTGCGCATGCCCATCGGCCTGATGTCGGTCATCGACAATTTCAAGCCGCAGGAGCTGCGCGACTACTACGAAAAGTGGTATCACCCCACGAATCAGGGCATCATCGTGGTGGGCGACGTGGATGTTGACCACACCGAGGCGATGATCAAGAAGCTCTTCGGCCCGATTACGAACCCCGAGAACGCCGCCCCGATTATCGACGAGCCCGTGCCCGACACGGCTGAGCCCATCGTTTCGATCGACAAGGACAAGGAGCAGCGCACTTCTTCCGTCGATATCATGTTCAAGCACGAAGCCTATCCCGACTCGATGAAGGGCGACATGTCGTACCTGATTTACAACTACCTGCGCCGCGCTGCCGCCTCGATGCTCAACCGTCGTCTGTCGGAAGTGGCACAGCAGGAAGGCTGCCCCTTCGTGAGTGCGTCGGCTGGCGATGGCAACTACATTTTCGCCAAGACCAAGGGAGCGCTCTCGCTCGACGCCACGCCGAAGGAAATGAGCCAGATGGGCGATGCCCTGAAAGCCGTGCTCGCCGAGGCGCGTCGCGTGGCCGAACATGGCTTCACACCGACCGAATACAACCGCTACAAGGCCGACTACCTGAGCGTTCTCGACAAGAACTACGAAAACCGCGACAAGCGCACGAACTCGCAGTTCTACGCCCAGTGTCTGGGTCATTTCCTCTCGAACGAACCCATGCCGAGCATCGACTTCACGTATGAAACCATGAAGCAGCTCGTGCCGATGATTCCCTTCGAGGCCATCAACGAAGGCGCGAAAGAGCTGTTCAGCATCGTCGAGAAAGACTCTAACATGGTTGTCCTGTCGTTCTGCAACGAGAAGGAAGGCAACGTCTATCCCACGCAGGAAGGCCTGCTCAAAGCCGTTGCCGAGGCTCGCGCCATGCCCATCGAGGCCTACGTCGATAACGTGAAGGACGAACCGCTCATCACGAAGCTGCCGAAGGCCGGAACCATCAAGAAAGAAACGAAGAACGACAAGTTCGGCTACACCGAGCTGGAGCTCTCGAACGGCGTCGTGGTGCTGCTGAAGCAGACCGACTTCAAGAAAGACCAAGTGATTCTGACGGGTGAAGGTCCTGGCGGCGAGTCGCTCTACGGTCCGAAAGACTATCGCAACCTGCAACTCTTCGACCAAGTCATCGGCATCAGCGGACTGGGCAACTTCTCTTCGACCGAGCTCGAAAAGGCCCTCGCTGGAAAAATCGCCAACGCCGACCTCAGCATGAGCGGCCGCAACATGGTCGTCAGTGGCTCTTCCACGCCGAAAGACGTGGAGACGATGCTGCAAATGGTCTATCTCTACTTCACGAACATCAACAAGGACGAAAAATCCTACCAGAACCTGATGTCGCAGCTCGAAGTGAGCCTGAAAAACCGCGCACTCTCGCCCGACATCGCCTTCAACGACTCGCTCACGGCCACGCTCTACGGCCACAATCCGCGTCTGGCTCCGCTCACGCTCGACGCCCTGAAGGACGTCAGCTACGACCGCATCCTCGAAATCGCCAAGGAGCGCACCGCTTCGGCCAAGGACTGGGGATTCGTCCTCATCGGCAACTTCGACGAGGCCACGATCCGTCCGCTCATCTGCCAGTACATCGCCTCGCTGCCCGCGAAGGGCAAGGCCGTGAAAGCCGAGCGCACGTCGTTCTTGCAGAAAGGCATCGTCAATAACACCTTCGCCCGCAAGCAGGAAACTCCGAAGTGCAACGGCGTGAAGATTTGGTACAACGAGAATATGCCCTATACGCTCGAGCGCGACATTCAGGCCAGCATCGCCGGACAAATCCTGCGCATGATTTATACGAAGGAAATCCGCGAGGAAGCCTCGGCTGCCTACAGCGTAGCAGCACAGGGTACGGCAGTCATTTCGGAAGACTACCACAACATTCAGTTCTTCGCCTACTGCCCGATGCAGCCCGAGAAGCGCGACACCGCGATGTACCTGCTGCAAAAGGCCGTCGATGACCTCGCCGTGAAATGCGACGCCGAGCAACTCGACAAGGTGAAGGAAGTGATGCTGAAGCGTGCCGACGACGCTGCCAAGCAGAACAACCACTGGCGGAGCGTGCTCTACATGTGGCGCAAGTACGGCATCGACGAGCACACCGACTACAAGAAGCTGGTTCAGGCTCAGACTCCCGAGAAGATCTCGGCCTTCGTGAAGGAAGTGATTTCGAGCGGCAACTGCATCACCGTGCTGATGACGCCCGAGGAATAGTTCCCCGAACACGATAACAACGAAAAAGAGGATGCAGCTCACGCGAGTCGCATCCTCTTTTCTTATTGATGTTCAACTAATTGCCAAGAATTTCCAAGCCTCGCTGCACGATGTGGCTCTGCTCGTTGATGATGGCGAAATATTCGTTCATGTCCCAAATGTCGCGGGCCACGAGAGCCTTCAGCTGCGTGCGAAGCATCGGAAGCGTCTGCCGCAGTTCCTCGTCGTCTTTCGGCTTCACTTGTTCCTTCGCGGCCTCGGCCACTACTTCGTCGAGCATCGACTGCGGCACCTCGAAGCGGCGTTTGAAATCGTCGAACGAGGTGAATTGCTTGCGCAGCTGCTTGCGATTTTTGTCGATGTACTTCAAACTGACGTTGATGATGACGCTCTTGGCGGCCATCTGCCGGTGGAATCGGGTGTATTGCGTGGTGTCGAGCGGCACGAAGAAATCGGGCATGATGCCTCCGCCGCCATAGACGGTGCGTTTCAGGCGCAGCGTTTCGTAGCGCAGCGAGTCGTCGAAACGGATGCTGTCCTTGGAGTAGAGTTCGCCGTGGCGGAAGCGTTTTTCGATGTCTTCTTCATAGTCGCGCTTCGCCCCTTTCACGTAGGGTTTCTGGATGCAACGACCCGAAGGCGTGTAGTAGTGCGCCACGGTGAGCCGCATCATCGAGCCGTCGGGAAATTCCACCGGACGCTGTACGAGTCCCTTGCCGAAGGTTCTCCGTCCGACGACCTGAGCGCGGTCTTGGTCTTGCAGGGCACCCGTGACAATCTCGCTGGCCGAGGCGGAATATTCGTTGACCAAGACCACCACGCGGATGCCCTCGCGCAGGCGACCCGTGCCCTGTGCGCGGAATTCTTGCCGAGGTACGGCCCGCCCGTCGGTATAGACGATGAGGTCGCCGTTTCTCAGGAATTCATTGGCGATTTGCGCTGCCGCCTGCAGGTAGCCGCCGCCGTTGTCCTGAAGGTCGAGAATGAGGCTCTGCAGGTTGTTTTCCGAGCGTCGTTGCAGGGTGTCGAGTGCCGAGATGAACTCGTCGTAGGTCGTGGCACCGAACGAACCGATGCGGATGTAGCCCACGCCCGGACGAATCATGTAGTAGGCGTCGAGCGTGTGGAGGGGAATCTTGTCGCGCTTCACGGTGAAAGAGAGCACGTCGGCGATGCCGCGTCGCATCACGCCGAGCTTCACTTTCGTGCCTTTCTTGCCGCGCAGTCGCTTTACCATCTCGTCTCTCGTCATTTTCACGCCTGCGATGGCCGAATCGTTCACTGCAACGATGCGGTCGCCAGCCAAAATGCCCACTTTTTCCGACGGGCCGTTGAGCGTGGGTTGGATGACGAGCAGCGTGTCTTCCACGATGTTGAACTGCACGCCGATTCCCTCGAACGAGCCTTGCAGCGGTTCGTTCATCGCCTTTGTCTCTTTGGCTGTGGAGTACGACGAATGGGGGTCGAGTTTCTCGAGCATTCCGCGAATGGCGTCCTCCACGAGTTTCCCCTCGCTCACGCTGTCCACATACAGGTTCGTGATGGCCATTTCCGCAATTTGCAGCTTGCGGATGGGAGCGTCAGCCCCCATGTTTATATGCATTTGTGCCTGGACACTTGACACTGCGGCCAAGAAGCCGGTCATGATGATAAAAATTTTCTTCATACGTCGATGGAATCGGTGTTTTCTTCAGGTAAATCCTCTTCTATGACCAGATTGTCGATGATGAAATTCTGGCGCTCGGGCGTGTTTTTGCCCATATAGTAGTCCAGCAGTTTCTGCACCTGGTCGGTTTTATGGAGCGTGACCTGCTCAAGGCGGATGTCGGGGCCAATGAAGTGAACGAACTCCTTGGCATCGATCTCGCCGAGACCTTTGAATCGGGTGATTTCGGGGTCGGGTCCGAGCTCTTTGATGGCTTTCTTGCGCTCCTCATCACTATAGCAATAATGGGTGATGAAGTCGCTGCGCTTCTCGCCGTTCGAGAGTTTGGCGTCGGCCTCAGCTATAACCTTCTTGTTCTTGATTTTCGTGCGGCGGTTGCGCACGCGGAAGAGAGGCGTCTGCAACACATAGACGTGGCCTTTCTTGATGAGGTCGGGGAAGAACTGAAGGAAGAACGTGATGATGAGCAGACGGATGTGCATGCCATCGACATCGGCGTCGGTGGCCACAATGACCTTGTTGTAGCGCAGCGTGTCGAGCCCGTCTTCAATGTCGAGGGCGGCCTGCAACAGGTTGAACTCCTCGTTCTCGTAAACCACCTTCTTGGTCAGTCCGAAGGTGTTGAGCGGCTTGCCGCGCAGCGAGAACACGGCCTGCGTGTTCACGTCGCGGCTCATGGTGATGCTGCCGCTGGCCGAGTCGCCCTCGGTGATGAAGATGCAGCTCTCCTCCTTGCGCTCGTTCTTCACGTCGCTGTAGTGGATGCGGCAGTCGCGCAGCTTGCGGTTGTGCAGATTGGCCTTTTTCGCCCGCTCGCGCGCCAGTTTCGTCACGCCGGCCATGGCCTTGCGCTCGCGCTCGCTCTCTTTCACCTTGTTTTCGATGGCCTCGGCCACGTCGCTGTGGATGTGGAGGTAGTTATCGACCTGCTGCTTCACGAAGTCGCCCACGTATTTGTTGATCGACTCGCCGTCGGGAGCCATCTGCGTAGAGCCGAGCTTGATTTTCGTCTGGCTCTCGAACATCGGTTCCTCCACGTTGATGGCAATGGCCGCCACGATGCCGTTGCGGATGTCGCCATACTCGTATTTCCCGAAAAACTCCTTGATGGTGCGGGCGATATGCTCCTTGAAGGCACTCTGGTGCGTGCCGCCCTGGATGGTGTGCTGGCCGTTCACGAAGGAATAGTATTCCTCGCCGTACTGGTTGGCATGGGTGATGGCGATTTCGATGTCGTCGCCCTGCAGGTGGATGATGGGATAGAGCGCGTCGTTGGTCATTCGGTCTTTCAGCAGGTCTTCCAAGCCGTTGCGCGAGATGATGCGGCGGCCGTTGTACATGATGGTCAGGCCGGAATTCAGATAGGTGTAGTTGCGAAGCATCGTCTCCACGAAGTCGTCGTGGAACTGATAGTTCTTGAACAGCGTTTCGTCGGGCTCGAAGAAGATAAAAGTGCCGGTTTCATCGCTGTTTTTCGCGGTTTCATCGGAAATCAGCCGCCCTTGCTCGAAAACCAGATGGCGCACTTTTCCGTCGCGAAACGACTTCACCTCGAAGCGCGAGCTCAGGAAGTTCACCGCCTTGATGCCCACGCCGTTCATTCCCACCGATTTCTTGAACGCCTTCGAGTCGTATTTTCCGCCCGTATTGAGCTGGCTGACGGCCTCCACGAGCTTTCCCTGCGGGATGCCGCGTCCGTAGTCGCGCACCGAGACGCGCAACTGCTCGTCGATGTCGATTTCGATGCGCTTTCCGGCGTTCATGCGGAACTCGTCGATGGAGTTGTCGATGGTCTCCTTCAGCAACACGTAGATGCCGTCCTCGGCGTGGGAGCCGTCGCCCAAGCGTCCGATGTACATGCCCGGGCGCGTGCGAATGTGTTCTACGTCGGAGAGGTGCCGAATAGAATCCTCTTCATAGTTCGTCCCTCCCTCGTTCTGAGGAAGGGAATTATTCTTTTCGATATATTGTTCTTCCATGATTTTATATTTCCTTCTTATAACACCTGCGCCGCTTGTGATTCTCGGTGTGGAAATAGCTCCACTGTCCCTGCACATGCTCGTTCGACTCCATTTCCACCTGACTCTCGCCCCATTCGATGCCATACTTGATGTACCACGGAATGAGGTGGTAGAACATCAGCGCATTGACGCCCTTCGAGCGATATTCGGGCAGCACGCCGATCATCTCCAGGTCGACGATGTTGGTCTTGTGGAACTTCAGCGAGCGGATGATGTGCCACCAGCCGAAGGGCAGCAGTCGGCCGCGACGGCACTTCTGAAGGGCACGCGACAGCGACGGAATCGTGATGCCCACGCCCACGAGCTTGTGTTCGTCGGTGGTCCAGTCTTCAACGACGGGAATGAGGTTCAGGTCGGCGAAGGGCAGATACATCTTCACGTATTGCTCAATTTGCCGGTCGGACAACTGCGAAAAGCCGTAGATTTCCTTGAACGTCTCGTTGATGAGGCCGAAGATTTTCTTCCCCATGCCGTCCTCGAAGATTTCCTTCTTCGTGAGCGTGCGCACGTGCAGGTTGTAGCGCTTCATGATCATTTCCGAGATTTTCACCATCTTTTCGGGCACCTGCTCGGGCACGAAAATCTTGAACTCCACGTAGTCGTTGTCCTTCTCCCAGCCGCCCAGCTTCTTCATGTGCTCGGGGTAGTAGGGATAGTTGTAGATGGTGGCCATGGTGCCCAGTTCGTCGAAGCCGAAGGTGAGCATTCCCTCGGGGTCGAAATCGGTGAATCCGAGCGGTCCGATGACCTCTTTCATGCCCTTCCGACGGCCAAAGTCGGCCACGGCGTCGAGCAATGCGCGGCTCACGTCAAGGTCGTCGATGAAGTCGATCCATCCAAACCTGACACTCTTGCGCTGCCACGTTTCGTTGGCGCGGTGGTTCACGATGGCGGCCACGCGTCCGGCCAGCCGTCCGTCTTTGTAGGCGAGGTAATACTCTGCCTCGCAAAACTCAAATGCGGCGTTTTTCTCCCTGTCGAGCGTGCTCATGTCGTCGCTGAAGAGCGTGGGAACGTCGTATTCGTTGCCCTCGTAGAGGTCGTAGTGAAATTCGATAAATTTCTTCAGGTCGCGGCGTGTTTCGACCTTTTTTATCTCAATTTTCGGCATATTTTTTCGTATTTTTCGGCAAAGTTAGTGATTTTCAGCGAGAAAACCGTCGAAAAATTTGTTATTTTAACCGAGAAAAGTTAAATTTGCATCGAAAATCGGAGACATTATGACCAATAACAGTAATAAAACAATGAAAAAACTATTTATTTTCATGGTCGCAACGCTGATGACGCTCAGCACGGCCAACGCACAAGACAACGAAAAAGGAAAACTCAAGTCCTACAACTTCGTCGAGGCGCAAGGCGGAGTGCAATTTACCTCTACCGACGCGAAAATCGACAAGTTGCTCATGCCCACTGCCGGATTCTCCATCGGCCGCTATTTCTCGCCTGCCGTGGGACTGCGCCTGCACGTAAACGGATGGCAGACGAAGGGCGGTTTCGACCAGCTCGACCAGTACTACAAGTTCAACTACATCACCACCGACGCCGACCTGCTCTTGAACCTGACGAACCTGTTCTCGAAGCGCTACAACCACGCGCTGAACCTCATTCTCGTGGGCGGATTCGGCCTCACCAACGCGTGGAACAATGACCAACTGAAGGCCATTACCGCACAGCATCAGGACCTGAACACGCAGCTGGCATGGGACAAAAACCGCCTGAGCCACAACATCCGCGCCGGCCTGCGCCTCGAAACCAACGTAACGAAGCCGCTCGGACTCTCGCTCGAAGTCACGGCCAACAGCCTCAGCGACCGCTTCAACTCGAAAGCGAACACGAGCGACGACTGGATGTTCACGGCCATGCTCGGCTTGAGCATCCGCTTCGGCCACAAATACGCAGGTCCGACGTATATCACGAAGCTGATCGACGTGGTGGACTCCGTTTGGGTTGACGAACCCACCACCATTATGGTCAAGGAGAAGAAGCCCGTGGTGAAAATGGAGCAGAAACGCATTGAAGAGGTGGTGTTCTTCAACATCCGCGAGAGCGAAGCCGACGCCGCACAGGGCATCGACCAGGCCATCAAGAAGATTGCCGACCTGATGAAGACGAGCGACGACGCAAACTTCACCGTGACGGGCTATGCCGACAAGGGCACGGGCAATCCGAAACTCAACAAGATGTACGCCCTGAAGCGTGCACAAGGCGTGACCGACAAGCTCATCAACGAACATGGTATCGACGCTTCTCGGGTGAAGAGCGACTCAAAGGGCGACACCGTTCAGCCGTTCGAGGAGAACGACAAGAACCGCTGCGTCATCGTGACGGGCGAGGGAACCTTCAAAGTGACCACCTACGAAGAGGTGGAAGTGGAGAAGCAAAGCACGAAGAAAGTGAAGAAGCAGGTAATTCGCCAAGAGGAAATAAAGGAACTCGTTGCAGATTAACCCCAATTTACACGTGCTTGCAAACGATGAGCACGTGTTTCTTGTCTGCGAGGGTGGTGGCAAAAATATAAGTGTCGCCGCCCTCGCGCATTTTCAGACGTCGGCGCAATTCCTCGGGCTTCATCGGAAAATTCCGCACGGCGATGTTTGCCTGTGCAATTCCACTTAATTTTTCATGAATTTCCCGCTTATTCATCGATGAAATGGCCGAAATTTGAAACTTTCTGCCTGGAAAATCTTCTTGTTTATCGTCTCCCACACGAACAAAAAGGTGGCTGTTAGGAGCGAGAGCCTCAAGGTGAAACTGCTCGCAAAGTTCAGCAAAACACCCGGCCTTCATCACCGAGGCGTTTGGCACGAAAAGATGCGATTTCCCAATAAAAGAAGCAACGTCTGAAATACACGGAACGGCGTGTTTCTGAGCCATTGTCCCAGTTTCCTCGTAAGAAAACAGCTGTTGGTCGTTGACGCAGAAAATTTTGAGATTCTCGGGATTCTTCTTCATCACCAGTAGCATCTCCTTACACTCGTTCGCAACGGAAACAATGTGTACCTCGCTGACATTTCCGAGTTCCTCGACCGCCCGATGCCAATCGAGCATCGGCGAAAGCTTAAGCACGATGAAATCGGCGATTTTTAGCAGTTCGTCGCGAATTTCGAGGACGTTTGGCGTGCAGTCGGGCAATGCATAAGTGCGGTTGCCATGAGCATCGCGACGGGCGGGGTCAAGGAAGAGGATGGTTGATGGCGGATGGGTGACAGTTGAGCATTGATGGAGGTAGTTTTCGGCGGTGTCGCAGACGATTTCCGCGTTGGGAAGACCGAGAAGCGGAAAATTATGGCGAGCGAGCTCGCAAAGGTGGGCATCGCGCTCTACATAGACAGCCTTGCAAGTGCCAAGAGCCTGCGCTATGAAAGAGAAATCAACGCCTAATCCGCCCGTGAGGTCGATGAAATGCACTTGCTTGCTGAAAGTGGAAACGAATCGGGCGAGCAGCTGCGCCTTATACTGCGCGGTCTGCTCGCTCGAACATTGTTCCATGGAAAGATGTGGCGGATAGGCAATTTCCTCGATTTCAGCCCAAGAGGGAAGTTTTTGGCGTGCAATTTGCCGTCCGCGAATCTGATTGAGCGCCAAAGGGAGGTCCACGTCGGGCGCAGCGTGGGTCTGCAAGGCCAAACGACGGACATCGTCGGCGGCATGCAGGCGAACAAACTGCCGTGTAGCCTCGTTTAGCATCCTCTCCCTACCCTATTTCACGACGATTTTCTTGCCGCCGACAATATAGATGCCTCTTCTCAGATTCTGGCCGGTAGAAGAGATTTTTACGCCTTGTAGCGTGTAAACATCTTCATTTTTCACCGATTTCATCGTAGTTTTTCCGATGGAAGAGGTGCCCTTTGGCTTTGAGAGCATGATGTCGTCTATACGGGCATTGCTGTCGGTTGTCGTGGAGAACACGAGCACGAGCGTTGTCGTATTTTCGGGTACGCTGACCGTGTAAGAATACGTTTTTTCGTCCACCGACCCGAACGTGATACTCACTCCCGCAGTCTCCGTTGTGACATCAATTTGCTTGTTGCAGTTGAACGTCAGGGGCAATTCTCCGCTATTGCCGCCCAAAGAAATCGTTGCCTTCAGATAATTCTTTTCACGGCTTTTCTTCGGAATCAGCAGTTCGGGAGCTGTTCCGCCCGCCAGTTCTTCCTCGAAAATCTTACAATACTTTCCACCGTCGCCCTCATAGGTGGCCGATGCGTTTGCAACATCCTCGGCAGCGTCGCCTGCGGCAGCATCATCCCAACTCTCTTGCCAAATAGCCTCTCCCGACGGAGTAACCGATCCTGCGCTTGCAAGGAAACGGAAAGCTACGGTTCCATCGCTGTTTTGCGTGATGTCGAGCACCGATTTATTGAGTTTTTTTGAGCCGTCGGTATTCTTGTTGTAGAGCGTGGCGGCAGGCTTCGACGTGTTCGTGAATGATTTGTTCGTCTTGTAAGGATAGGTGTCGGAGGCCATGTCGTAGAAATCGTAATATCTCTCACCCTCGTAGGTTTCGTAGGCTTTGTCATTGTCGGCGGCAATCCACGTCATTCGCTCGTGCCCCTTCGTGTTATTCACCTTGTTTTCGTTCCACGCCGTTTCATTGTAATCGACGTGAATGATGAGCAGTCCCTTACCGGGAATCTCCGCGTCCCAGTCGATGAATTGGCGATTTTCGAGCAGGAAATACTCGTTTCGGTTGCCGTCGTTGTAGATGATGTAGGCATCACCGCCGTCTTGCAGAGGCTTCATCGAGGCGACTTCCGTGTCTTCGGTGAGTTCGATGGGTTCTTTCCAGCCTGCCACCCAACGCTCGTAGCTCGTGTAGCCTGCAGGACAGAAGCCATCGCCGTTGTACGAGCCGCCGTCCATCAGGTCCCAGTAGCCCATACCCGAATTCTGATAGTCCGTGTCGTAGAAGTCGGGATAGCCCAGACAGTGGCTGAATTCGTGGCAGATGGTGCCGATTCCGTCGATTTTCCACGCCGTCACGTTGTAGTAGCGGTCGATGGCTGCCGGTTGCAACTCGCCGCTGCAGGCGTAGGTATCGACCCATACACCGTCGAGTTTGATGGAAGCCACGTCCTCGCCGTAGTACTGTGCCGAGGAAAGGGTCCACTCGTGCGGATAGACCGTTTCCTCGTCGCCGCCGTTGGCTTCGCCAGGACCGGCATAAAGCACATACACCTGATCCACTTCGCCATCGCCGTCCCAGTCGTAGTCGGCGAAATCCACCTCGGCATCGGCCATCCGACACGCCTCCACAACCATTCCGGCGGGGTGCATATCTTCGTTGTCCTCATCGTTGCCGCCGTAGTATTCTCGGTTGTGGGACAAGGTGTAGGGCCCCACCACGTCGAAATTCAGTTCGAAAAGACCCTCGCTCTGGGCGAGGAAATAGTCATAGACCGAGCCCACGAACTCGTCGTGCACGAAATTCGCTTCGTTGGCAATGCGGTCATAAAGCGCCTGGTTGTTTTCCGCTTGAAATTTCACGTCGGTATATTCCACGAGGATAATCAGACCTTTTTTCTTCCCGATGAAATTGCTCGTCAGACCCGCCTTCTTGGGCATTTGGCGCTTTGCACGGCGCAGGTTGGCCTTTGCGCGGCGTTTCTGGGCGTTTTTCTTGACGTTGAGCACGTCTATTTGCTCATAGAACGCTTCGTTTTGCACTTTCCGAAACGCCCTGCCGTCGGCCGAGAGCCAAAAATGACCGTGTTCATCGCCCACGAGGCGAGCTTCTACCGTTGTTCCGTCGCTGAGTCGCAGCAATTTTTTCTGACCCGGTTTCGCAGGAACTGCGCTCATCGTCAGCACCATCATCAGGAGCACAAGGCTCGTAAAAAATCTCGTTTTCATCGTCGTTTAAGGTTTTATTTAACAATCCATTTTTTTCCTTTACTCACGTAGATTCCCTTCTTCTTCGGAGAGCCGATAATTTGCTGTCCTTGCAGGTTGTAGATTGAATTTTCGCCGATTTCATCGTGTTTTTTCGTCGAGTTGATGCCCGTCGTTGTCATGCTCGTTTCCTTGAAGATGGAAACGGCTTGCTGACCCGTTTTGTAGCAGCGGAACATATCGGAGCCAGAGTTGTATTTCAGGCTGCGCGGCGAATACTGCACGTTGGTGATGGCGGCCGTACCGTCGGAACTGATGGAAATGGTCCATTTTGCCGTGTTTTCACTGGCGGAAGTCGCGGCATCGAGGCCGTTTTTATCGCTCGTGAGTGCCATATACGAACCGTTGCCTGAAATCGTCCAGTAGGTTCCGACATTCGTGAACGTCAGAACCATCGCCTTGTTCTGCGAATTGTTCAGGTCGATGGTGTTGGAACTGACGGTGACTTGGCCGCTTCCAGCCGTTCCATCGAGCTTTGTGAGGGCTTTCGCGTCCTCTTCGTTGACAATCAGGTAGCGTTTTCCGCTTTCCAGCTCGCTGGTCGATGTAATTAGCTTGAAAATGTTGTCGCCCGACGGCGTGGGGTCGTCGCCCTGCTCCCTGATAACGTAGGTAGCCGTGGCCACGCTGCTCATGTCGTTGCCCTTGATGGCGATGGCCTTCAGCGTGAGGCTCTCGCCGACGGTAACGGGCGCGGTGTATTGCGTGCTTGAGGCCGATGGCGTGGTGCCGTCGGTGGTGTAGAAAATCGTGGCTCCGTTGGTCGGGCAGCTGATGGTCACGCTCTGCGCCGAAGAGTAGGTGCCACCTTCGGGCGAGAAAGTGGGCATGGAGACGGTGGTCGTGGAACCGTCGAAATTCTTATAGTCGAAGGCTTCGTTTTTCTTCTCGCCCCAGATGTAGTCTTCCAAGCCCGGATAATCGACGAAGGGATTGCGGTTGCCCTGCTCTTCATAGACGGCGTTGTTTCGGGCGATTTCCAAGTCGTCCACAGGGTCGTTTTGCGCCCATCGCACGAGCATGTCGAAATACCACTGCTTGAAGGGCTGATACGCGCTGCTGCCGTTGAAAACGACACTGGCCGTGGCGTTGTTGGCCCATTTCGTGGCGTTGTTCTCGTAGCGAGTCACCACGTAAAAATAAATTCGCGCGATGTCGCCCTTGATTTCATCGTTGGGCTCGAAAACTGTGCCGCCGTAGCCGCTCACGCCACACATTCCCCATTTGCTGTAGCCGTTCTTCGACTGTCCAGCAATTCGGCTCGGGTTCACCTCTGCCAACGGAACATTGCCTCGCATTCCATTGATTTTTCCGTCGGTTGGCACCACGTGGATGATGTCGCACTTGATGGTCGAGGCTTCTCCGTAGCTCTCAAACCAGCTCTGCGGCAGCGTATGCTCGCGGTTGTAGCAGTCGCCTTCGTTTTTGTACGAGCCGGCCTTGTCCACGACGTGGGTGAAGTTCGTGGCGTTGGAATACCAGTCGCGCACCTTGCCGTCGGGGCGCGTGTCGGTATTTTTATAGGCCTCGTACATATTGTCGTTGTAGCCGATGGGGTCGTGCCCATTCTTGATGATGCCCGACAAAGCCGTCTTCAGCGCCTGGCCGCTCTTTCCGTTGGCCGCCTCATAGTAGGTTTTCGTGTTGTTTGGCCCCTGCGCCCAAGTCGCTGTCAGAGCCATTGTCATTGCGATTATAGCAGCTATTTTTCTCATATTTTCGTCTTAAAAAGGGTTTAAGTGCGCAAAAGTACAAAAAAAACGCCATTCGTCGCTCATCATTCATCATTATTTTTGTATCTTTGCACAAAATTAAGACAATATGAACGAAGATTTTGATATTCGCGAGGAACAACTTTCGCAGGGCGAAAAGGAGTTTGAAAATGCGCTGCGTCCCCTGAAATTCCGCGATTTCAGCGGACAACAGAATGTGGTTGAGAACCTCGAAGTGTTTGTCGAGGCTGCGAAATACCGTGGCGAACCGCTCGACCACACGCTGCTCCACGGCCCTCCGGGACTGGGCAAGACGACACTCTCGAACATCATCGCCAACGAGCTGGGCGTGGGCTTCAAAATCACGAGCGGCCCCGTGCTCGACAAACCGGGCGACCTGGCCGGCATCCTGACCTCGCTCGAGCCGCGCGACGTGCTTTTCATCGACGAAATCCACCGCCTCTCGCCCGTGGTCGAGGAATATCTCTACTCGGCGATGGAAGACTATCGCATCGACATCATGATCGACAAAGGCCCCTCGGCCCGCAGCATCCAAATCGACCTCAACCCGTTTACGCTCGTCGGAGCCACCACACGCTCCGGTCTGCTCACGGCACCGCTGCGCGCCCGCTTCGGCATCAATCTGCACCTCGAATACTACAAGCCCACGACCCTGCAGCGCATCATTCGCCGCTCGGCAGGCATTCTCGGCGTGCCCATCGACGACGAGGCCGCAGCCGAAATTTCGCGACGCTCGCGCGGCACGCCCCGAATTGCCAATGCCCTGCTGCGCCGCGTGCGCGACTTCGCCCAAGTGAAAGGCTCCGGACGCATCGACCCGCACATCGCCGAAATTGCCCTAAAAGCCCTCAACATCGACCGTTTCGGCCTCGACGAAATCGACAACAGAATCCTCGTCACCATCATCGACAAGTTCCGCGGCGGCCCCGTCGGCCTTTCGACCATCGCCACGGCCATCGGCGAAGACACCGGCACCGTGGAGGAGGTCTATGAGCCCTTCCTCATCATGGAAGGCTTCATCAAGCGCACGCCTCGCGGTCGCATGGCCACGCGCCTTGCCTACGACCATCTGGGGCGCAATCCCTACGCCAGCAACATCATGGAGCCGAATATTTTTGATTAAAAAATGAACCCCGAGAGTCAGAAAAACTTTCGGGGTTCATTTCGTTTCAGACGTTTTTTACTTCGCATTGATTTCGCGGAGCAGCCGGTCGGCGTGTCCCCACTTGTCCATCATGAAGAGCACGAAGCGGATATCGACACCGATGCAGCGCGCCAGACGGGCATCGAAATTGATGTCGCTGGAGAGCGAGTCCCAGTTGCCGTCGAAGGCGAGGCCGATGAGCTGCCCCTTGCCGTCGAACATCGGCGAACCGCTGTTGCCACCCGTGATGTCGTTGTTCGTGAGGAAGCAGAGCTGCATTTTTCCCGTGGTTTTGTCGGTGTAGGCACCGAAATCCTTGGCCGAAAGCAGCTCGTGCATGATGGGCTCGGCGAAATACTCGAAATTCTGGTCGGCCTGCTTCATTTTGGCCACGAGCGACTCGGCGGTGGTGTAGTAGCCCGAGGGCTTGCCGCCCAGTTCGAAGCCGCCCACCTGACCGTAGGAAAGGCGCATCGTGAAGTTGGCATCGCTGTAGTGCGCCATGTCCTCTTCCATACGCAGCTTGGCGGCGCAGAGGTAGCGCTCTTGCAGTTCGAGTTCATCGGCGGTTTCCATCAGTTTCGCACGCAGGCCGGCGAGGCTTTCGGTGAGGTCGAGGCCGAACTGCACGCCCGGGTCTTTCTTGTAACTCTTCTTATTGACGTAGAGTTTCTGGCCTTTTTTCATGAGTTTCGACTTCTTATAGAGGTAATCGACATAGGCCGTGTAGTTGTCGCCGAACTTCGTGTGAATCGTGTTATAGAAGGCGGGCAGGTACTTCGCATCCACCTGCTCTTTGTAGTTTTTCAGCAGGGCGGCAAACACCTCGCGGTCGAGCGCCTCGTCCCATTCGTCGCTGTTGTCGCGGAACTCCACGTATTGCTTCTTCGGCTTCTCTTCCGGGCCTTTCAGCTCCATGCGGTTCAGCTGCATCGCGCGCGTACAGAATTCATTAGTGCGTGCGAAGGTTTCCGTCCAGTACGTGAAGGCGCGGAGGTCTTGCAGACGCTTGCCGTAGGTTTGTCCCATTTTCTCGAGGTCGAGCTTGCCCTTCAGGTAGCCCGTGGAGTCTTGCCACTGCTGGATGCGGTCTTCGTAGGCTTTTTTCTGCGTGATGATGCCGATGGAATCG
The DNA here is from genome assembly GCA_002372575.1 of bacterium UBA3734. Lineage (GTDB taxonomy): Bacteria > Bacteroidota > Bacteroidia > Bacteroidales > Bacteroidaceae > Prevotella. Next base: position 14,362 of record DFHC01000090.1, on the reverse strand, counting down.
ATGCATTTGTTCATTCCGATGGAGTTTTTCCAATAGTTGGCCGACGAGGCATACTTTGAGTCGTACTTGATGCGCACGGCATCGTCGGCACGCATGTGGCGACGCATAATCTCCTGTTTCACGCCGCGCACCTGGGCTCGCGGCGCATTCGAGGCGTCGCGACGCTCGCGGATGCCATACGAAGAGATGTAGCGGCTCGTGGAGCCCGGATAGCCGATAGTCATGGCGAAGTCGCCCTCTTTGTAGCCCTGCATCGACACCTGCGCCCAGCGTTTCGGCTTGTAGGGCACGTTGTCTTTCGAATAGGCCGCCGGACCGTTGGTTTTCGGGTCGGCATAGACGCGGAACACAGCGAAGTCGCAGGTCTGGCGCGGCCACATCCAGTTGTCGGTCTC
>DFHC01000090.1:6607-13916 GCA_002372575.1 bacterium UBA3734 | reverse complement strand
CGGTCTCGCCGCCGAATTTTCCCATCGACTTCGGAATGGTGAACACCAGTCGCACGTCGGTGAAGTCGCGATAGGTGGTGGCGTAGAACTTGTTGCCCTCGTAGAAGGGCTTCACTTCGAGGCGCAGCGTGGCGTCTTTCGCCTTCACCTGTTCCGACATCGCCTGCTCGATGGAATCGAGCATTTCCTCTTGTTCCTTGAGCGACTTCTGTTCGAATCCAAGCTTCATCACGCGGTCGGTGATGTCTTCCTGCTCAATCATGAACGAGACGAACATATTCGGGTTGGGCAGCTCCTCCTCGAACGTCTTGGCGTAGAAGCCGTTGCGCATATAGTCGTGTTCCACGGTGGAGTGCGAGCGGATGGCCTCGAAGCCGCAGTGGTGGTTGGTGAAGACGAGTCCGTCGGGACTGACGACCACGCCCGAGCAGTAGCCCGAGAAGTTCACACAGGCCGCCTTGAGCGAGGTGTCGCCGTAGTAGAGGTCGTTGTACGACATCTGGAAGCCCTCGGCCTTCATTTGTTCAAACACCTGCGGCGGCAGGTTGTAGATGGTCCACATGCCTTCGTCGGCACGCGCCATGCTCATCGCCAGTAGCGCGACGAGTGAGAGAATCAGTTTTTTCATTTTGTTTTACGATTTGAGTTGTTCAGGATATTTACGAGTTGCAAATTTACGGTATTTTTCCGACATCCTAAAATTTTCTTACAGATTTCTGTAGGATAAATCGCGAAAAAGGCGTAACTTTGCAGCCGCAAATGAATGATTTAAAACTACTTGTCACGGGAGCCAGCGGCTTTATCGGAAGTTTCATCGTGGAAGAGGGACTCGCACGAGGCTACGAGGTGTGGGCGGCAGTCAGGAAGAGCAGTTCGCGCGAATTTCTGACCGACGGGCGCATCCATTTCGTCGAACTCGACCTGCTTTCCGAGGAGCGGCTCACGGAACAGCTCCGAGGGCATCGCTTCGACTTCGTCGTGCATGCGGCGGGTCTCACGAAAAGCCTGAAAGACAGCGACTTCTATCGCGTGAACACGCTCGGAACGCAGAATTTGACCAACGTCATCAAGAAACTGCAGATGCCGCTGCGAAGATTCATCTATCTGAGCTCGCTCAGCATTTTCGGTCCCATCCGCGAAGAGCAACCCTACACGGAAATCACTGAAACCGACACGCCCCGTCCCAACACTGACTATGGCCGGAGCAAACTGCTGGCCGAGGAATACCTGCAAAGGGAGGCATCGTTTCCATACGTCGTTCTGCGGCCCACGGGCGTCTATGGTCCGCGCGAGAAGGACTATTTCATGATGGCAAAGTCCATCAAAGGCCACGTGGATTTCGCAGTAGGCTTCAAGCGTCAGGACATCACATTTGTCTATGTGAAAGACGTGGTGCAGGCCGTTTTCCTGGCCTTCGAGCGGGGAGAATCGGGTAGGAAATATTTCCTGAGCGACGGGCAGGTGTATCAGTCGTCGGCTTTCAGCGATCTGATTAGGAAAGAGCTCGGAAATCCGTGGTGTCTGCGGCTGACGGCTCCCGTATGGCTGCTGCGCGTGGTCACGGCCTGCGGCGACAGCATTGGCAAGCTGACGGGCAAGATTTCTGCCCTGAACAACGACAAATACCACATTCTGCGACAGCGCAACTGGCGTTGCGACATCAGTCCTGCCACCGAGGAGTTGGGCTATCAGCCCGAATATCCCTTGGAGCGTGGTGTGCGGGAAACCATCGCGTGGTACAAAGAAAACAAATGGCTATGAACAGCTTGAAAGAACTCTTCAAACTTGAGAAGAAACCCACGAAAGGGCTGCTTTCCTTTGAATGGGTGGTGGTGGGCTATACGCTGCTCACGCTGCTCTTCATTCTCTTCGCTTATACGAAGCTGCCCCATGCCCAGGCCATGATCGTGGGGCGCGTGCGCATTTTGGCCATCATCGGCGCACTTTGGTTCGTCTATCGGCTGGCACCCTGCCGACTGACGCGACTGGCTCGTGCCGCTGCACAATTGGCATTGCTGGCGTGGTGGTATCCCGACACCTACGAACTCAACCGCATCCTGCCGAATCTCGACCATATTTTCGCACAGGCCGACCAGAATCTTTTCGGCTATCAGCCTGCACTTTATTTCTCGCAGCGGATGCCGTGGCCGTGGTTCAGCGAACTGATGGATCTGGGCTACGCCTCGTATTTCCCGATGATTCTCGTCGTCACGGTCTATTATTTCTTCTATCGCTATCAGGAATTTGGGCGTATGGTGTTCGTGCTCATCGGCTCATTTTTCATTTTCTACGTGATTTTCATCTTCCTGCCCGTCACCGGCCCGCAATATTACTACCTCGCCATCGGCCCCGACAACGTGATTGAGGGTGTCTTTCCACAGGTGGGCGACTATTTCTATCATCACGCCGAGCGCATAGTCAGTCCCGGGTGGCAAAAAGGCATTTTCTATCACATGGTGGAGGGTGCGCATCAGGCTGGCGAGCGGCCCACAGCTGCTTTCCCCTCGTCGCATGTCGGCATCACGGTCGTGTTGCTGCTGCTCGCATGGATTGGTCAGCCGCGCGGCCACAAGCTGTTTTGGTGGCTGCTGCCCTTTGCCGTGCTGATGTTTTTTGCCACGGTCTATATTCAGGCGCACTACGTCGTCGATGTCGTTGCCGGACTCCTGTGTGGCGTGCTGTTTTTCTCGGTACTGATGCCACTTTCGAAATCATTCAAATTATAAAATATCATGAAAAAACTCTATATCGAAACTTACGGCTGCCAGATGAACGTGGCTGATTCTGAGGTGGTTGCCTCGGTGATGCAGATGGCGGGCTACGAGCCGTGCGAATCGGCTGACGAGGCCGACGCCGTGTTTCTGAACACGTGTTCGGTGCGCGAGAATGCCGAAAACAAGATTTACCACCGACTGGCCGAGCTGAACGCCCTCGGAAAGAAGAAAAAGGGCGATTCTCAGCTAATCATCGGCGTTCTTGGCTGCATGGCCGAGCGCGTGAAGGACGACCTTATCGAGAACCATCACACGAGCCTCGTGGCCGGTCCCGACGCCTACCTGCGACTGCCCGACCTCATCGCGCAGGTGGAGGCCGGACAGAAAGCCATCGACGTGGAACTTTCCACCACCGAAACCTATCGCGACATCGTGCCGCAGCGCATCGCCGGTAGCCGCATCTCGGGCTATGTGAGCATCATGCGCGGCTGCAACAACTTCTGTCATTACTGCATCGTGCCCTACACGCGAGGCCGCGAGCGCTCGCGCGACATGGAGAGCATTCTGCGCGAGGTGCGCGACCTGCAGGAAAAGGGCTACAAGGAGGTGACACTGCTGGGGCAGAATGTGAATTCCTATAGCCTCCCCCTAACCCCCTCCAAAGGGAGGGGGAACATCACTTTTCCCGAATTGCTGAAAAAAGTGGCCGAGGCGGTACCCGACATGCGCGTGCGCTTCACCACGAGCCATCCGAAAGACATGAGCGACGAAACGCTCCACGTGATTGCCGACATGCCTAACGTCTGCCGCCAGATTCACCTGCCCGTGCAGTCGGGCTCGAACCGCATTCTGGAGCTGATGAACCGGAAATACACGCGCGAATGGTATCTCGACCGCGTGGCGGCCATCCGCCGCATCATCCCCGACTGCGGCCTCTCCACCGACGTGTTCGTGGGCTATCACTCTGAAACCGAAGACGACCACCAACAGACGCTCTCACTCATGCGCGAGGCCGCCTTCGACTCCGCCTTCATGTTCAAATATTCCGAGCGCCCGGGCACCTACGCCGCCAAACACCTGCCCGACGACGTGCCCGAAGAGGTGAAACTGCGTCGTCTGAACGAGGTGATTCAGTTGCAAAACGACCTCTCGGCCCACTCCAACCTGCACGACGTGAACAAGACGTTCGACGTGCTTGTCGAGGGCTACTCCAAACGCTCGCGACAGCAGCTCTGCGGTCGCACCGAGCAAGGAAAAATGGTGGTTTTCGACAAGCAGGGGCATCATCCCGGGCAAATCGTCAGCGTGAGCATCACCAGCTCCACGGCGGCCACACTGATTGGCACTCCGAATCCGCAGTAGAAATCGTCTTCAATGGCAAGAAAAATGAAGAAACGGACAAAAATGCTGACAGCAGGCATCATGCTGACGCTCACATTCGTCTCGTGCGACGACAAGCTCATCCCCATTGAGCAAGTGCCCGAGGCGGCCCACACGTATGTCCGCAAAAACTATCCCGGCAAAAGAATCATCATCGCCAAAAAAGACCGAGAACTATTCAACACCACCTACGACGCAACACTCGACAATGGCCTGAAGCTGACATTCGACAGCAAGGGCTCCTTTGTGAACATAAAACGGCAAGCAAAATGAAAATTCTGGTAGTAGAAGACGAACGCGAATTGCGCGAGGTGATTGTGGCCTCGCTCAAAGAGGCGCGCTTCGTGGCGGAAGCCGCTGCGACGCTAGTAGAGGCGCGCACGAAGGCATCGGCCTACGAATACGACTGTATCCTGCTCGACCTGATGTTGCCCGACGGCAACGGCCTCGACCTGCTGCGCGACATGGCCGCACGCGGCAAGCACAGCAACGTCATCATCCTCTCGGCAAAAGACTCTGTCGATGACAAGGTGGCAGGCCTGAACCTCGGAGCCGACGACTACCTGCCCAAGCCCTTCCACCTGGCCGAGCTCCACGCCCGAATCCGCAGCGTGATGCGCCGCAAGCGAGGCGGCGAGGCCACCATCAACGCCGGAAACGTGGTGCTCTACCCCGACCGGCTGAACGTGGAGGTCGATGGAAAACCCTTTGAACTGAGCCGCAAGGAATACGACATCCTCTCCTACCTGATGAACCGCACAGGACGACTCGTGGAGAAGCAGACACTGGCCGAGGCCGTATGGGGCGACGACATGGACGTGGCCGACAACTTCGACTTCATCTATGCCCACATCAAGAACCTGCGCCACCGGCTGAAAGACGCCGCCGCAAGCATCGAAATCAAGACCGTCTATGGCTTCGGCTACAAACTCGTGGAAACATGAAACTGCTGCACTCCATATCGCTCCGCCTGCTGACGCTCACAGCCATCGTATTGGCTTTCTGGTCGCTGTTTTTCTACTTCGAGATGATCGACGAGGTCAACGACGAGGTCGATGACACGCTCGAGGACTACGCCGAGGCCATCATCGTGCGCTCACTGGCCGGCGAGGAGATTCCCACCGTTTCCATCGGCACGAACAACCAGTTTTTCCAAAAGCCCGTCAGCGACGAATACGCCCGTCGGCACGAGCATATCCGCTATTCCGACCGCAACGTGTTCATCCACGAAAAGAATGAATACGAGCCCGCGCGCGTGCTCTCGTACATCTATCAAGACAACGACGGACAATACCACGAACTGGAGGTTTCCACACCCCACATCGACAAAGACGACCTGCGCGGCACCATCTTCTACGCCATCGTCACGCTCTTCGGAGCGCTGCTGCTGAGCGTTATCGCCGTGAGCGTGTTTTCCATCCACCGCACCATGCGACCACTGCGCCAACTGCTCCGATGGGTGGAAAACTTCCAAATCGGCAAGAAAAACCAACCGCTCGACAATCCGACACGTATCGTGGAGTTCCGACAATTGAACACGGCGGTGGAAGAAAGCCTCATGCGCAACCAAGAACTCTTCGAACAGCAGAAAAGCTTCCTCGGGAGTGCCTCGCACGAACTGCAGACACCCATCGCCGCCACCATGAACCGACTGGAAATCATGCTCGACGACGAATCGCTCAGCGAGGAACAGATGGGCAACCTGCTCAAGGCCATACACTCGCTCGAAAACATGTCGCAGCTGAATCGCTCGCTGCTCATGCTCAGCAGAATCGAAAACGGCCAGTTCAACGACACGCAGGGCGTCGATTTCCCGCAACTCACCGAAGAAATCCTTGCCGAACTGCTGCCGCTCTATGCCTCGCGGAAAATCAAGGTGGAAAAACAGTGGAATGCGCCCTTCGTACCCGTCATCGACCCCACGCTGGCTCGCATGATGCTCTCGAACCTACTGAAAAACGCTTTCGTCCACAGCGGCGAGGGCAGTAGCGTCACGCTCACGAGCCACACGCAGGGCTTCAGCATTGCCAACGACGGAATGCAGCCGCTCGATGCCAACAGAATTTTCGAACCATTTTACCACGAAACCGCCACACCATCGAACCAAGACGAAGAACGCAACTCGACTGGCATCGGACTGGCCCTCGTGAGAGCCATCTGCACGCAGAGCGGGCTGAAAGTTGATTATTCGTTCGAGGAAAATCGGCACATTTTCCGCATTTGTTAATAAAAATTAAAAACCTTATTTCCCGCTTTTTTTACAGATTCTTTTCAGAATTGATGCCGACCTTTGCCCCTGACAAAAGTCAACATTATTCACCTTTTAAAACGAAAAGACAATGAAAACATCTGTAAAAATCATGATGCTGTTCTGCGCGCTCTTCGTGCAGACCGCCGCCTTCGCCGACCTTGAAAAGCCGGTGACGTTAGCACAACTTCCCGCTGCCGCCCAGCAGACGATTAAAAAACACTTTGCCGACCGCCAGATTGCCCTCGCAAAGGTGGAAATGGAGGTGTTCGGGAAAACCTACGACGTGATTTTCACCAACGGCGAGAAAATCGAGTTCGACAGCAAAGGCCAGTGGCGAGACATCGAGTGCCGGCAGTTGCACGTGCCCGCTGCCCTCATTCCGGCAGCCATCGCCAACTACGTCAAGAAAAACTATCCGCAGACAACCATCCTGAAAATCGAGCGCGACCGCAGAACCTACGAGATAGAGCTCTCGAACCGCCTCGAACTGAAGTTCAACAACGCGTTCCAACTCATCGACATCGACGATTAATTATGAAGAAGCAATTTCTTTTGATATGTCGCCCATGGAGTTGCCCGACGCCGTGAAAAAGCAAGGTTGTCGCCCGATTTTTTTTCTTTTTCTGGATTTTCTCGGAAAAAAGTCGTAACTTTGCCATCCAAACAGCAAAAAATCGACGATGGCAGCAAAAGACAAAGGCTTGACACCCATGATGAAGCAGTTCTTCGCATTCAAGGAGAAATATCCCGATGCGGTGCTGCTTTTTCGTTGTGGCGACTTCTACGAGACATACGGCGAGGATGCCGTCGTGGCCGCACGCATCCTGGGCATCACGCTCACGCGACGCAACAACGGCGGAAACTCGGGCGACACGGAGATGGCGGGCTTTCCGCACCACGCGCTCGACACCTATCTGCCGAAACTCATCCGAGCAGGCCGGCGCGTGGCCATCTGCGACCAGCT
>DFHC01000090.1:0-6556 GCA_002372575.1 bacterium UBA3734 | reverse complement strand
TCTGCGACCAGCTGGAAGACCCGAAACTCACGAAAACACTCGTGAAACGGGGCGTGACGGAACTCGTGACGCCGGGCGTGGCAATGACCGACACCGTGCTCAACCACAAGGAAAACAACTTCCTTGCTGCCATCCATTTCGGGAAAACGGCCTGTGGCGTGGCTTTTCTCGACATCTCCACAGGCGAATTTCTCACGGGCGAGGGCAACTACGACTACGTGGATAAGCTCCTCGGCAATTTCTCGCCGAAAGAGGTGCTCTATTGTCGCGAGCGAAAGGCCGATTTCGAACGGTATTTCGGGTCGCGGCGCACGGCAGGAAACGCGTTTTCCGTGTTTGAACTCGACGACTGGGTGTTTACCGAGCAAACGGCGCGGCAAAAACTGCTGAAGCACTTCGGAACCCACTCGCTGAAGGGCTTTGGCGTGGAGCAACTGCACAACGGCATCGTGGCCTCGGGAGCCATCATGCAGTATCTCGAACTCACGCAACACGCGCAAATCGGCCACATCACCCACCTGCAGCGCATCGAGGAGGAGAAATACGTCAGGCTCGACAAGTTCACGATTCGCTCGCTCGAACTCGTGCAACCGATGCAAGAGGGCGGACGCTCGCTCCTCGAAGTCATCGACCGCACCATCACGCCGATGGGAGGCCGTTTGCTGCACCGCTGGCTCGTGTTTCCGCTGAAAGAGGAAGCGGCTATCAATCGGCGGCTCGACGTCGTGGAATATTTCTTCCGCGAGCCGTCGTTCCGCCAGTTGGCCAGCGAGCAGCTGCAACGCATCGGCGACCTCGAGCGCATCGTGTCGAAAGTGGCTGTAGGACGCGTCTCGCCGCGCGAAATGGTGCAACTGAAGAATGCATTGCAGGCGATTGAACCGATTAAGAAAAGCCTCTCCCCCGACCCCTCTCCAGAGGGAGAGGGGAGGCCTGAGGCGTTGCTTCAATTAGGAAAGAATCTCCACCTCTGCGAAAAGCTGCGCAACCGCATCGCCCGCGAAATCCAGCCCGACCCGCCGCAGATGGTGGCAAAGGGAAACGTGATTGCGACGGGCTGCAATGCCGAACTCGACGAACTGCGCAACATCTCGGCCAACGGACGGAAATACCTGCTGCAAATTCAGGAGCGCGAAATCCAGAACACGGGCATCGCGTCGCTGAAAGTGGGCTACAACAACGTGTTTGGCTACTATCTCGAGGTGCGCAACACGTATAAGGACAAGGTGCCGCAAGACTGGGTGCGCAAGCAGACGCTGGCCCAGGCCGAACGCTACATCACGCAGGAACTGAAGGAATACGAAGAGAAAATTCTGGGTGCCGAGGAGAAGATTCTCGCCCTCGAAGAACGCATTTTCAGCGAGTTGGTGGTGGCCGCACAGGAATACATCACACAGATTCAACAAAACGCCGTGCTCATCGCCCAACTCGACGCGCTGCTCTCGTTTGCACAGGTGGCCGAGGAAAACCGCTACGTGCGCCCCACGATTTTCGACGACGACCTGCTCGACATCCGTCAGGGCCGACATCCCGTCATCGAACAGCAACTGCCCGTGGGCGAGCAATACGTGCCCAACGACGTGCAGCTCGACACCGAACAGCAGCAAATCATCATCATCACGGGTCCGAACATGGCAGGTAAGTCGGCACTGCTCCGCCAGACCGCGCTCATCACCATCATGGCGCAAATCGGCTCGTTCGTGCCTGCGGAAAGTGCCCGAATCGGCCTTGTCGATAAGATTTTCACGCGCGTGGGAGCCAGCGACAACATCTCCTTAGGCGAATCGACATTTATGGTCGAAATGACCGAGGCCGCCGACATCCTCAACAACGTCACGCCACGCTCGCTCGTGCTCTTCGACGAACTCGGACGCGGCACCTCTACCTACGACGGCATCAGCATCGCGTGGGCCATCGTGGAGCATCTCCACGAGCATCCGAAAGCCCGTGCGCGCACACTTTTCGCCACCCACTACCACGAGCTCAACGATATGGAGCGCTCCTTCAGGCGTATCAAGAACTACAACGTCTCGGTGAAGGAGGTCGATGGAAAAGTCATCTTCCTGCGGCGGCTCGAGCGCGGCGGTTCGGAACACTCGTTTGGTATCCACGTGGCCGACATCGCCGGAATGCCGAAGTCCATCGTGAAGCGGGCCAACGTGATTCTCGGGCAGTTAGAGGGAAAAAACTCCAAAAACCAAAAAGCTTTCCCCCATCTGGGGGAATCGAAGGGGGTTTCCCCCACCGCTCATCATCCCTCGTCCGACACGCGCGAAGGCATGCAACTCTCATTCTTCCAGCTCGACGACCCCGTTCTCACGCAGATTCGCGACGAAATCATCGGCCTCGACATCAACAACCTCACGCCCGTCGAAGCCCTCAACAAGCTCAACGAGATTCGGAAAATCGTCACGGGAAAATAAAAACTATTTTTTCTTGTCTTTTAAATAGAAACGAAAAAGCGACCCTTGGCGGGGTCGCTTTTTGTATAGTTTTGCTTTGTGCCGATTTTACAGCTTCCGCACTTCGAGATTCGTCACCCTACCCTTGAAGTTCCCGGCTTTTTCGAGCGGGAAGACGAGCGTGGGCACGTAGAACATACGGCCTTTCGACGTGAAAACCGTAGTGTGGTAAGGTGCGTCGGGCATGGTGTTGAGCGGTTGCGCGGTGTCAATGACGTAGGCCTCGCGCTTGCGGAGCGTCTCGCGGTGGCGGTTGTTCACGTAAAGGCGCGTTTCGCTGTTGGTGCCCTCGATGCGCAGGCTCACACGACCCGTGGCGGGCAGCTTGTAGTTGAATTTATTCAGGTAGCCGTCGCGGCTGAAGGCCAGTTGGCCGCTTTCGGGGTCGGCGAGGTAGAACGTGGCATGGGCGTTGCTCGTGAGCACGGTGCCTTTCGATTCCTCAGCACAGTCGATGTCGAAGGAAACGGCGTAGTCGTAGCCGGCCTCGGTGATGAAAGCCTCTGCCCCTCTCCAAGTAGAGAAGGGAGAATGTTCAATGTTCAATGTTGAATTCAACTGCAAGGGTTTTCCAGCCTCTACGATGTCTTTTTTCACGGGCTTTTCGGGCAGTCGGGCGAGTTCGTTCACGGCGGGAGCCTCGCTCAGCAGCAGGCGTTTCTGGTCGAACATCTCGTAGGGGACGCTCGTCAGCTGTCCCGTCCAGCATTTCGTGGAGAGCGTCTGCATGGCCGGGAAGAGGCGGTGGTGGATGTCTTTCGTGGAGATGCCGTTGCCATAGTGGTCGTTCCACACGGCAAACATTCCGCCCTCAAGCTGCGGATGCTGCTCGGCGATGGGCTTTCCGAAGAGCGTGGCGGGTGTCCACGACTCGTAGAGATACTTGCAATTCAGATAGTCGTAGTAATAGCCGGCGGCGGGCACAATGTAGTTGTAGCGGTCGGGGATGGAGACGATTTGATAGCCCAGCTGCATCATCGAGTCGGGGTCGGAATAGTCTCTCGACCAGCAGGCCATCAGCACGTTCTCGTGGCGGATGGGCGTGGTGCCCTTCGCATGGGTGAGCGAGCCCCAGACCACGGGCTGCTTGCCATATTTTTCCATCAGGTCGAGATAGTAGTCGGTGTAGGCGCGGAACTGCTCCACCACCTCCTTGTCGCGGTTCGAGTATTCGTCGGTGCCGATGTTCACGCGCGGCCCGCGAAACACGGGATTCTTCCCCGTGAGATACTCGCGGAAAAGACCGTCCATGAACGGGTAGATGTCGGGATTCGAGAGGTTGAAATGGTCCATGCCATACTCCTGCGACCCCAGCTCGGGCCTGTACTGCGTGAAGGCGAGCACGTGGGCCGGCGCGTCGATTTCGGGAATGATTTCCACGTGGAGCTGCTCGGCGAGCTTCTGCAGTTCGATGAATTCGGCCTTCGTGTAGTGGCCGTCCTTGGCGGCGAGGCCGGGATAGGTGTCGCACTCGAGTCGGAAGGCCGCCGAGGTCTTGTTCCAGTCGTTTTCGAAATACTGCTTGAAGCCGTTGTCGTTGAGGTGCAGCTGCAGCGTGTTCATCTTGTAATAGGCCATCACGCGCACGAGGTTGCGCAGATAGTCGATGGGCACGAACTTGCGACCCACGTCGAGCATGAAACCGCGCAGGCGATACTGCGGAACATCGGTGATGGTGCCTTTGGGAATTTTCGGTGTTGGTTGTTGGGCATTGGGTGATGTTTCGAGCATTTGCAGCAGCGTGCGCGTGGCCCAGAAAGCGCCGATTTCCGCAGGCGACTCCACCTCCACAATGTCACCGATGCGCACCTGATAGCCTTCGGCGGGCATCGCGTCGAGCTTTTTCAGCGTGAAAACGATGTCGCCCTGCTTCGCCTTACCGCTGCCGACGGTCAGTTTCCGGCCAAAAAGCTGTTCGAAGTCGGTGGCCAACTGCCGAGCTACGGGCTGCAGCGCTTTCGACTTCACGACGATGCGTCCGCTCAGGGTCACGGAGCCCTCGCCGCCCGTCCACTGCGTGATTTCAGGAATGGTAAACGGTTTTTCGTTTGTTGTCACTTGCGAGAAAACTTGCGTGGCGAGCCACAGGCCGGCCACCAGAAAAAGAATTCGTTTCATGATTTTTTTAGAATATTTGGGTTCGGATTTTGCTACAAAGTTACTATCTTTTTCCAGATTTCACAAATAATTATGAAAAAAAGCGTTTTTTGTAACCTTTGATCAGTTACTTTCGTTCGGAAAAACTCAAATAAATTTGGTTTTTCGCTCACTTATGCGTAACTTTGCCCGCAAAACCATCAAAATTATGACGAAAGAAATCAAGCGAATCGTACTCACAGGCGGTCCCTGCGCCGGAAAAACCACCGCACTGGTGAGAATTGTGGAATATTTCTCGAACTACGGCTACAAGGTCTTTACCATTCCCGAAGTGCCCACGCTCTACAGCCAGGGCGGCTGGAACTACCTCACGCCCAACCGAGCGCTCTACTACGAGGGCGAGCGCGCCATCCTTGAAACGCAGCTGGCACTCGAAGACTCGTTTTCGCAACTGGCCGAGGTGTGCACGAAACCCACGCTCATCGTATGCGACCGCGGCACACTCGACATCTCGGCCTACATGACGCCCCAGATGTGGGAGGAAATCACCGCGAAGGCCGGCACCGACTCGAACCGCCTGCGCGCCCGCTACGACGCCGTGCTGCACCTCGTTTCGGCTGCCGACGGCGCCGAGAAATACTACACCACGGCCACCAATGCCACGCGCTACGAGCAGATGAACGAAGAGGGCCTGCGCATCGCCCGCGAGCTCGACAAAAAAGTAATAAAAGCGTGGACGGGACACCCGCACCTGCGCGTCATCAACAACAACGACGACTTCAACGCCAAGCTCAACCGCGTGCTCAAGGAAATAGCCAACGTGCTCGGACTGCCGCAGCCCATCGAAGAGGAGCGGAAATACATCGTGGAAATCGTGGGCGAAATTCCAGAAAGCATCGATTTCACCGAGAGCGAAATCACGCAAACCTATCTCGTGAGCGAGCCTGACACGGAGATGCGCCTGCGCCGTCGCGACTGGCAAGGAAAAGTCGTCAACATCCTCACCACGAAGAAGAAAATTTCGGAAACCGAGCAGCTGGAAACCGAGCGGCAGGTGGACAACAACCTCTACGAATCGCTCGTGAAGCAGGCCGACCCCTATCGCCAAACCATCCACAAGAAGCGCCACAGCTTCATCTGGAAAGGGCAGTATTTCGAGCTCGACACCTATCTGAAGCCCGTTTCCGGCCTCACGATTCTCGAAACCAACGGCATCGTGGCCCACGAAGACGTGCGCTTCCCGCCGTTCATCCACGTGATGAAGGACATCACCGGCAAGACCGAATATTACAACTACAACATCGCGCTAAAGCACTGAGCAAGGCTATTTGCTGAGCTTCCACGTAGCGCCGTCTTTCGTGTCTTTGACTTCAAAGCCGAGGGCGGCGAGTTCGTCGCGGATGTGGTCGCTCGTGGCCCAGTCTTTCGCGGCCTTGGCCTTGGCGCGAAGCTCCAAAACCATGTCCACCACGCTGCCGAACGCCATTTCCCGTTCCTCGTTCCTTGTTCCTCGCTCCTCGTTCAGGCCTAACAATTCCTGGGCGAAGAGATGCATCGTGGCACGGAGTTCGTCGAGACACTGTTGGCAAATCGTCGCCTTGTGGTCGATGAGTTTATTGACCACGGTGCAGGCCTCGAAGAGATAGCTCACCACGAGTTGCGTCATCAGGTCGTCGTTCATCGCGTCGTAGCAGCGTTGGCGCAGCGATTTCACGAAGTTCTCGGTTTCGGTGTCGCAATGGTCTGAAACGCTGATGCGGTCGAGGCTTTTCAGGCCGTCGAGCAGTCGCTCCAGGCCCTTCTGCGAGGCTTGCAGCGCTTCGTCGCTGAAATCGACGGTCGAACGATAGTGCGCCGAAAGGATGAAGAATCGAATCGTCATCGGCGAATAGGCCTGCGAAAGCAGCTCGTGCTTGCCCGTGAAAAATTGCTCCAAGGTGATGAAATTGCCGAGCGACTTGCCCATTTTCTGGCCGTTGATGGTAATCATATTGTTG
>DFHC01000184.1:201-2746 GCA_002372575.1 bacterium UBA3734 | reverse complement strand
GCTGGCAGTTTACTGAAATCCATAGAACTTCAATTTTTCGATTCTCGAATCTCCCAATTCTTACTTAATCAGGAATGCGCATGCTGCAATGGCGAAAAGGGCGCAACCCTCGACGAAGGCCGATGTCAGAATCATCTGCGTGAAAATCTTACCAGAGGCTTCCGGCTGACGAGCGATAGCGTCAACGGCGCTGCCGCCAATCTTACCAATACCAATACCTGCACCAATCGTTGCAATACCAGCTCCGATGCCGCAACCCAGCTGTGCCAGGCCTTCAGCGGCCAATAACAAAGATGTCATCATAATTTTTAATGTTTTAAGTTGTTAATAAATTTATTTCGTTTTAAATCTTCAATGTTCAATTTTTCAATGCTCAATCTTCAATGTTCAATGTTCAATCCCCGTGATGGTCTTGATGCGCCAAGCCGATAAACACGGCACTGAGCATCGTGAACACGTAGGCCTGGACGAAGGCCACCAGCAATTCCAAGGCGTTCATAAACAGCAACATGATGATGCTGAATACGTTCAGTCCCAATCCGTAGCCCACACCCATCGACCAACCGAGGAAAATCACGCACGTGAAGCTGAGAATCACGGCATGTCCGGCCATCATATTAGCGAAAAGACGAATCATCAGCGCGAAAGGCTTGGTGAACACGCCAAACAGCTCGATGGCAGGCATCACGGGGATGGCCTTGAGGAAGATGGGCACGTCGGGCCAGAAGATTTCCTTCCAATACTCCCTGTTTCCGAACAAATTGACGGCGAGGAAGGTGCAGAGCGCGAGGAAGAACGTGATGTTGATGTTGCCCGTCACGTTGGCTCCGCCCGGAAAAATCGGTATCAGACCCACGAGATTCGTCACCAAGATGAAGAAAAACACCGTGAGCAGATAAGGCGCATAGCGTTTGTAGTGCTTCTCGCCGATGGATTCCTTGATGACGTCGTCGTGAATCATCATCACGAGCATTTCCACGGCCCCCACGAAGCCTCTCGGGGCGGCGTCCTTCTCCGTGCGACTCTTGTACCAACGGGCGCAACTGAGGAAAACCACCAGCAGAACGGCCACCACAATCCAAATTTGCAACACATTGCGCGTGATGCTCAGGTCGAGCGGTCGCACCGTGCTGCCGTCGGCCATTCGCTCGTAAATCTTGCCGTGGGCCTCTTCGTTGAAGAAAAAGCCGTCGGGCAGCGAGTGATGGGTGCAAAAGTGCCATTCTCCCGTCTGTTTGCTGCGGATGATGATGGGCAGGGGAATGCTCAGGTGCTTGCCCTCGTACGAGGCGATATGCCATTCGTAAGCGTCGGCCAAGTGCTCGAGCACCACTTCCGGAATGTTCAGCGGCTCGCCCTCTTTCTGCTCGCTGGCATGGAGCGACAGCGGCAGGAAGATCATCGTCAGAGAGAGAAATATATACTTTAATCGTTTCATTCTAACACGTTAATTATTAACTCGTTATAATTGCTTATTTATCTTCGTAAAGAAAACGCTCTGATGAACCACCATCGCCATATAATAGACGAAGAGAACCGCGATAAACGACATGATGGACTCGCGGCTGATGGCCAAAAACCAAATCAGCAGTGCGGTCAGTGCCCCGAAAAAACGGAGTCCCGACATGCCCATGAAAAACGACGACAGATAGTCGCGATTCTTCAACATCACCCATCGCCACACCAATGCCACCGTCAGCTCCACGAGCAAGAAGAAAACCGTGCTCAGAGCCTGCTGACCGAACAGGGGTATGCCCAACGCTTTCTCGACAACAATGCCGAGGAGCGCGAGCACCACCGCCAAAGCGACGGTCTGCACGACATAGCGTTTACAGAGTTTGTTGATATCCATTTTTCTGCATTTCCCTTACAATTTGACCTCCACACACAGGCTCACGACATTCTTCTGCACTTCCACGAAGCCGCCAGCAATGTCGAGCGTGCATTTCTCGCCCGACGGCAGGGTGTAAACCACCGAGCCTTTCTCGAGCGACGAGATAATCGGGGCGTGGTCGGGGAAGATTTCAAACTGCCCCACCGTGCCCGGCACGAGCACACTCGCGACCTCGCCGTCGAACTCGATTTTTTCGGGTGAAACTATCTTTAGCTTTAGCATCTTATCAATTTTTAGTTTTGAATTTTGACTTTTGAATGATTCCCGCTTCGCTTCGATTATGAATTTTCAATTTTGATTTTTTTTCGTAATTTTTCATCGCCACAGCCGACCATTCAACACTCAACATCCAACACTCATCATTCAACACTAAGCCTTCGCCGCCTCAAGCAGTTTCTGGGCCTTTTCCTTGGCGTCTTCGATGGTTCCGACGTTGAGGAACGCCTGCTCGGGCAGATCATCGACCTCGCCGTCGAGAATGGCATTGAAACCCTTGATTGTGTCTTCGATGCTGACCATCACGCCGGGCAGACCCGTGAACTGCGATGCCACCGAGAACGGCTGCGAGAGGAAGCGCTGCACACGACGTGCGCGGTTCACCGTCAGCTTGTCCTCGTCGGAAAGCTCGTCCATACCGAGGATGGCGATGAT
>DFHC01000184.1:0-146 GCA_002372575.1 bacterium UBA3734 | reverse complement strand
TGCAGTTCCTTGTAGCGCTGCAGAATCTCCTTCACGCGCTGGGCGCAGTCGTAGTGTTCCTTGCCCACGATGAGCGGGTCGAGAATGCGCGACGTAGAACCCAGCGGATCCACTGCCGGATAGATGCCCAGCTCGGCAATCTTACG
>DFHC01000103.1 GCA_002372575.1 bacterium UBA3734 | reverse complement strand
GTCGCCGTGGTAGCGCACCACCTGAATGGCGCGTTCCATGTAGGTTTTGTTGGCTACGAAACTCTCGCAGAGGTCGAATCTCTTGCCTGTGGCCTTCAGGGCCTCGGCCTCGAAGAACGACAGCGTGGAGTAGGCCCAGCAGGTGCCCGAGCGGTTCTGGTCTTTCATCGTGGTGACGGGAATCTCCTTAACGACGGTGAAAACCGGCTTGTTACTTGCCTTTGCAGGCGCTTTTTTCTTGGCTGCGTCGGCGTTCACGGCGAACACGGCGAGCAGTGCCATTACGAAATACTTTTTCATTGTTTTTTTTGATTGGTTTTTGTAGATTAATAAATTGATTATGGTTAATTTAAAATTCGGAACTTGGGGTTCCCCCTCGCCTTTTGGAGAGGGGGTTAGGGGGTGAGGTTTTTTGCCATAAACTCCTCCACATCCTTCGGATGATACGGAATCAGCTTCTCGCCGATGAAGCGGCAGCCGTCCTTGGTGATGAGGATGTCGTCCTCGATGCGGATGCCGCCGAAGTCCTTGTATTTCTCGATTTCGTCGAAGCAGAGGAACTCCTTGCAGTGGCCGCTCTTGCGCCAGTCGTCGATGAGGGCGGGAATGAAGTAGATGCCGGGCTCGTCGGTCACCACGAAGCCCTCTTCCAGGCGGCGGCCCATGCGCAGGGCGTTCGTGCCGAACTGGTCGAGCACGGGGCGCGTCTCGGCGTCGAAGCCCACGTTGATTTGGTCGAGGTTTTCCATGTCGTGAACGTCCATGCCCATCATGTGGCCCAGTCCGTGGGGCAGGAACAGCGCGTGGGCGCCGGCACGCACGGCCTCCTCGGTGTCGCCGCGCATCAGTCCGAGCGCTTTCAGGCGGTCGGTCATCAGGCGACAGACGGCGAAGTGGCAGTCCATGTATTTCACGCCGGGCTTGGCCACGCTCAGTACGAGGTCGTGGCAGTCCTCAACGATGCTATAGATTTCGAGCTGCCGCTGCGTGTATTTTCCGCTGACGGGCAGCGTGCGCGTGTGGTCCGAGCAGTAGTTGTCGATGGTTTCGGCGCCGCAGTCGCAGAGCACGAGTCGCCCGTCTTCCAGTTTGTTCATCGACGGGTTGCCGTGCAAGATTTCGCCGTGTTGCGAGAAAATCGGCGGAAAACTCACCTGTGCGCCGTAGCTGTTGGCCACGCCGATGAGCTGTCCGGCAATGTATTTCTCGGTCACGCCGGCGCGCGTCAGCCGCATGGCGGTGGTGTGCATCTCGTAGCCGATGACCGAGGCGCGTTCCAGTGCCTCGATTTCCTCTGCCGTCTTCACCGACCGCATCTTCACGATGGCCATGATCAGCTGCATCGAGGCCTCGGCCTTCTGCTTCGAGGGATGGATGCCGAGCAGGTCGTAGAGCTGGATTTTGATGTCGTGGCGATAGGGCGGAATGAAGTGGATGCGGCGCCCCTTTGCGCGGGCCTCGTCGCAAATCGCTTGCAGCTGTGCCATCGGAGCGCTCTCCGTCACGCCCACGCTGGCGGCGAGGTTGCTCACGCTATCGACCGAGCCATACCACACGATGTCTTCGATGTCGATGTCGTTGCCGATGAGCATTTCGCGGTCTTGGTCCACGTCGATAACGCCGACGAGGCCGTCGCGCTGAATGCCGAAATAATAGAGAAACGACGAATCCTGTCGGAAGGGATAATAGCCGTTGTTCGGGTAGTTGTTCGGCGACTCGTTGTTGCCGAAAAGCACGATAATTCCGTTGCCCACGAGCTGTTTCAGCTCGCTGCGACGGGTCTTGTAGGTTTCTTTGCTAAACATAGTTCTGAAAGTTTTCTGCAAAAATACAAATTTTTTCCCACATAAGTCAAATAATAATAGAAAAATATTCTTAACAATGCACAGATTTTTTGACGAAACCCATCGGAAAGGCGCGGACAAAAAAAGACGTCCGAAAACTCGAACGCCTTTGTCGGAAAGGGTTTTCCCATTGGAAAACGATGGCGGAGCGGCCTTTAATAGGGCGTGTAGTATTTCGGCGACTCGCCATATTGATTGGCCTCGGGCTTGCCGTCCATCAGGCAGAAAACGAAGGTGGCGATGCCAGCCACCGCCGAAACCAGCGAACAAACGATGATGACGGGGTCCGTGAACAAACCCAATGCGGCCTCGGGGTCGGGATTCACGCTCGTCAGCGCGTCCATGGCCGGGCTCACCGCCATGTAGATGTTCGAGACGGTACTGGCCACCCAGGCCACAACCACCCACCACTTGCTGTGTCCGCCGTCTTGCAGGCGGCGAGCCGTCAGGGGCAGCACCAGCAGCATCAGCAGCGAGCTCACAATCTGGGCTGCCAACAGCGGCAATGCCACACTAACTACCGTGCTGAGCACCCAGTAGCAAATCATAAAGGCCAACATGGCCCACCAAAACTCCGAACGGCGCGAGCGTCCGTTCATTTCCGTCAGTCGGCTCCAAGCCAACTTCACAGCTTCCATAAATCCGAGCTGTTCGCGTGCGATTACATTCATCTTTCTGAAAAATTTAAGAATTATAAAATTATAAAAACTTCACTCTGTTTCGGCTCCCCTTCCCTTTTGGGGAGGGGTTGGGGGTGAGGCCAGCAAATCCGGCCTCAGCCTCTGCGTGCGCTCCATGGCCTGCTCCAGCTCCCACGCCTTGATTTTCGCCTCGTTGCCCGAGAGCAGGATTTCGGGCACTTTCCAGCCCTTGTAGTCCGCCGGACGCGTATAGACGGGTGCCGAGAGCATGTCGTCCTGAAAGCTGTCGGAGAGGGCGCTCTGCTCGTCGCCGATGACGCCCGGCACCACGCGCACGATGGCGTCCGCCATGATGGCTGCCGCCAGCTCGCCGCCCGTCAAAACGTAGTCGCCGATGGAGATTTCGCGCGTGATGAGGTGCTCGCGAATGCGATGGTCGATGCCCTTGTAGTGGCCACATAATATAATAATGTTGTGGAGCAGCGACAGCTCGTTGGCCACGTGCTGCGTGAACTGCTCGCCGTCGGGCGTGGTGAAGATGACCTCGTCGTAGTCGCGCTCGGCCTTCAGCGCCGAGATGCAGCGGTCTATGGGCTCGCACTGCATCACCATG
>DFHC01000119.1:11638-11827 GCA_002372575.1 bacterium UBA3734 | reverse complement strand
AAAATCGTATCTTTGTGGCGTAAACTTTTTTGAAACCATCAAATTTATCGTAACATGAAAAGAATGATTTTGACGGCCATGATGGCCATGGCTCTTATGTGCACGGCTACGACGGCCAACGCACAGTCTGCACAGCAGACCGAGAAGCAGAAGAAAGAGTGTTGTGACAAGCAGAAGGCTTGCGACAAG
>DFHC01000119.1:11256-11480 GCA_002372575.1 bacterium UBA3734 | reverse complement strand
GCAAGCAGGATTGCTGCAAGAAGGGCGCCGAAGGTGCTGCTGCAGCCAAGAAAGACTGCAAAAACTGCCCCAAAAAGGGAAAGTGCAAGAAGAACGCCGACGCGAAAAAGTAAAGCGGACGCTTATTTGGGATAGACGAGGTTCTCTGGCTGGATGCAGCTGAGGACCTCGTCGGCGTATCTGCGGGCTTCAAGACGGGCCATCGGCAGGTCGTGGAGCAGGTA
>DFHC01000119.1:7699-11202 GCA_002372575.1 bacterium UBA3734 | reverse complement strand
AGGTCGTGGAGCAGGTAGTTGCCGCAGTCGCGTGGTGCAGCGCCCGGAATCAGGTCGAATTGGCTTTTATCGGGCTGATCGAGGCCATACTCAGCCACGAAGCGGAACGTGCGCAGCATCAAATCAACGATGTCTTTCGATTCAAAATCGCCCCTCACGAGCAGGTAATTCCCCGTCAGGCAACCCATCGGCCCCCAATAGACGATGCGGTCTTTCCACTCCTCGTCGTTGCGCAGGTAGGTGGCGGCGAGGTGTTCGATGGTGTGGAGGGCGCCGGGATGGAGCGCAGGCTCGCGGTTTGGCTTCTTCATGCGGATGTCGAAAGTGGTGACAATGTCGCCGCCGACACTGTCCTTGCGGCTGACGTAGATGCCACGGAGCAGGCGCTCGTGGTCAATGGTAAAACTCGGAATTTTATTCATAGCGATTCAACGAAACTGCGAGTGATATGGAATGATTCGTCGGCCACGACATCCCAGAAATTATGGTATTGCGAGGCTTCAGAGTCTTGAAGTGGCAGGTCGCTCACGATGCGGAACGAGATAAACGGAATCCTGCTCAGATGGCACGCCTGCGCGATAGCTGCCGACTCCATGTCAACGGCGATGGCATCGGGAAATAGCTCCACGATGCTGCGCATCTTCTCACGCGAGTCCACAAACCAGTCGCCCGTGGCGATGAGGCCGCTGTGAATGGACAACTGGCCATCGGCAACTGACAATTCCTTGCTTTTGCGCAGCAGGTACTCGTCGGCCTTGAAGCGTGGAGGCAGTCCCTGAACCTGGCCGTAAATCGTGGTGTTGTCGATGGCCGTGCCGCAATACACGTCGTGATAGACCACTTCGCTGCACACCACCACGTCTTTCATCTTCAGGCCCTCGCCGCATCCGCCGGCGCAGCCCGTCGAAATGATGGCATCGGGTTGGAAATCGAAAATCATCCGCTGTGCACCGAGTGCCGCATTCACCTTGCCAATTCCACACTGCATGATTTGGTAGCGTGAATCGTCGTCGAACACCTTTTTCAGTTGCCGGAGTTCCTTCTCCATTGCAACAATAATTCCAATTTTCATCGTTTTTCTTGTTTTTTAGGATTCGAGCGGCAAAGTTACTATTTTTTTTTCGTACCTTTGCACAAAATTTTGGGAAAAATATGATGAATACACTGAAAAAAATCCTGCCCGACGTGATTGTCGTGGTGTTGTTTGCAGCTATTGCGTTCGCCTATTTCGCCCCCGCCGACATCGAGGGGCGCATCCTCTATCAACACGATTCCGCCGCCGGACGCGGTGCCGGACAAGAGGCGAAGGAGTTCCGCGAGCGCACGGGCGAGCGCACGCGCTGGACGAACTCGACGTTCAGCGGAATGCCGACGTATCAGACGGCGCCGTCGTATGAGAGCACGTCGATGCTCTCGAAGGTCATCGCGGCCTACCACCTGTGGCTGCCGGAAAACGTGTGGTACGTCTTCGTCTATCTGCTCGGCTTCTACATCTTGCTGCGCGCCTTCGATTTCCGCCGCGAACTGGCGGTGCTGGGTTCGATTGTGTGGGCGTTTTCGAGTTATTTCTTCATCATCATCGCCGCCGGCCACATCTGGAAAGTGTGGGCGCTGGCCTACCTGCCGCCGATGATTGCGGGCGTGGTGCTGGCCTATCGCGGGAAATACCTCTGGGGATTCATCGTGACGGCCATTTTCGCGGCTTTCGAGGTGTATGCGAACCACGTGCAAATGACATATTACTACCTGTTCATCATCGTGGCGATGGTGGTGGCGTTCTTTATCCAAAGCCTCTCCGCCGGCTCCTCTCCGAAGGGAGAGGGGGGCAAGTTCCAGTGGAATGAAGCCCGGGGTTGGAAGCACGTGCTGAAGGCCACGGCGGTGTGTGCCGCTGCCGCTGCCGTGGGTATTCTGATGAATATTTCGAACCTCTATCATACGTGGCAATATTCGCAAGAAACGATGCGCGGAAAGAGCGAGCTGGTGAAGGAAAATGCGGCCAACCAGACCTCGAGCGGCCTGGAACGCGACTACATCACGCAGTGGTCGTATGGCATCGGCGAGACGTGGACGCTGCTCATTCCGAACACGAAGGGTGGCGCGTCGGTGCCGTTGTCGCAAAGCAAAAAGGCGATGGAGAAGGCCGATGCGAACTATTTGCCGATTTACCAGCAAATCGGGCAGTATTGGGGTGAACAGCCGATGACGAGCGGCCCCGTGTATGTGGGCGCCTTCGTGCTGATGCTGTTCGTCTTGTCGTTGTTTGTGGTTAAAGGCCCGATGAAATGGGCCTTGCTCGCCGTCACGATTCTTTCGGTGATGCTTTCGTGGGGCAAGAATTTCATGGGTCTGACCGACTTTTTCATCGACCACATGCCCATGTATGCGAAATTCCGCACGGTGGCGTCGATTCTCGTCATTGCGGAGTTCACGATTCCGCTTCTAGCCGTGATGGCACTCGGAAAAGTGCTTGGAAAAGGCTGGTGGGGAACGAACGAGGGGACGAAGGACGAGGCGACTTGGAATCGCTATTGGAAGCCTGTGGCCATCAGCTATGCCCTGACCGCCGGTGCCTGCGTGCTGTTTGCGCTGATGCCGCGACTGTTTTTCTCTGATTTCGTCTCTTCGAGCGAGATGCAGGCGCTCTCGCAGTGGCCTCCCGAACAGCTCAATCCGCTGTTGGCCAACCTGCGTGCCGTGCGCGAGTCGCTCTTCACTGCCGACTGCTGGCGCTCGTTCTGGATTCTTACCGCAGGCACGGCGCTGCTGTTGCTCACGATGAAGGGAAAACTGCGCACCGTCTATGCCGTCGTGGGCATTGCCGTGCTCTGTCTGCTCGACATGTGGATGGTGAACAAGCGCTATCTGAACGACGCGATGTTCGTCGAGAAGAGCGTGCGCGAGATGCCCATTGAGATGACCGCCGCCGACCGCCAGATTCTCGAAGACAAGTCGCTCGACTATCGCGTGCTGAACCTCGCGTCGAACACGTTCAACGAAAACGAAACTTCGTATTTCCATAAGTCCATCGGAGGCTACCACGCCGCGAAACTGCGTCGTTATCAGGAGTTGATTGAAGCCTATATCGCTCCCGAAATGCAGCAGCTGATGCCCGCCATTGCCGAGGCGCAGGGCGATATGACGCAGCTGGCCGGCGATTCGATTTACCCCGTGCTCAACATGCTCAACATGAAGTACGTCATCGTGCCGTTGCAGGGCGGTCAGACCGTGCCCATCATGAACCCCTATGCCTATGGGAATGCGTGGTTCGTGGACAAGCTGAGCTACGTGAAGAACGCCAATGAGGAACTCGACGGACTCGGCCAGATGGACCTGCGCCACGAAGCTGTGGCCGATGCGCGGTTCCGCGAGCAACTGGGCGAGGCCGCAGAGCAAGACACGCTCTCGATGGTGACGCTGACGGCCTACGAACCCAACGAATTGAAATACAACGTGCGCTCGGGGAAGGGCGGTGTCGTGGTGTTCTCGGAGATTTACTATCC
>DFHC01000119.1:0-7646 GCA_002372575.1 bacterium UBA3734 | reverse complement strand
GATTTACTATCCGGGCTGGACGGCCACGGTCGATGGCAAGGAAGCCGAGCTGGGTCGCGTGAACTACGTGTTGCGCGCCCTCAATGTTTCGGCAGGCGAGCACGAAGTGGTGCTCACCTTCAAGCCGCGTTCCATCCAGCGCACGGAAACCATCGCCTACGTCGCCTCGCTGCTTCTGCTCTTGGCGATTGTCGGGGCGGTGGCGTATAGGTTTAAAGGCCGTAGTGTCGTGAAGTTATAAGGTTTTGTCTGAACTCCTGAAACTCCAGAACTCCTAAAAAGAAAAATATGAAGAAACTGCTGTCGCTACCGCCCAATCTCGTGTCGTGCTTCCACGACATCACGGGCTATTCGCGTGAGGAATGGTTTTGTACGAACGACCCTGTCGGCCAGAAGCTCGGGTCGGGTGGGGGAACGGCGTGGCTGTTGCAGCAGGCCTTTCTCGATGAAAAGCGCGGGGAATCGTCGTTTCAGACATGGTTGTCGAGCGAGAAGCGCGTGCTGCTTCACGCTGGCGGACAGAGCCGCCGACTGCCGGCCTACGCCCCGTCGGGAAAGGTTCTGACACCCATTCCCGTGTTCCGCTGGGAGCGCGGTCAGCGACTTTCACAAGATTTGCTCTCGCTGCAACTTCCGCTCTACGAGCAGATGCTCGAGGTTGCGCCCGAAGGCCTGCACACGATGGTGGTGAGCGGCGATGTCTATATCCGCGCCACCGAGCCCTTGCAGCCGATTCCCGATGCCGACGTGGTGTGCTACGGCCTGTGGCTCAATGCCGAAACGGCCACGCACCACGGCGTTTTCGTGATGTCGCGTGAGCGTCCCGACGAACTGAAGTGTATGCTGCAAAAACCGTCGGTGCAGGAATTGAACGAACTGCTTCGCGACCACCTCTATTTGACCGACATCGGTGTGTGGATGCTGAGCGACAGGGCGGTGGAACTGCTCATCAAACGCAGCAGTCCATCGTCGGAAGAAAACTGTCAACTGTCAACTGTCAATTATCAATTAAAGAAATACGACCTCTACAGCGAGTTCGGGTGCAGTCTGGGAAGCGAGCCAACCCTCCTCGACGACGAACTTTCGCAGCTCAAAGTGGCCATTCTGCCCCTTCCGGGCGGTGAATTTTACCATTTCGGCACCTCGCGCGAGCTGATTTCCTCGATGTTGTCGATTCAAAACCTCGTCAACGACCAACGCGAGATTTTGCACCACGCCCGAAAGCCGCATCCTTCGATTTTTCAGCAAAACGCCGAAAAAACGCCTTCTTTCACGCCTGAAAACCAGAATGTTTGGGTGGAAAACAGCTGCGTGAGCGAGGGCTGGACGCTTTCGCGCAACCACGTGATTACGGGCGTTCCCGAAAATCGCTGGACGCTTACGCTTGAAGAAGGGCAGTGCGTAGATGTTGTGCCCATCGGCGAGAGTGGATGGGTCGTCAGGCCTTACCACATCGACGATTCTTTCGCCGGCGAACAGCAGTTTGAAAAGCGCTTTCCCGTTGTCGAAAACATCGATGAAATGGGAATCGTCTTGCGTTGGATGATAAACGAGGAGTTGATGGACGAAAATCTTCGCGAAAAAGGCAAAGAAATCTTTGAAAAGAGCCGAAAATTGAGTGCCGATGACATCTCTACGCAAGCCAACCTGCGCCGATTGTTCGCTCAACGACGCGAATTCCGCATGAAAAACTGGTCTGCGCTCGCCGCAAACCATCAGCATAGCGTTTTCTATCAGATTGACCTCGAGGAAGCCGCTCGCGAATTTGCCGAAGGCGGTCTGCCAATGCCGAATCCGCTTCCCGAAACAGAACCGCTGCTCATTCGAATGAGCGATGCGATGTTTCGCTTAGGAGTTCGGGAGTTCGGGAGTTCAGGAGCTGAGGAGCCGGGAGCCGGGAGTCGGGAGAGGACTTCTTTCGAGCTTCTGAGCGAGGCGATTACTGCCGAGGCCATACGCGAAAAGCAGAGTCCGCGACTTTCCGTGCAGAGCGACCAGATTGTGTGGGGACGCAGTCCCGTGCGCATCGACCTCGCCGGCGGATGGACCGACACGCCGCCCTACTGCCTGATGGAAGGCGGTCGCGTTGTCAATATGGCCATTGAACTCAACGGACAGCAGCCGCTGCAGACCTACGTAAAGCCCTGTCGCGAGCCGCACATCATTCTGCGAAGCATCGACCTCGGAGCCTCGGAAATCATTGAAACCTACGAACAACTTGCCGACTACCGGAAAGTGGGCAGTCCGTTCTCCATTCCGAAAGCCGCGCTCGCATTGGCTGGCTTCCTGCCGCAGTTCTCTGCCGAACGCCACGCCACGCTTGCTGACCAGCTGAAAAACTTCGGTGCAGGCATCGAACTCACCATGCTTTCGGCCATTCCGGCCGGTAGCGGACTCGGCACCAGCTCCATCCTCGCAGGCACGGTTCTGGGTGCGCTGAGCGACTTCTGCAGCCTCTCGTGGGACAAAAACGAGATTGGCCGTCGCACGCTCATCCTCGAACAGCTACTCACCACAGGCGGCGGCTGGCAAGACCAGTTCGGCGGCTTGCTCGCGGGCGTGAAACTCCTTGAAACGGAGCGTGGAATCCATCAGCAGCCCGTGGTGCGCTGGTTGCCCACGCATCTGTTCTCCCAACCCGACCACCAGGCCTGCCACCTGCTCTACTATACGGGCATCACGCGCACGGCCAAGCAGATTCTGGCGCAAATCGTGCGACGAATGTTCCTAAACCAGCACGACGAACTCGCGCAACTCCGCCTGATGAAACAGCATGCGATGCAGATGTACGAAGCCCTGCAACGCGAGAATTTCGAGGAGATGGGGCGCCTCGTCCGCAAAACATGGCAGCAAAACCAACTGCTTGACAGCGGCACGAATCCGCCCGAAGTGGCCCGAATTACCGCCCTCATCGACGACCTCTGCCTTGGCTACAAATTGCCGGGTGCAGGCGGCGGCGGATTCCTCTACATGGTGGCGAAAGACCCCGAGGCCGCTGCCCGCATTCGCCAAAAACTGCAGCAAAACACTCCCAACGACAATGCCCGCTTCGTGGATATGACGTTGAGCCTCAGTGGTTTACAAGTGAGCCGCAGTTGATGTTTACCTTAAAAAAAGACACAATAGATGAAATACGATATCCAGACCATCGCCAAGCTGACGGACGCAAAGCGTTATGGAATCCACGATTCCTCCATCAGTTTCCTGCTGACCGACAGTCGCTCGCTGTGTTTTCCTGAGGAAACGCTGTTTTTTGCCCTGAAAACGGAGCGAAACGACGGCCACCAATACGTTGCGGAACTTTATCGGCGCGGTGTGCGGAATTTCGTGGTCAGTCGGCAGCCTTCGGAGCTGTTCGACGATGCGAATTTCCTCGTCGTGGCCGATACGTTGAAGGCTTTGCAGCAGTTGGCAGCCTGTCATCGGGCAGCTTTCAACATTCCCGTGGTGGGCATCACCGGCTCGAACGGGAAAACGATGGTGAAAGAATGGCTCAGCCAGTTGTTGGAGGAGCGAGGAGCGCGGACGATTACGCGCTCGCCGCGCAGCTACAACTCGCAAATTGGCGTGCCATTGTCGGTTTGGCTGCTCAACGAACAGTCGGAAATCGGTGTTTTTGAGGCTGGAATCAGTCAGAAAGGCGAGATGCAGGCCCTGCGCAACATCATTCGCCCTACGATTGCGATTCTGACGAATCTGGGTGCGGCTCATCAAGAGAATTTCTCGTCGATTGGTGAGAAATGTCGCGAGAAACTGGTGCTTTTCAGCGATGCCGAGACGATTGTCTATTGCGCCGACGACGAAACGGTCAGTCGTGAGGTGGCTGCGCTCGGACTGAAAGGTGAGCCGTTGGCCTGGTCGCAGAAGCGAAAAGATGTGGCGATGTATGTCGATTCGATTCAGAAAATGGCCGCCGAGACGATGGTGAATTATCGGTTTAAAGGTGCTGAAAATCAATCGTTTATGATTCCTTTCGTGGATGATGCCTCGATTGCCAACGCGATTATTTGTGCGACCGTCGCCCTGCATCTGGGCTTGTCGCCGAAGCAGCTTTCCGAGCGGATGCCGCAGCTGGAACCCGTGGCCATGCGCCTCGAAGTGAAGGAAGGCCGGAATGGCTGCGTGCTCATCAACGACTCGTATAATCTGGACTATAATTCGCTCGACATTGCCCTTGATTTCATGCAGCGACGTGTTTCTTCCAGCAACGAAAACCAAGAAAAAGACTGGCGGGAAAACAAGTATAAGACGCTGATTTTGAGTGATATACAGCAAAGTGGACTTTCGCCGAATCAGCTTTATGCCGACGTTTCTGAGCTGGTGAAAAAGCGTGGGGTGGGGAAATTGATTGGCATTGGTCCGGAGCTTTGTCGAAACGAGAATGCCTTCGACCTTTCAGAAAAATATTTCTTCCAAACCACCGATGAATTCCTCGGCAGCGACGTTTTTCGGAAATTAGGTCACGAAGTCGTCTTGTTGAAAGGCGCACGGCAGTTTGGATTTGAAAAAATCACCGATTTGCTCGTCGAGAAGGTGCACGAAACGACGCTCGAAGTGAACCTTGGAGCCGTGGTCAATAACCTCAATCACTATCGCTCGCAGATGAAGCCCTCGACGAGGCTCGTCTGCATGATCAAGGCCGATGCCTACGGCGCCGGAGCCGTTGAAATTGCCAAGACGCTGCAAGATCATCGCGTCGATTACCTCGCCGTGGCCGTGGCCGACGAGGGCGTGACGCTGCGCAAGGCCGGCATCACGGCCAATATCATGGTGATGAACCCCGAAATGTCGTCGTTTAAGACGCTTTTCGACTATTATCTCGAGCCGGAAATCTACTCGTTCCGCCTGCTCGAAGCCCTCGTGGCAGCCGCCGAGCGCGAAGGCATCACGGGTTGGCCTGTCCACATCAAAATCGACACGGGAATGCACCGCTTGGGCTTCGATACGAGTGAAATCGACTTGCTCGTGCAGCGCCTGAAACGCCAGATGGCCGTCATGCCACGCTCGGTTTTCAGCCATTTCGTCGGTGCCGACAGCGATTCGTTCGACGAATTTTCGGCGCTCCAGTTCCAGCGTTTCGACGAGGCCAGCAGCCGTCTGCAGGCCGCTTTCGACCACAAAATCCTTCGCCATATTGCCAATTCTGCCGGCATCGAGCATTTCCCCGAGCGACAGTTGGACATGTGCCGGCTCGGCATCGGGCTTTATGGCGTGAATCCATTTGGCGAGGCATCGCTTTCAACGGTCAGTTCTTTAAAAACCACGATTCTGCAGCTTCGGCGCGTGCCTGCGGGCGACTCGGTGGGCTACAGCCGCAAGACCATCCTCGAGCGCGACAGTGTGATTGGAGCCATCCCCATCGGCTATGCCGACGGCCTTTTCCGTCAACTCGGCAACCGTCGCGGCTACTGCATCGTGAACGGACAACGCGCCGACTACGTGGGCAACATCTGCATGGATGTGGCGATGATCGATGTCACGGGTATCGACTGCAAGGAAGGCGACTCCGTCGAAATCTTCGGTGTCAATCTGCCAGTTACTACACTCAGCGACATCACCGGCACCATCCCTTACGAGGTGCTCACAGCGGTCAGCAATCGTGTGAAGCGCATCTACTTCCAAGANNGAGGGCGACAGCGTCGAGATTTTCGGCCAGCAGTTGCCTGTCAGCGTCGTCAGCGAGCAGGTGGGCACGATTCCCTACGAGATTCTCACCGCCGTGTCGAACCGCGTGAAGAGGGTCTATTTCCAGGAATAAAAAAAGCGGCCATTGGCCGCTGTGGAGCTGGAGGGAGTCGAACCCTTCCAATTTGATGGCTGATTATCAGTTTGTTGCAAACATTCTGAATGGTCAGTCCCACGCAAAGTCCAATGAACTCCTGTTTTCAAAGGTTGTTTCTTATTGCGAGTGCAAAGATATGAAAAATGATGAAAATATAGAAGAAAACTAACGAATATCTTGGCTATGTGGGCAAAAATACATACTTTTGCAGCGAGTTTGAAACTCAAAAGGAAAGTGTTGTCTCTCCGCCCATTACCCAAAGACATTAACGACATACATTTCCAATCACATTTTTATCCATTTACAATAAACTATCGCAAGGAGAGACATTTTAGGCTTTTGATTGAAGTAAGGATAATGTATGTCTTCCACTCTCTGACATTCCCCCTGCTTTATGGGTTGTTAAACTCGCTCAAGAAAGAGTGAAAAGGAATGGGGTGTATGGATATTTGGTAAAGGAGAAAAAACACTGAATTTGAATAACTTTGAATTTTCAGTTACCCTCTTACCATTCACAAGGTAAGCAGGGTAACTGATTATTTTTTTCCTCTTTGTTTTTAGTATCGTACAATTTCTAACCCAAGTTTCTCCACAAGAGAATTAAGAGCAGGGTTGTTGTTAAGCAAATCCTCCTTTGTTGGCTTTGGGGTTGAGGAACACTTCACTTGAACCAACTGCTGATATTCTGTCGGCAAACATTCTGTGATAGTCTGAAGAAAGAGGTGCCACAACTCCTTTTCTTCTTCAGAAGAATAGGCATTCCCCATATATTGCAGTTCCTCACTTCCCAAGAACTTTATTCTAACCATGTTGTCCCATTCCTCAAAAGCAATCAGTTCTTCTACCAAGCCCAGCTCACCCATGCACCAGAGAACGCAAGATACGAATTCAAGATGCTTGGTGGTAACATTCCCATCTTCTATCTGACGTTCAAAGTTGTATGCCCTGTTGCCTATAAATTTGGGTGGAGTATTAACTATGTTGATAAATACAGCCATCTGATTAAATAATGTACGTGTGGCTTCTCCTTTTTCTATCTTACTTTTTGATTTCGCTAAGATGTAGAGATACTCCACTTCGGGATGACCATAAAATACAAAATCTTCTTTCAGCCGCTCTTTATCAATCTGGAACTTTGGATGGTGTATTAACTTAATGCAAAGATTAGTGTAGTTACCATGTGTATCTAATGCGGACAGGTTTTCATATACATATTCCATCGGGAAATGTTTTATGATAACAGCCACACTTTCTTTTTCATGGTACTGCTCCCATAAGTTTTTCACGTCTTCAAAGAAGAAATCGTCCCAACCATTGCTTAACTGCTTGTATGCCCAAACTCTGTCTTGCTTTGAAGCAGAAAGCATGGCTTGGAGAATTTTCCGCTGTGTCTGAAATGATTGCTTGTCAAATCTTTCTCGTAATTCTGCTCTTGCTTTTGCAACCTTGCCACTTTGTTTGTCTGTAAAGGCTTTCAAGAGGGCAGAAATACTTTCATTTTTTTTAGGATATCTTTTTCCCAATACTTTCGTAGATTCATCACAAAGTACTTTCCCTACGCTCCACTTGGAAGAGCCACGCTTCAACTTCTTTTGAAGTATAAGCAGTTCTTCCTTGTTGAGGGTATGTACCAAAGCTCTCAAAACAGCCCTTTCCGCAAGACTGGCTTGGTACTTCTCTTGCTGATAATTCGCTAATATGTAGTCTAATGCACTCATATGTATAGGACTTAACGAAATTTCATAATGGATTTATTATAAATTCTTGTTTGGTAAAATCTATAATACTTTTGTTATCCATCAAGAAAGGAATTCCTAGCAGACCATGTAATTGCATTCCTGTCTCGTCTTGTAGTTGCATGACC
>DFHC01000098.1 GCA_002372575.1 bacterium UBA3734 | reverse complement strand
GTGGGTGTCGCTGAGGATGCCGATTTTCTTCATTTTTTTATAGTTTCGGATGTTTCACATTTTTCTCGCACCTCCGTACCATCGTACCTCCGTGCCTCCGAAAATTGAGCTCATATCTTAATTCTTTTTCTGATGAACTCTGCGATGAACCGCGCTGTTTCCTCGAGTCCGAGCACGGTGGAATCTACGCAGAGATGGTAGCTTGAGGCGTGGCCCCACTTCTTACCCGTGTAGTAGTTGTAGTATCTTGCACGGCGGCTCTCGGCCTGTTCGATGTATTTTTTCGCTGCTTGAACATCAAGGTTACGTTCCGCCATCACCTGGTCAATACGATAGCGTTTCGGGGCCGTGATGAACACATTGACAACCTGTGGCTCGTTGCGCAGCACATAATCGGCACAGCGCCCCATAAACACGCAATTCCCCTCTTGGGCTGCCTTCTTGATGGCGTCGCTCTGGAACTGGAAGAGGTTTTCCTGCGAGAGGTCTGACTTGTAGAGGCTTCCGCTACTTACATAAGGCGAATGCAGGTTGAAAAGTCCGCGAAGAAAGCCCTTTTTTTCGTCATTCTGCTCGAAGAGTTTCTCCGAGAAACCACTTTCCTTGGCTGCGAGGTTGAGCAGTTCGCGATCGTAAAACTTGGCATCGAACTCGCGGGCGAGCATTTTTCCGATGTCGTGGCCACCGCTGCCAATCTGACGTCCTATGTTGATGATGATGTTCATATTTTGAATGTTGAATGTTGAGGGTTGAATGTTGAGTTTTGAGGGTTGAATGTTGAATGTTGAATGTTGAATTTTCTTAAACACTTGCTATTCCTACGCCTTTGCTCCCTCTCTTTTTGGAGAGGGCGGGGGGAGAGGCCTTAACTTCTTCAGGTACCAGAGCAGTATCGGAATTGTCATCAGAAATGCTGCCAAATCGGATGCCGGCATCGAATACCACACGCCGTCCAGTCCCCAGAATAGTGGAAACGCATAGGCCATCGGCAGCAGCATGATGAGCTGGCGCGAGAGCGAGAGGAAAATCGATATTTTCACCTTTCCAATGCACTGGAAGAAGTTTGTGATAACGGCCTGCGAACCCACGACGAAGAATACCATCATATCAATTTTGATGCCACGTGCCGACATGTTGAGCAGCGTATCGTCTGTCGTGAAAATACGGGCGATTTGGCGAGGAAAAAGCATCGAAAGCGACCATCCGACGAGCAAAATCAGCGTGGCGGCGGTGATGGCGAGCCACAGGCAGCGCAACATTCGGTCGTATTTCTCGGCACCGAAGTTGTAGCCCACGATGGGCTGCATGCCCTGCGTCACGCCGATGACAAACATGAAGAACACCATCACTACGGAGTTTGCAATCGAATAGGCACCCACGGCCATGTCGCCGCCGTAGCGTACAAACTGATTGTTCATGAAAATCACGATGACGCACGAGGTGACGTTCATCAGGAAGGGCGAAATGCCGATGGAAATGATGTTTCGCACGAGGTCCGCCCGAAGCCGGTAGATGCCACGCTTCAAGTGCAGAAGCTCATTTTTGTCGGAAAAAAGCCACATCTGCCAGCACAGCGCCATCGACTGCGCCGTGATCGTGGCCAGGGCTGCGCCTCGGATGCCCCAGCGGAACCACCACACGAACGCAATCACCAACACAATGTTCATCGCCACGGTGAACAGCACGGAATACATCGCGTGGCGCGGCTTTCCGGCGGCCCTGAGCACGGCATTCATGCCGAAATACATATGCGTGACGACGTTTCCGAGCAGAATCACGGTCATGAACTCGCGTGCGTAGGGCAGGGTGGTGTCCGATGCACCGAAAAACCTCAGAATGGGGTCGAGGAACAGCAGACTGACCGCCATAAAGACGATGCCGATGATGAGGTTCAGCGTCACCGTATTGCCCAGCAGATTGCCCGCCCTCTTATAGTCTTTCTGCCCCAGCTTCACGCTGATGCACGTCGATGCACCGATGCCTACCGCCGCGCCGAAGGCTCCCGAGAGGTTCATGAAGGGAAAGGTGATGCCCAAACCGGCAATCGCCTCGGGGCCAACGACTTGCCCGATGAAAGCACGGTCAATGATATTATAGAGGCTTGATGCCGTCATGGCAACAATCGCCGGAAGCGCGTATTGCCACAACAACTGGCCCACTGGCTTTGTTCCCAAAGCCAGTGTAGCCTCGTTATTCTTTTTGATGTCGTCCATATAACCCTGCAAAGTTACGAAAAATTTGCAGTATGGCGCACATTTTTTTCAGAAAATTCCGTTAAATCTCGGAAAATCGCGTACTTTACATCCCGCCTGTGTTGCCGATTTGCTCCTGCTCCGACTTCTTTTCCATGAAGTCGTTGCTGATGCGGCTTTTGTGCTCTTTCGTCTTCACGCCTATGTTGCCGAAGGTGTAGCTCACGCTCAGCTGCACTTGCCAAATCGGCACGTGGATACGGTTTTTTTGCGTGTAGTCGCGGCCTTGCTTGTGGGTGTCGATATGCATCGACCCGTTTTTATGCAGGCCGGTGAGCCCCATCAGCGTGATGTTCAGGCGCTTTTCGAGAAAACTCTTCGTGACGTTGGCCACGAGCAGCTCATAGCCCGTTTGCCAGCCCTGCAGCGTGTAGTTTTTCGTGTTCAGAATGGCGTTCAGACCCAGTCGGAAGTCGGCGGGTAGCGTCTGTTGCAGGCCGAGCATCAGGTTGCCGTGCCAGCCGCTGTTTCGCGTGTCGAGTTGGCTGCTGCGCAGGTCGGTGTAGTCGAGTCCGCCGTTGAGAATCAGTCGGGTATTTTTCGTGGCGAGCCAGTTCACGAAGCTCGTCAGCGACGTGTTGCGCAGCTTCACGATGTTGCCGTAGGTTTGGTTCACCACGCCGTCGGCGACAAACGAATATTCGGCAATCTGGTTATTTGTAAAGCTTTGGTTCAGGCCCACGTTGAACATGAATTTCTGCGAGAAACTGCTGTACGTCAGGCCGATGTTGTGGCGTTTCTCCACCTCGAGGTTCGAATTTCCGTAGCTGATGTGTGAGGGAAACGACCGATCGACGTGGGGATTCAGATAGGTGATGCCCGGACGCGAGATGCGCAT
>DFHC01000001.1:7605-8174 GCA_002372575.1 bacterium UBA3734 | reverse complement strand
CGGCAAAGATAGGCGGCTTCACCATCTTGGAAGAAACAAATGCCATTGGCGGCAGTCTCAATGTGATAGACTTGTGAGGCCAACTGCATGGTCAAATGTTCGTTGGCTGGACAATGCTTGCGGTCAAGCAAAGCATAGGATGAAGGAGCCGGTTTCAAGATGTATGTTCCACGTTCACCTTCGGCAGGCTTTACCAAATGTCCCTCACTATCCAGCACCAAACTTGCCTTGGGTTGAACACCAGAAAGCGAGATTCGTCCTACATTCTTCAGATAGGCTTCATTGTCGGCACTTTCGTTGTTGGGACTGTCAAAATCCAACACATGAAAAACCTCCTTCCCGTCAAACAATAGTTTTCGGGCTACAGGGGAATAGGTGGTAAAGCCTTCCTGCAAGGTGGAAGGGCAAACATTGACCTCTATCATCTTCACATCGGTTTAATGGTTACGGCTCCGATGGTATCGTGCCCGGCTGTTGCAAGCATGATACCAAAATCATCGTTTTCATCGATATGATGCAACATGGATTGCACCTGACGATTGGAACCTTCAGACAACATGTTATAAAAA
>DFHC01000001.1:0-7556 GCA_002372575.1 bacterium UBA3734 | reverse complement strand
TGTTATAAAAATAAGGAAAGAGATGGTTGGAACGGTAAGGCTCTTTTCTTACGGGCATGGCCAAGCAAACTGGCTCGCCGTGGTAGTCCTCACCATAAGTAAACACATATTTCCTGGCATCGGTTTCGTGCAAGATGCCAGCCTCTGTGTCATGAACATAAACCTTACATTGTCTCATAGTCCAATTGCTTGATGTCAATATATATTTGAAGCCCTAACGTGTCGAGAATTGTCAGCAGGGTTGTCAACTGCGGATTACCCTCGCCTCGTTCAATTGCGACAACGGTATTTACAGCCACGCTTGCCAAATCAGCCAACGTCTGTTGGTTGATGCCGAGTTTCTTTCTTCTTTCTTTGATGGCATTACCTATTTCTTGCTGCGTCATAATCTTAGTATATTGCGATTTCGGTGCAAAGATAGCAATAAATTTTTAAATACAGAACGAAAATCGCAATAAAATAGTATTTTGGACTTTAATTTACTCAAAAATTTGCATAATTGGCATACAATCCCAATATAGTGCGATTTTTGATTAAACCAAACTTTTTATGTTTTTTCGGTAATTTGAGGCGATTTTATTCGGTTGTTTATGGCAAATTCGTTCGGTTATTTACCGTCATGTGGTTCACTTTTATGTTTTGTGCATGATTACAAGTTATAAATTGTGTGAAAAATTTCAAATAACACTAAACAAAACACTCCAATAATCCGCACTTTTGAAAAAAAACAGTAACTTTGTCGATATTTGTGTTCACACATTTTTAATGATTATCAATATGATGCTACGAAAGAAAATCTTAATGACTTTCCTCGTGCTCCTGTCGGGAATGACGACGGGAGCATGGGCGCAGGGCGGTTTTACGCTGCAACAGCAAACACTGCCCAACCCAACCAACGAGCCGAAGGAAGTGTTTCCCGTACCTTCTGAGCGGCAGATGAAGTGGCAAGAAACGGAGTTCTACGCCTTCTTCCACTACGGTATGAACACCTACACCAACAAAGAGTGGGGATTCGGCAACGAAAGCGTGAACACCTTCGCGCCGACGCGCAAGCCCGACCCCGAGCAGTGGCTGCGCCTTTGCAAAAAGGCCGAGATGAAAGGCGGCATCGCCGTGGTGAAACACCACGACGGTTTTTGCCTGTGGCCGACGAAGACCACCGATCACCACTGCCAGAACTCGTCGAACAAGTTTGCAAAGGAAACGAACATTCCGCGCGACTTTGCCACAGCAGCCAAGAAACTGGGCATGAAATACGGTTTCTACGTGTCGCCGTGGGACAGAAACAGCGCCTATTACGGCACCGACAAGTACGTGACCGACGTTTTCCTGCGCCAGTGCTTCGAGCTTTCGGAATACGGCACCGACCAGTTTGAAATGTGGTTCGACGGTGCCCGCGGCGGCGACGGCTATTATGGCGGAGAGGGCGGTACTCGCGACATCGACGAGAGCTACTATTACGACATTCCCAACCTGCGCGACAGCGTACACCGCGTCTGCCCCGACATCATCCTCTGGGGACTGGGCGGCGAGGCCCGCTGGTGCGGTACGGAGTCGGGCTACACGAACGAGACCACTTGGTCAATGGGAACGGGCCTGAGCGGCAACGAAAACGAATGGAAATGGTTCCCCAGCGAGAGCGACGCCAAGGCCACGAGCGCCGGATGGTTCTGGCACGACGGCGAAGCGACCAAAGGCAGTGAAGAACTCTTCAAGATGTATCTCGAAACCGTGGGGCGCAATGCCACGCTCATCCTGAACTTCCCGCCCGACAAGTCGGGTCGCCTCACCAACAGCGACAGCGTCCAGCTCTGCCAGTTGGGCGAGAAACTGCGCTCGCGCTTCGGCAACGACCTCGCCAAGAAGGCTACGGTGAGCGTTTCACAGACACGCACGGGCGGCTCCTACAACGCAAACAACCTCATCGACGGCGACAAGAATACCTATTGGGCCACAAACGACGGACAGAAAACCGCCACCATCACCCTGACTTGGAACTCACCACAAACCGTGCGCTACGTCATGCTGCAAGAATTCATCCGCAAAGGACAGCGCATCAAGGGCTTCACGATTGAAACCACCGAAGACGGTGCCACGTGGACACCGCGTGCCACAGGCATCCAGACCACCACGGTGGGCTACAAGCGCATTGTTCCTCTCAACGGAAATACGTCGAACAGCTACGGCGACGGATTCAACGTGCGCGGGCTGCGAATCAGGATTACCGACAGCCGCGCTTGTCCGCTGCTGCATACGCTGAGCGTTTTCTAACCCCCTAAAACCGACAAAGCAATGAAAAAGATACTTTCTATGTTCCTTTTCTCGGCCAGCTTCGCACTGACAGCGAACGCACAGGTGGCCGAAGTGACGTTCGATACGGACGACTACGCCGCTGTCGGCGTTTACGATGCGTGGGAAAACTCCCCGTTCCGTAAGGGTTTGCTGCCAGGAAACGCAGCCGTCATCGACAATCCCTATACCGAGGTGGACGAAATTCTGGGCAAGGCTCCGAATCCAACTGCGAAGGTGCTGGCCGTGCAACGCTCGCGCTACGGCTCGAACCAGTTCGGTGCACGCATTGACCTGAAAACGCCCTTCTCGCTGAAACCCCAAACGCAGTATGTCCACGTGCTGGTACATCGCCCCGTCGAGGGACGCGTGATGCTGATGGGACTCGGCAAGCACCGCGAGCCGGAATGGGCCACGCAAAGCCCCGAGGTGGAGCAATTCTGGGCCATCAGCCTGACGAGCGTGAAGCCCAACCAATGGACCGACGCCGTGTTTGCCATCAAGGGCGTGAGCGGTGTGGACATCCACAGCCTCGTGCTCGTGCCCGAATGTGAGTCGCCCCACGACCGCACGGAAGACTTCATCGCCTACATCGACCAGATTATCGTGAACAACAGCAGTTCGCCCATGGTGCAATATGGCGAATATCCCACGAATTTCGACAAGGAAACCGCCAAGGCCACGCGCACCGACCGCGGCATCCGCACGATTGCCCTGCAGAACGTGAAAACGCTGACGATTACCTCGTCACCCTCGACTTCCGACCCGCTCTATCGCGACCGCATGGACGTCACCTTCCCCGTGAAGCCCGGCCAGAGCGTGAAACCAGCCTTCGGCTACAAGGGCACGTGGATGTGCGGATACCTCTATGTCGATTACGGCAAAGACGGCAAATTCTCGTACGACATCAACAGCGACGGAACGCCTGCCACGGGTAGCGACATCGTTTCCTACTCTGCCTATGAGAACAAGAACAGCATCGGGCAGTCGCTCTCCAACAACAATACGCTCAACATGCCCAACTTTACCATTCCTGCCAATACACCGACTGGTTTCTACAGGATGCGCTTCAAGATTGACTGGAACGAAATCGACCCTGCCGGCTCGACCACCATCCAGGCTGACGGCGGTGGTGTGGTGGATGTGCGCCTGAATGTCCATGCCGACAACGTGAGCGTGATGGAAGACAACCGCAACGGCGAAATCCTCAATACCGACGGCACCTCGATTGCCGGCGAAAAGCCCTTCGGACAAGCCTTCACCATCAAGCTCCGTCCCGAAAACGGATTCGCCTACAACGGCGTGCGCGTCCGCCACGGCTACAACCTCACGGGCGACAGCCTCTCCCACGGCACGCCGCAGTATGTCGATGAAATCGTCTATAGCAAAGACTTCGACGAAAACGACTGCTACACCATTCCTGCCGAGTGGGTCGATGGCGACATCATGCTCGAGGGACTTTTCGTGGAGAAAGGCACGGAAATCACCTACGACTACATCCTCAACATCGACGAAAATGCTACGCTGAGCCGCACCGACCGCCATCTCGACGCCGTGACGATGGCTGGCAAGAGCGTTCTCATCAGCAACGACAAGAAGGTGTATCACCAAGACATGACACAGACGTTTCTCGTTGCGCCCGGCGAGGAGGTGACGCCGCTTTTCAACTACACGGGCAACTGGATGCACGGCTACGTCTATATCGACAAGGGACAGGACGGCGTTTTCGACGTCGGCACCATCTCCAACACGGGCATCATCGGCGAGAACAGCGACGTGATGACCTTCTCCTTTTGGAGCGGCGACAACACCAACGGACAGAATGGCTACAACAGCAAGGGAGTGAACCTCACGGGGGCAGCACGCAACGTGATCGACCCGCCAGCGTTCACCATTCCTGACCTTGCCGACGGATTCTATCGCATCCGCTTCAAGGCCGACTGGAACGAAATCGACCCCGCAGGCAACGTAACCACGTCCAACCACATCGTTTCCAACGGCGGTGGCATTGCCGACTTTCGCCTGCGCGTGTATAGCGGCTCGGAAGTGAGCCTGCGCGTGGAAAATGCTGAGGGCGGCTCGCTGAAAGCCGTCGGAGGAGGCGCACTTCCCGCAACGATTCCCTACAACAGTCCGCTGAACGTCGTTGTCGAGACGAACGAGGGCTATACGTTCGAGAAACTGCAAGTGAAGCATGGCGACCTCGAGGCCAATCCCATCGTCGTCCACAGCGTGCCACAGCAGATGACCACTACGTTTTCGAGCGACGAGCTGTATGAGGGAACCATCGTGCTGCCCGCCGAAGTCATCGACGGCGACGTGCTGCTGACAGCAGTGTTCACGGGTTCGGGCGTAGTCGGCATCGAAGAGGTTTCCACCGGACAGGCCACCACGGAACCGAGCGGTGCCTATGACCTGCAGGGACGAAAAATCAAACTCGACACACAGCTGCCGAAAGGCATCTACATCGTAAACGGAAGAAAAATCGTGAAGTCATAAGACCTCACGATTTTTTTTTCACCTTTTCAGACGAACTCACTCCCTCGCCCAATCTGCACGTCGTTGATATACTTGCGAATCAAGGCCGAGGAGTCCTCCTTTCTGCAGATGAGCAACACGTTGCCGTGCTCAGCCACGATGTAACCGTCGAGACCATTGACAATGGCCAGACGACCGTCGGAGAGCTTGATGATATTGTTGCGGCTGTCGTCGGTGATGACGTCGCTGTTGATGACCACGTTGTCGTCGTCGCTTTTTGAATACGCCTCGTAGATACTGTGCCACGTGCCGAGGTCGGCCCATCCGAAGTCGCATTTCATCACATACACCTCGTCGGAACGCTCCAACACGCTGTGCTCGAGCGAAAGGTTCGGAAACAGCGGAAAATACTGCTTCACCAGCTCGTTTCGTTTCTCCAGACTCAAGTCCACGGCAGCCACCTCCACCTCATGGAAAAGGGCGGGCAACAGCTTTTCGAGGCTCTGCTTCAGGAATTTCGCACGCGAAAGAAACAGGCCTGTGTTCCAATAAAACTCGCCGCTATCCACAAACATCCGGGCGAAGTCGCGCTCGGGCTTCTCCGTGAACGACTGCACGGCGAAAATGTGGTCGCCGAGCGGGTTTCCGAGCTGGATATAGCCGTAGCCGGGCTCTGGCCGCGTCGGTTTGATGCCCATCGTCAGCAGTCCGTCGTGGCTGTCCACGAAACGCAGCCCCTCGAGCATATTCTCGCGAAAAACCTGCTCGTTTTGCACCTCATAGTCGGCAGGCGAAACGATGACGCTCGCCTCGGGATTCTGCCTGAGGATACGCAGGCAGGCCCACGCCACGCTCGGTGCCGTGTTGCGATGGATAGGCTCGGCCAGAAGGTTCTCTTCTTCGAGCTCGGGCAGTTGCTCGCGCACGATGTGAGTATAGTCCTGATTCGTGTTGATGAAGATATGTTCGCGCGGAATGATGCGCGCAAGTCGGTCGTAAGTCTGCTGCAAGAGCGTTCGTCCCGAGCCGAAGAAGTCGATGAACTGCTTCGGATAGCGTTCGCGGCTGCAGGGCCACAGCCGTCGGCCTTTTCCGCCGGCCAGAATCACGCAATAGGCATTTTCCAGTGGTATCAAGTCATTTTCCATGCGCAGGTTAGTTGTCAATGTTTCACTCTATTTTAATAACGGAATCGAGGCGAATTTATTACTTTTTTTGCGAAAAGTTTGTCAGATTCGGAAAAATCGCTTACCTTTGCACTCGCAACCGCCCCGATAAGGGCGTTGTCGTGTCTGAAAGACGCTGCCCAGATGGCGGAATTGGTAGACGCGTTGGTCTCAAACACCAATGCCGCAAGGCGTGCCGGTTCGATCCCGGCTCTGGGTACCATTTAGAGCAACTGCCAGGTTCTCAAAAACAAGGAAAGATGCCGTAACACAAAAGTTATGGCGTCTTTTGTTAAAAGCCCCACCCAACATCAAAGCCTAAGATTACAGCAAAAAACCACAAAATTGCAGCCCCTATCGCTGAGATAAAAATACCTCCTAAAGTCAAATTAGTATCCATAACGATATGCTTAATTGGTAATGTAATAACAGTTACGGCCGAGAAGGCCGGCAATGGCCTTGATATTGCAGACTGCCACTTCCCTGCGCATGGCCTCAGCGAGGGGGAGGTCTGGAGGATTGATGCTTTCCACGTGATGGAAGCCTGCTGATAGCAGCTGGTCCTTGTCGGCGATTCGACCCGCAATCAGCGCAACAGGAACGCCAGAGGCTTGCTCTAATATGCCCATCGGCAATTTTCCCATCAGCGTCTGACGGTCGGCGGCACCCTCGCCCGTGATGATGAGGTCTGCATCCTTGACCATCTCTCTGAAATTGATGGTGTTGAGCAACAGCTGTATGCCAGATTCACACGCTGCACCAAGGTATTCAAGGAAGGCATAGCCGAGTCCGCCAGCAGCACCTGCCCCAGGCATTTGCGAACGGTCGTAACCGAAATGCGTGGCTGAAACTTCGGCAAACTTCCTGGCTCGCTCATCGAGTCTGGCCACCATTTCGGGAGTGGCTCCTTTTTGTGGTGCGAAAACGTGGGCGGCACCATGTTCGCCATACAGCGGATTCTTTACGTCGGAAGCAATGGTGAAGCGAACCCGTTTCAGCTCTTGAATGTCGTCCCACTGTCCACCACGGGCAAAGGCATCGATGAGCGCATGGAGCATTCCAATACCGGCATCGCTGGTGGCACTTCCGCCCAGTCCTACAATGACGTGACTTGCGCCGTTTTTGACAGCGTCGGCCACCAACTGGCCAGTGCCATAACTCGTGGCCACCATCGGATTCCGCTCTTCGTTCGTCAGCAAGGTCAGACCGCTGGCTTGAGCAATCTCTATCACGGCCGTCTCGCCCTGCAACAGATATTTCGCAGTGACGGGTCGCATCAGCGGATCCCTCACCACAACCTCCGTCATCTCACCACCTATAGCCGCATGGAAAGCCTCTAAAAAGCCTTCACCACCATCACTGACAGGCACCTGCACAATCTCAGCCTCAGGGCAAGCACTGAGAATTCCCTCTGCAGCCGCTCTGTTAGCCTCTGCGGAGGTCA
Organism: bacterium UBA3734; assembly: GCA_002372575.1. Lineage (GTDB taxonomy): Bacteria > Bacteroidota > Bacteroidia > Bacteroidales > Bacteroidaceae > Prevotella. The sequence continues at coordinate 179 of DFHC01000001.1, read as the reverse complement.
GACAGCCTTTGAACGAGTCAATCGCCAAAACAATCTTCATCATCTTCATATTGACAAAGGTACATATTTTTTCTCAAACCATGATACAAAACCCATAATTCTTTTGTTCTGCGCTCGGTTTATTGTAACTTTAGATAAGTTACGGCATCTCGGCATAAAAAAAGAATGATTCTTTTTGT
>DFHC01000004.1:7610-9278 GCA_002372575.1 bacterium UBA3734 | reverse complement strand
AGTCGCTCAACATCATCGACAAGTTCAAACTCCACGGCGCACCCTACATCCAGCACCTCACGGGTGGCTCGGCGTTGCACATGAACCTCGAGGAGCATCTCTCGAAGACGCAGTATCGCCAGCTGCTCGCCGTGGCCGCGAAGGAAGGCTGCAACTACTTCACGTTCAACATCCCCAACACGCTCTGCAACGACTGTGGCCACATCGACAAGCGCTACCTGCACGAGTGTCCGAAGTGTGGTTCGAAGAACATCGACTACATGACCCGCATCATCGGCTATCTGAAGCGTGTGTCGAACTTCTCGCAAGCACGCCAGCAGGAGGAGCACCGCCGCTTCTATGCCGGAAAGGAGAAGCTGACGTTGGTTGAGGCCTAAAGCCCCTTCATTCCCCCTTAAAGACCTTAAAAGCCTTTAAAAGAAATGCTGAAATACGTAAACACAGGCGTCGTCTTTCAGGAAATCCCTGACGAGACGACGCTCTCCGTCAATATCTCGCGCTGTCCGTGCCATTGTCCGGGCTGCCACAGCTCCTACCTGGCCGAGGACATCGGAGAACCGCTCGACGAGGCCGCCATCGACGCCTTCGTCAGTGAGTTCGGAGCCGACATCACCTGCATCGCGCTGATGGGTGGCGATGCCGAGCCCGAAACGGTTGATCGGCTGGCGTGCTACATCCGCGAGCGGCATCCGCGCTATCGCGTGGCGTGGTACAGCGGGCGCATCCGCATCTCGCCCCGCATCACGAGGCAACACTTCGACTACATCAAAATCGGTCCCTACATCGCCCACCTCGGCTCGCTTTCGAAGCCCACGACCAACCAGCGGCTCTACAAAGTGGCTGCCGACGGCGAACTTACGGACATTACGGCAAGATTTTGGAAAAAGTAACTTCGACACAAGCAAGAAAGGCGTGAAACTCGATGGTTTCGCGCCTTTCTTATGAAGAATACTCGCGTCGTGGCAGCGGAAAAACTACCGTTTCTTCCGGAACTTCCGATAGAGCTTCCACCCGAGCAAGATGCCGTCGAAAATGGCGGCACCGTTCGACACCAGCGAGCCGATGCGCTTCGAGGGCGTGAGGGCGAAGTTCGGTTCCGGCTTGGCAAACAGGCTTCCCCAGAGCGTCTTGATTTGCTGGTCGTCGCGGCGGATTTCGTCGAGCAGGCGGTCTTTCTGGTCGCGGATTTCGTCGAGCGAGCGATAGGCCGCGCCGGTGGGCGTATTCGTGGTGTTCATCGCTTATTTCTCCATTAACAAACTTGCCAAAAACCTGACCACAGGGCGCTCAATCCACTTTTTGCGGAACAGCACCACGAGCAGCAATACAATCAGGTAGAACGCCGCCACGATGCCGAAGGCTGCGGCCAGCCCCACGGCGGGAGCCAGCGCATGGGCCACGGCAAACGAGCAGTAGATGAGGAAGATGATGACGAGCAGCGCCAGCACCAGCGTCAGCGTGATGGCGGTGATGAGCCTCACCACCTTCTCAATCACGTCGAGCTTGATGTATTCGCGCTGTAGCCCGACATAGTGCTTCACGGCCTCGGCCAGCTGGCCGATGGTCTCGATGTTTTGGTCGTTGGAAAACAAAGTCGCCTGCGTTTTTTCGGTTCTTTGAACTTACTCAACCACGTCGGCAGCGGCCTCCTTGATGTCATCGACGAGG
>DFHC01000004.1:2050-7517 GCA_002372575.1 bacterium UBA3734 | reverse complement strand
GATGTTGTGCTTCTTGCAGAAATCCTCCACGGCATCGGTGATGCGCGTGCGCGTTTCCGTACCCTTCTCGGGAGCCATGAGCAGACCGAGCGCGGCGCCGGCGATAGCTCCGCCGATGAATGCGCCAAAATAACCTACTGTTTTCATGTTACTGTCTGTTTAATAATTTGATTCGTAAAATAATGCTCTGCGAGCGTTGCCGACCGCAGTTGTCTGAAATGACATCGCAAATGTAGGAAAAAATCGCGAAAAAGACAAAAAAAGTGTGCGTTTTTTTGTTAAAATGGCTCGATTTGCGCGTTTTAACAAACTTTATGCGAAGATTTGAACGATTTTCGGCAGATATTTCGTAACTTCGCCCTGTCAATTCAGACAAACAAGTTTAATCGATTAATAAAACCAAAAAAGTTATGAAAAAATCATTGATTTTGAGCGCAGGATTATGCGCAGTTTTGACATTGGCAAGTTGTGGTTCCAAGGAAAGCGCTTATCGCAAGGCTTACGACAAGGCGCAGGCCGCCGAAGCCGAGGCCAACCTCGCCACGAACAGCACCGTGCAGCAAACCGAGACGCCCGTGGTGACGCCGCTCACGCCCACCACGCCGCAGACGCAGACGGTCGATAACTACGACAACGCCACCTATCGCACCGAGAGCGTGTCGCTCGTGAGCGGTTCGGGACTGAAGAACTACAGTGTGGTTGTGGGTTCGTTCTCCGTCCAGGCTAATGCTCAGGGACTGCAGAACACGCTGAAGGCCGCAGGCTACGATGCCCAGATTGCGAAGAACAACGAGCGCGGACTCTTCCGTGTCATCGCTTCTACCTTCGACCGCAAGGAAGACGCCGCCCGCTCGCGCGATGCCTTCCGCTCGAAATACCCCGATGCTTGGCTGCTGTATAATAAATAATTAAGGAGTCAGGAGTCAGGAGTTTGAGAATTCTTTCCATCGACTACGGCAAGAAACGCACGGGAATAGCAGTCACCGATCCGCTACAGATTATTGCTGGCGGATTGGCGACTGTTTCCACATCTGAGCTCTACGACTTTCTGGTGAGCTACATCGCTCGCGAGCCCGTGGAGTGCATCGTGGTGGGCGAGCCGCGGCAACCCAACGGACAGCCGAGCGAGAACTTGGCGCGGGTGCAGCAGTTCGTGAACCGCTGGCGGAAGCATCAGACCATTCCCGTCGAGTACTACGACGAGCGCTTCACCTCGGTGTTGGCGCATCGCGCGATGATCGACGCCGGACTGAAGCGGAAAGCCCGTCAGGACAAGGCTCTCGTCGATGAAGTGAGTGCCACGATTCTCCTGCAAGACTTTCTTGAATCGAGAAGAAAGCCTCTCCCCTAACCCCTCTCCAAAAGGGAAAGGGGAAATTGTCAAATCGTCTAATTGTCAAATTGTAAATGATATTACCTATTTATATCTACGGCCAACCCGTTTTGCGCAAGGAGTCGGAAGACATCGGCCCCGACTATCCCAATCTGCAGCAGCTCATTGCCGATATGTTCGAGACGCTGACAGCTTCGGAGGGCGTGGGACTGGCCGCGCCTCAAATCGGCAAGAACATACGGCTGGCGGTCATCGACCTCGACGTGCTGAGCGACGACCTGCCCGAATACAAGGACTTTCGGCGAGCCTACATCAATCCGCACATCGTGGAAATCGACGAGTCGTCGCCGACGGAAACGATGGAGGAAGGTTGCCTGTCGCTGCCGGGGCTTCGCGAGAACGTGACGCGCCACACGCGCATCCGCGTGCAGTACGTGGACGAGCAGTTTCAGCCGCACGACGAATGGATTGACGGCTACTTGGCCCGCGTGATGCAGCACGAGTTCGACCACCTCGATGCTAAAATGTTCATCGACCGCATCTCGCCGCTTCGCAAGCAGCTCATCAAAAACAAGCTGAAAGCCCTGCAGCAGGGGCGCTACCAGTGTAAGTATCGCACGAAGGCGGTGAGGAAGTGAGGCCTCACCCCCTGTCCCCCTCTCCGAAGGGAGAGGGGAGATAATCCTTTCGAAAATGAAGAAGAACCGCAACCGATTGGGAAAATGGCTCCCCGCCCTCGTAGGGTGGCGGCTTCGTTTTCTGTCAATATTTTTTATTTTTCACCTTTCACTTTTCACTTCCTTCGCCCAATACAACACCGACCGACTCATCATTTCGGGCCGCATCGCGCTGAGCAACCACGATTTCGTCGTGGCCATCCAGCATTTCAACAACGTGCTGTCCGTCAAGCCCTATCTCTACGAGCCGTGGTACTATCGCGGCATCTGCAAACTGCAGCTCGACGATCACATCGGAGCCGAGAGCGACTTCAACAAAGCCATTGAGCTGAACCCTTACGTACACGAAATCTTCGCCGCCCGCGCCGAGACGCGCATCCGGCAGAAAAAGTACGCGGAGGCCATCAGCGACTACGAGCAGGCCCTGAAATTCAGTCCCGACGAGCGCGGCTACTGGTTCAACCGCGCCTATTGCCGCTATTACCAGAAGGAAAACGAGCAGGCGCACGCCGATTTGGAGTACATCGTGCAACGCTGGCCCGACATGAACATGGCATACGCGCTGCAGACGGAGCTCTACCTGAGCGAAAACGACACGACGACGGCCTTGCTGTGGCTCGACCGCACGCTGGAGCGCAACCCCTACGACGGCAGCGCGTGGTCGATTCTGGCCCGACTCAACATGCAGCGCAAGAACTGGGCGGTGGCCGACTCCGCCTTCACGAAGGCCATCCACTACCAGCCGCGCGTGGTCAATAACTACATGTATCGCGCGATGGTGCGCGTGAATCTGAACCGCCTGCGGCAGGCGATGGAAGACTACGACCGCGCCATCGATATGAACCCCGACAATTTCCTCTCGCACTATAATCGTGGCCTGCTCCGACAGCAGCTCGGCGACGACAACCGCGCCATCGACGACTTCAATTTCGTGCTCCGCCACGAGCCGAACAACCTGCAGGCACTCTACAACCGCGCCCTGCTGCTCGACCGCACGGGCAACTATCGCGCTGCCATCGCCGACTACTCGCGCGTCATCGAAACCTTCCCGAATTTCTGGGCCGGACTGCTGGCGCGGGCGCAGTGCTACCGTCGGCTGGGGCAGACGGCCAAGGCCGAGCAAGACGAGTTCCGCGTCACGAAGGCGCAGTTAGACAAGCACCTCGGCATTCAGCAGCGCTGGAGCAAGAATAAGTTGCGCGAAATGCGAAAATTGAGCGATGTCGATGTGGAGAAATACGACCAGTGGGTGGTGGTCGATGACGAGGTGACCACGCCGCAGTACAAGAACGACTACCGCGGCTCCGTGCAGAACCGCAAGGTGGAAACCGAGCTCCTGCCCATGTTCTCGCTCTCGCTGATGCCCAGTCGTGCGGGCGTGAACGACCAGCAGGTTCACGACAATGCGCTCGAGCACTTCGTCCACGAATACAAGCCTCGCCGCGCGATTTATGTCGTCTGTAGGCCCGGCACACTCGACGAGGCCTCGACGCACACGATTTTCGCCGTCATCGACTCCATCAGTCACGCCATCAGTGCCTCGCGCGACGTTAAAACCGCCCTCGGACTGCTACTGCAACGCGCTGTAGCCCACGCCACCACGCACAATTTCGCCGAAGCCATCAACGACCTCGACGACTATCTCGCCATCGACTCCACGTCGGTTCTGGCGCACTGGCAGCGGGCGTTCTGCCTGCACGAACTGGCCGACTACGGCGGCACCGAGAAGCTGCTGAACGCCAAGCGCGTGGAAAACGACCTCGAAGAAGCCCTGCAAAACGATGCCGACAACGCCCTCCTGCAATACAATATGGCGACGCTGAAGGCCCACCAAAAAGACTACACCGCTGCTGTGGAAGGCTTCGAAAAAGCGCTGAAACTCAACCCGCGTGTGGCCGAAGCCTATTTCAACCTCGGCCTGACCCGCATTTTCGCCGGCGACAAGGCCGAAGGCATCAAAAACCTCAGCAAGGCTGGCGAACTCGGTCTTTACGATGCGTATAGCCTGATGAGGCAGTATGGGGAAAAGTAGTGTTTTCTCTCTCTTTGCCTTTCTCAAATGGGAGGGGCTTATTTCTCACATTGAGAAAGAACAAAGGCAGGCAGGTTAATGTTGAACTGGGCGAACTTCTGGGCGCTTGCAATCAAAGACAAAAGAATCGGCATGATGCAGATGAACGGGGTGGCCTGCGCCGCGAACTCGTCCCATGGCATCTCCCACTCCGAGAATAACTGCTCATCCTTATGGTTACCAGGGAAGCTGTGTTCGATGCGTTCATAATATGTCAAGTATCTCCGTTTCATTTCATTTCGTATTCTGTGTACATACATGTCTCATAATTACTCCCACTAAAAATGTTATACCTTTCTGGGATATACATTTTTTTTTGTTTTTTGTATATAATACAAGGTAACGGACTATTATACCTTATTCTATAAGCAATTCCTTTATCAATATCCGTTAACTTACAGTAATCAATCCATGGACCTGTAATCGTTTTAATGATTTCAAAGCGAAAATATAAGCTATCAGTGGGATTTACAAATAAAAGATCTTTAGCTGAAGTATTGCATAAAGAAGCCACAGACAAAACTGTTCTCACACATTCAGGTAATTCTGAATATGCAAGAGACTTATGCTGTAGTTCTTCTATTTTGTAGTCATATCCACCATGACAATGTCCGACCAACGTGAAACTGCAGATTGCACAGATGATGATTTTCTTCATATTCTTCTTTTGTTTTTATTAATAGCCATTTGTTAGATTATCTACAATCCCAAAAGTTTTATTTTTAACTTTCTCCATTTGCAGATAAATCAAATGATTTGTACAAATAATCTTAATATTGCTTCGAGCTCCTTGCCGTTGTATTTGTAGGGCTGCGCGTCGCTGCCAGTGCTTTCGCCCATCAGGCCGCCGTAGGGGTAGTAGTGGTTCATTTGCTCTAATTCGCCATTTTGGTTGGCAACCACGCGGATGTTTCCCTGATGGCCTGTGATGTAGAAATGGTATTCGGCAATATCAAACATCACGCGCTGGCCACGCAGCTCGTAGATTTTGCTTTGGATGACTTCCATCTCGTTCATGTTGCAAAGATAAGATAAAATCTTGTTTTTGCAAACTTTTTCGGTGCATTTTTTGTGCGTTGTTCGTTTATTTCGTAACTTTGCGGCTTAAATAGAAAATTGTGAAATTGTAAAATCGAAAAATTGTCAAATAAAAAGATGGATATTCAGAAAATTCCCGTATTGCTGCTCACGGGTTACTTGGGCAGCGGAAAGACGACGTTGTTGAACCGCATTCTGGCCAACGAGCGCGGCATTCGCTTCGCTGTCATCGTGAACGACATTGGCGAGGTGAACATCGATGCCGACCTGATTGAAAAGGGTGGTGTCGTGGGACAGAAGGACGAGAGTTTGGTGGCGCTGCAAAACGGCTGCATCTGCTGCACGCTG
>DFHC01000004.1:791-1919 GCA_002372575.1 bacterium UBA3734 | reverse complement strand
CGAGGCCAGCGGCATCTGCGAGCCTGCACCCATCGCCCAGACCATCTGTTCGATGCCCACGATGGGCTTGGAATACGTCTATGACGGCGAGCCCGTGATCGACAGCATCGTGACGGTGGTTGATGCGCTGCGGATGAAGGACGAGTTTGCCGGCGGCGACCTGCTGCTGCGTCCGAACATAGGCGAGGAAGACATTGAAAACCTCGTCATCCAGCAGATTGAATTCTGCAACATCGTGTTGCTCAACAAGGCTGCGGAGGTGACGGCGGAGGAGCTGGATCGCACGAAAAAAATCATCCGCGCACTGCAGCCCAAGGCCGAAATCATCGAAACGAACTATTGCGACGTGGATTTCGAGAAGATTCTACACACGGGGATGTTTGATTTCGACAGCGTGGCGACCTCGGCTGCGTGGATTAGCGAAATAGAAGGTCACCATGATGATGACCACGACCATCACCACCATGATGACGACGACCATGAGCATCACCACCATGATGATGACGACCACGGCCATCACCATCATCACCATCATCACCACGACGAGGGCGAAGCCGAGGAATACGGCATCGGCACTTTCGTCTATTACCGTCGCGCGGCCTTCAATCTGGGTCGTTTCGACGAGTTTGTGGCGCGACGCTGGCCGAAGGGCGTGATTCGCACGAAAGGCATCTGCTGGTTCCACGACGAGCCCGAAATGTGCTACGTTTTCGAGCAGGCAGGAAAGCAGGTGAGCATTCGCAATGCCGGACAATGGTACGCCACGATGCCCGAAAACGAGCTGCAGCTCTTCAAGGAGCAGAATCCGGGCCTGCAGCGCGACTGGGACGACCGCTATGGCGACCGAATGCAGAAACTCGTGTTCATCGGGCAAAACCTCGACAAAGACGCGATTTCAAAGGAGCTCGACCGCTGTTTGGAGGAATGAATATCGGGGGTACGGAGGTACGAGAAAATTTTTAGAATATTTGAGAAAAAAAAACGATGAAAAAAAACAACAAACATTTAGCCACCCTCTGCGTGCAGGCGGGTTGGGAGCCGAAAAACGGTGAGCCGCGCATCGTGCCGATTTATCAGAGCACGACGTTCAAATACGATAACACGGAGGAGATGGCCGACCTCTTCGAC
>DFHC01000004.1:0-742 GCA_002372575.1 bacterium UBA3734 | reverse complement strand
GGCCGACCTCTTCGACCTGAAGAAAGCGGGCTATTTCTACACCCGTCTGCAGAACCCCACCAATGAAGCCGTGGCGCGGAAAATCGCCGCCTTGGAGGGTGGAGTAGGGGCAATGCTCACTTCGAGCGGGCAGGCGGCCAATTTCTATGCCCTTTTTAACATCTGTGAGGCTGGTGACCACTTCGTTGCAGCTGCTGAAATCTACGGCGGCACCTACAACCTTTTCGCCGTGACGATGAAAAAACTCGGCATCGACTGCACTTTCGTGAATCAGGAAGCCTCGGACGAGGAAATTTCAAAGGCTTTCCGACCCAACACGAAGGCACTCTTCGGCGAAACTGTGTCGAATCCGGGCTGTCGCGTGCTCGACATCGAGAAATTCGCCCGCATAGCCCACAGCCACGGCGTTCCGCTCATCGTCGATAACACGTTTCCGACGCCCATCAACTGCCGTCCGTTTGAATGGGGTGCCGACATCGTCACCCACTCGACCACGAAATACATGGACGGACACGCCTCGCAGGTGGGCGGATGCATTGTCGATAGCGGAAATTTCGACTGGGACAACTGCACGCATAGCGGTGAACATTCAACATTCAACATTCAACATTCAACATTGAATAAATTCCCCGGCCTCACCACGCCCGACGACTCGTATCACGGCCTGACCTACACGAAAGCGTTCGGCAAAATGGCATATATGACGAAACTCACGGCTCAGCTGATGCGCGACCTCGGCAGC
>DFHC01000017.1:8335-15082 GCA_002372575.1 bacterium UBA3734 | reverse complement strand
GCCTGCGAAGGAAAAATGTTTGGCAAAGCTATGTCTTACTCAAATTCGAATGAAAAGACTCGCGTACCAGATTTCAATGCACAATATGCCTTTTCTCGCGTTATGTTAACTCTTGCCATAGTATCAGCTAGTATTATCATGCCTAAGTTTTACGACTTATGGTGGGCGTGGTTAATTGCCCTAGCTGTAATCATCTTAATAGGACGACGCTGTAAAGAGAGAGGTTATTATTATGCAAGAGAAGTATTGATTGAATATTTAAAAACGAAGTGATTATGGAACACATTATTAAGTATTATCCAGTAGGCAACGCTGATTGCACGCTGATCAAATTAGATAACGGCAAGACCATTATAGTGGATTGCCAGATATTGGCAGACCTTACCGATGGTCATGGAAAGCAAGTGATGTTTGATGTAAAAGCAGATTTGCTGAAAGAACTGAAAAAGGATGGATTGGGACGTCCTTTTGTGGATCTTTTTATTAGCACGCACCCTCATGACGATCATTGCAAGGGATTTGCCGGAAACTTTTATCATGGTGATGTGGCTGATTATGATAAGGACAAAAACAAGGACGAGATTATTATAGAAGAGTTATGGATTACTCCTCGTGGCTTAAAGAATGACTTGTCTGCACCTGCAGAAGATGTTCGCAAAGAAGCCAAGCGCCGTAGAAAACTGTACGACGAAGATGCAGACTTTAAAGGATCAAAAGGTAATTATCTAAGGATTATTGGATACGATAAAGATAAAGAGTTCGATAGCCGATATTGTTATGTTCCGGGAAAACTTGTCACAAATGTTCATGGGACAAGCCTATCTTGGTTGGAAATTTTCGTTCATGCTCCATTTAAAGAGGATGTTGAGACCAGCAAGAAGTATGACGACAAGAATGCAACTTCAGTCGTTGTGCAGTTTGGTTTTAAAATAGACGGTTACACGGGTTACAAGAGCCGCGTGCTGATGGGAGGTGATGCAGAACACGAAATCTGGCAACACATACTTGACAATAACACAGATGAAGAAAAGCTGAAGTGGAATATCTTCCTTGCTCCTCATCATTGCTCTTGGTCTTTCTTCAATGAACCTGACAATAAGAAGGAGATTAAACCGTCTGCGGAAGCCATATTGGACAAGCAGATTGGTAATTCTGCTCATATTATAGCTTCTTCAAATGAGATTAAGAACGATGATAACAATCCCCCTTGTTACGAAGCTAAACTGCAATATATAAAGAAGCTGAAGTCCGGTTCTTCACATTTCCTTAATACTGCGACACATAGCAAAGTGGGGAATATACCACAGCCCATTGTGTTTAAGATTAACGAGAACGGGAAGACACTGAAAGAGAATACTACGGTAGCAGGAGCTACATCTATTTCTAATCCTGCACCAAGAGCTGGCAGATGACAGATTATAATCATAAAATAACAAATGGCTCTACAATTAGAGGTGAACACCTAAAACTTTTTAGAGCCAAGGCAATCTATAAGGCAGCCATTGTACATCCTTACGCAAAGGATGTACAATGTTATGTCAATGGCAAAGGTTATGCCATTATCAAAATGCGCTTGACGCATCTTGAAATTCCTGATGAGCCAGTTTTTGACATACGTGATGAGGAGGAAATTGCAATTATTTGCCATCCAGAAGACGTCGATATACCAGAAGTATATGCGCTTAGAAAAGATTTTCCAACAGAGCTGCCCCATTCAAACGCAAAGCCGTTTACACGACCAGTATCACTATGTGTGTCGGATGTGGCATTTGCTGATATACGACCGCTATTTAATGCGCATGATTTCTTAAATTCCATAAGACGTTGGTTTAGCCTGAATAGCATAAACGAATTGCATGAGGCAAACCGCCCATTAGAGGTTTTCTTCGGGTTTCAAGAGGTTTGTTGTATTTTGAATGAACGCTCAGGTGGTAATCCATACATTAAGTACTCCCCAAAGACAAAGAATTCTTCTACATTGGAGTTTGTTGAGAAAAGTAAAGCCACTCACTATTTGATCGGTATTCCTACAGAAAAAATCCATGCAAGCAATTTTGTACGAATACCCCAAACAATGGGAGACTTGAAAGACGTTCAGTCAACAGACCAATTCTCATTGACGGATAGTCTCTTGGCTGTAATAACAAAAAGTGTAGCAGGAAAGGCTACGCTTCCGTTAGTTATATCAATCTATATCACTCAGACAAGCAAAGATGATAAAAAGACTTCACAAGAATTGTTCCTCATCAAGACAAACAGCCTTCCTAAAGATATAGAACATAAAAAGAATGTTCTTAGCAAGGATGCGTTTGAAAAATGGTTTTATGAATTGTCGGTAGAAGTGGTACTTCTAGATTTCATGACCTCACGTTATGGAAATGCTATTAATAATGGAATAAAAGACAACTTCAATAAAGTGAGTGTTGTCGGGACAGGCACACTAGGATCTGCAGTAATCGACCATTGGGTGAGACAAGGATGCTCCGAAGAAATCAATTTAGTTGATTGTGATATATTACTACCGCATAATCTTAGCCGACATACGCTTTCCACTGACAAAGTGATGACTTCAAAGGTACGTTCCATCAAAGACACCTATCATGGCATCTTATTTCAAAAAATAAATGCCATAGAAGGAAACTTTCTAACTTTAAACCGAAATGATAGAGAACGTCTATTTAAGGACACGGAGTTGGTAATGGATTTTAGCACCTCCATAGCGGTTGAAAGGAAACTTGCAAATGATGAACGCACTTTCCGTAGATGTACCTCATTCTTGAATCCTAAGGGGGATGATGTAGTATTGCTAATGGAAGACAAGGAAAGAAATTCTCGTCTCGACTTGTTGGAGATGGATTATTATCGTAACCTGATAGTTGATGATAGGTTTTCTCTGCATTTGGAACAGACAGAAACTGTGCGCACAAATACTTTCAGTTGCAGATCAGAATCGATGATTCTTAACTATGAGAATGTACGTGTGTTGTCGGCAATTATTTCAAAGCAAATAAGGAAACATTATACGTCTGGGAAAGCTTGTTTGAATATTTGGCACTTTGATGCTGAAAATGGGACAGTGTCAAGTTTGCCGATGACAATAACAAATTGGCGTCATGAAGTATTGGAGGGTATTCAAATTTATATTTCCGATGCCGTAGAAAAGGAAATACAAACAATGGCAGCCGCATCGTTAAATAAGGAAACGGGCGGATGCCTATTTGGTGGTTATGACCGCGACCATAATAGTATTTATGTATATTACATGGTTCCAGCCCCAGAGGACAGCATTCATAGCCCCGTGTCGTTTGTTCGTGGATTTAAAGGATTAACTGCGGAATATGAGAAGATAACGAAATTGACATATCATCAAGTGAGATATTTGGGAGAGTGGCATTCACATCCCAATTTGCCTAACACTCCAAGCGTAACTGACAAAAAGCAGTTTGAAGAATTGTGGGAGGAACAGCAATCACAGGACTTGCCTTTTGTGCAAATGATATATGGCAATAATGGATTGTTTGTTACTGCTGCAATGTGAGTTGTTTGTTTTTGTTAAAAAATGTCTATTTTTTTGTGGTAACAGAATAAATTATTAATTTTGTAATCTAAAAACAGGCGTTCTTTGGAAATGTGTATAACGAGACAGTATATGTAATTCAGCTCGTTTCCAAATCGTTACCTATACGACATGTTAATTAATGTAATGGATTGATTTTCAAATAGTTATAAATTTTTCCGTGACAAGCATCGGTGATAATGCATTTGCATATTGTGAAAAACTAAAATCTGTCACATTCTCTGATGGTTTAGAGGTGATAGGTTACGAGGCTTTTGAAAACACGGCTTTGACTGCTGTGGAAATACCTGCAAGTGTTAAGTCGATAGCTATGTATGCGTTCAAGGATTGCAAGGAATTGAAGACTTTGGGATTTGTGGGATGCTATAATATCAAGGTTGGTACGAGTGCTTTTGGGGGGTGTAATAACCTTTCTCGGCTCTATACCGACAATCTTGACGCATGGTGCAGTAGTATGTATTTTTCTGGCGATTCTCCCACAAAAATCACAAAGCGCCTTTATGTGAATGAGAAAGTGATTGACGAACACGTTATTTGTCCTAATGTAAGCAGAATTGATGGCAATTTGTCATACTGTAATGATATTACAACAATAACCTTTCCCGAGAATGTGCAGGATATAAGACCAAATGCATTTTACAGCTGCCCGAATCTGAAAACAATTTATTGCTATGCCAAGACACCACCAACTTTTTCCAATGAGACTTTTGGAAATAGGTTTAATAATGTGACGGTTTATGTGCCGAAAGATTTGGTGGAAACTTATCGGAATTATGTTCAGACTTCTTATTGGGTGAATTGGAAAGACTGTTATCAAATTTTGCCGATAGAAGATGCCCCGATGGGAATTGACCCAATTTCAGATTTTGTTACCATTGAACAACAAAATGGTGTAATTCTGATTAAAAATGCCCCCGACGGGGAAATGATTCGTGTGTACGACTCTATCGGAGTGATGCGAGGAGAGGCGGTAACCATCAATCATTCAGCAATTGTCAATCCTCAAATGAAAACTGGTGAAATCGCAATAATCAGAATTGCCGGACAAACGATGAAAACCGTTTTGCGATAGTTCTTTCTGCTGCTATTTTCGTTGCCAGACACGAATCCAGTCGAACTGTGTTTCGTAGGTTTGGCGTGTGTTGCCGTAGTTGCCCCATTCGCCGTTGCCCACACTCTGGTTGAGAATCAGGTAAAACGGATAGTCGAACGACCACTGTCCCCTTTTCAGCGTTTCTGCATTGGACGATTTTCGGAAATGGGCGACGATTTCACCATCAACAGACCATGAGATGTATTCGGGCGTCCACTCGATGCCGTAAATGTGCCATTTCGTAACGTCTAACTTGTTCTGAAACTCATTTCTCTGCCCGTGGCGTGGGTTGTTGAATGTCAACTTCGAATGGGCAGCGTTGGCGGCTACGCCTCTTTTACCAAAAGTTTCTATGATGTCGATTTCGCCATAGTTGTTGCGGTCGTGTTGCTTAAACAGCCATGCAGCAGGGAAATTTCCACCTTTCCTGTTCGTTTTCATGCGCACTTCCACCTTGCCGTACTGGAATTCGAATTTTCCTTTCGTCGTGATGGCGCCTGTCAGCATCGAGGCCGTGTCAGAGGGCTCACTACGATTGGGGATGGCGCGGCATATCAGTTTCCCGTTTTTGATATATACTACCTTCGGCGAATTGCTAATCCATCGTGCCCACGTTACGGGTTCGCGTTCGTGTCGCACCCATTTCAATGAGTCGGGTTGGCTTCCGTTGGGCTGGTTGAACTCGTCGCTGAAAACCAGTTTGTATTCTGCGGGTTGTTGTGCCGAAACGAAAGTCTGGCTACCGTCGGAAACAATTAGAAACGCCGTTAGGATTGAGCATAGAAAAGTCCGCATATTTGTCATCGAGTTGAAATTTCTGCTTACAAAGTTAGAAATTATCTGCGAAACGACCAAATTTTTAATATAAATCGCAATTTATTTTGTTTTCCGCCTACTTTTCACTACCTTTGCGCACTGAAAACAACTAAAACCTATCAGATGCCACTTCAGAGCACAGACAAACAATATATCAGAACCGAACCTTCCAATGCCAAGAACAATGGGCTGGTTTCCGTGATTATGCCCATGCACAATGCGTCTCGGTTCATCAAGGATGCCATAGAATCGGTTGTCGCGCAGACGTATTCCGACTGGGAACTCTTGATTGTTGATGACAATTCGACAGACGAATCTGCTGAAATTGCCCGCGAATATGCCAGTCGTAACCCGAAAATCAAGCTTCTTGCCAACGACAACCCCATCGGAATGCCGTCGGCACCGCGAAATGTCGGCGTGAAGGCTGCCCAGGGACGTTTCATCGCCTTCTTAGACAGCGACGACCTTTGGTTCCCGCAGAAGCTGGAGCAGCAGCTTTCGCTCTTCAAAGACAACCGCACAGCCATCGTCTATTCCAATTATGAAAAAATCGACGAACATGGAAATCGGGCCAACCGCATCGTCGTGGCACCGGAGCGCATTACCTACAGAAAACTGCTCCACGGCAACGTCATCGGAAACCTGACAGGCATCTATGATACGGCCAAGGTCGGAAAGGCTCTCATCAAGGACATCCACCACGAAGACTACGCCATGTGGCTTTACATCTTGAAGCAGGGCTACAACGCACAGAACACGGGAACCACACTGGCAGCCTATCGCGTCTGTCAGGATTCGGTGTCGTCTAACAAACTCAAGGCCGTGTCGTGGCAGTGGAACATCTATCGGCAAGTGGAACACCTTTCCTGGCTCCGATCGGCCCGATATATGCTCAGCTATGCCTACAAAGCCTTTGTCAAGAGCATTATTTAAAAAATATTTCCACATCCATACAATAAAACGCAGGCCTCTCCGTTTTAAGTTTAAAAGCAAGAATTAAACCCTACGTGGCAAGACCTAAATGACAACACTCGAAAACGGATACGTGCTTGACGGGATGAACGAGTTGGAGCGCAATACAAAGCGCATTTTCGACTTTTTCGTCGCGCTGTTTTGTATCATCATATTTTCCCCGCTTTTCCTTATCTGCTACATCGCCATTAAGCGCGAAGACGGCGGCCCGGCCATCTTCAGGCAGGAGCGCATCGGACGCTTCGGCAGGCCGTTCAACATCCTGAAGTTCCGCTCCATGCGCATGGAT
>DFHC01000017.1:0-8235 GCA_002372575.1 bacterium UBA3734 | reverse complement strand
ACGAGAACGAGACGCGCATGACCAGCGTGGGAAAATTCCTGCGTGCCCACCACCTCGACGAGCTGCCGCAACTGTGGAACGTGCTGAAGGGCGAGATGTCGTTTGTGGGACCGCGGCCCGAGCGCGAATTTTTCATCAAGCAAATCATGGAGCACGACCCGCGCTACACGTATCTCTATCAGGTGCGTCCGGGCGTCACGTCTTACGCCACGCTCTACAACGGCTACACCGACACGCTCGAAAAAATGCTGCGCCGGCTGGAGCTCGACCTCTATTACTTGGAGCACCGCTCGTGGTGGTTCGACGTGAAGATTCTCTTCAACACCTTCCTGAGTATTGCCGTCGGAAAGAAATTCTAAGAAAGCCCCTTATTGATTCTTGAACGTCAGCCGCAATGCATCGTTGCGGAGCGTCATTTTGCTGCCCGTGAGCTCTTCGACGATGAAATGCTCACCCTCTAACTGGTTGATGCCGAACGGGCGCAGCAAATCGACGTTCTCTACGGGTGGGTCGCCCTCTTCACGGCGGTCGAAATAGATTTTGTGGAGGGTCAGCGTGCCGTTTTCGTGCGTGAAATGGCTGACGAAGTATTGTCCCCATTCCAATTCGGGGGAATACAACTCGAAAATCGTGCCCTGAATGGCCCAGAAACGCAATTCTTGACGCAAGTCGAGCTGTCCGCCCGTGGATAGCGTATCGACCAACTCCAAATGCCAGTAGCCGTCGAGCTTCCCATTTTTAGAACTTTCCAGCTCCACGAGTCCGCACGAGGTCAGCAGCCAAAGGCAGCAAAGGGCGGCAAAATTTTTCATATCATTACTCATTTCTCACTACTCATTACTCATTATTTGAAAACTCCTTTCTTTGCCACGGTGAGCTGCGCGCCATAGTTGTGGCCGAGCAGTCCGCCCATGTCCATGCCGTAGGCCCCTTTCAGGCTCCAGCCCTTCGGCAGCCGGTAGTCCACTTCGAGCATCGTGCTGACGTTGCTGTGCGGCTTGCGATAGGGCATGGTGTAAGTGCCGAAGCCCTTTTGGTAGGTAGCCATCAGGCGGTAGGAAAGCTTTTCCGTGGGACTTCCGCTCACGCCGAGGTGAAAGGCCCAGAAGCGGTTGTTCTTGAATTCGATGGTGCCATCTTCGTTGTAGATGGGGGAGTGGTAGAGCGGATTGCCCAGCGCCTGTCCCCAGTGTTGCCAGCCGGTGTAGATGTAGTGGTTGTAGAAGTTGTCACGACCGCTGATGTGCGACGACATAGACGGCGTGTGGTCGTGATAGACGGGGCCGCTCTGGTATTTCGTGTAGAGGTATTCGAACACAATGTTGCGGAGCCACGTGCCGTATTTCTTGTTGAATTCGAAGCCGAGGAGCAGGTCTTTGATGTCATAGACGAAGTAGCGGCGTTTCTTTCTCACGTTCCATTCCTCGCCCGTGCCGTAGCCGTCGTAGTCGAGCATCAGCATCGAGGAGTGGTCTTCGAAGTATTTTTCGGCATAGAAGCCGAGCCGCCACGTGTCGTCGTCGTAGTTCACGCGTATCATCCAGCTGCCCAGCTGGTTGCCCTCGGCGTTCTGATAGGCCGTACCCACTTCGGGAACGTCGGCACCGCCTGGCAGGAAGGCCCGCCACATACCTTTGAGTCCGTTGTTGCCTTGATATACGATTGTTTCCTCGCCAGCGGGCACATACGACGTGCCGCCGAACTGTGCGCCCATTTCCAGTCCCAGCTCCACCGACAGCGGGAAGAATCGCTCCGGGTTGCCAATCATCAGATAGCCGGCCTTCGTGTGGAAGCGGGCCTTCTCGGTGTGTTTTTTCGTGCCACCCGTAAAATCTTTCTGCCAGTTGTCGTCGGTTTCGATGCCGTAGGCAATGTGGCCTTTCAGTCGCAGCCAGGCGTTTCCGAAGGGCAGCACCCAGTAGTCGGGCAGGGCGAGGCGCACTTGCGGAATGGGTCGGGCGTTGATGCCCAGCGTTTGCGAGCCGCTGCTGAGCTGGTTGTTTTTCAGCTCCATCGGAAATTCCTTGGCGCCCACGGTCAGCACGCCGTGGAGCCAGCGCAGTTCGCCGTAGGCCTGTTGCACGATGAGTTTGCTGGTGTAGTGAATCGGAACGGCCACGTCGAGCCCGTAGCCGATGCCCCAGCGGCGGAGCGAGTCTTCGCTGAGCCGACGAGTCAGGCTGCCGCGCAGGTAGCCGTTGGTTTTCTCCAGCGAGCTCAGGCCGTGTTTGTTGGCATTCAGCCAAAGCGGAGTCTTGCCGTCGGCCACGGAGAGTTGCGCCTCGACCTTATATTCGAGGCCCGACAGCAGGTCTTGCTTTTCTTTCTGATTGAAATCCTGCTGTGCCCGTGCTGCGAGTGCGAATAGGCAGCATAGGAGCAGGATAGTATCGATTCTTTTCATCGTCGTTGGGTCTGTTTTGTGTGCAAAAGTACAAAAAAGAAGCGAATCGAGCAAAGATTCGCTTCTTTTTTTGGATTGGCGGGGCGGTTGCCGTATTATTCGTCCGTCATCGGGCGCACGGAGAGGCCGCGACAATGTTGGTTTTGCGGGGCTACTTTCATTTGATTATGTCTGAAGCTCATGTTCTTGCCCATGTATCTTCCCGTCAGGGTTGTATTCATTTTTGGGAAGGCCGTCCATATCCAGCCACCTTCCGACGGGGGAGTAGCATACTTTACCAATACACCGCTATGGTCGATCATTGAGGTGTTGGGCAGGAAGTAGGTTTCGCTGGCTTGGCGTTGTGCTGCGGTATGACTGTGATTGCCGTCGCTATACAAATTCCATCCTTCAAAATACTCTCCCTTCACGTTGAAGTAGCTCATGTCTGCTTCTGTAAGTTCGCCGGTCTCGTTTTTTTGTTGAATTCCCGTAAAGGCTACTCCCACTGCCACTTTGAATCCTGGAGGGCTGGGGTCGTAGATGGTTTTTTTGCTCGTTTTATATTTGTCGTTCAAAAATCCAGTGGTACTAGAATTGAGACTAGTCTGAAGCCCATCGTTGTCGGCTGCCCAAAGGTTGAGCCACGTCTGATCGGGTTCAGCCCAGTTACCCATGCCAGTATTATTCACATTATACATCTTGGTGGGGTTTTGTGTGGCGGAAAGCGGTGATGCCGTATTGCCGAAATCGTAGAGTTTTCCTTGGTTGCTGGTATCGATTACCGGAATCGTTCCGCCTTCGGTTACGGTGAGATACACGTCCTCGCCCTGCTCTGGCTGTGGGAAGGGGTCTTTGCGCCCCCACTGGTACTTGACGTCGCGGTGGTACAGGCGCGGATTGGTGTGCCGCTGTCGGGTCACGATGACCTCTGCCGTTCCGTCGCTCTCGGCTTGGCGCACGCGAATCTTCATCTTCCGCTCTGGATAGACCACGTTGTAGCGATGTGCCACATAGCCAATGTTCTCACGGGCCATTTTGTAGGTTTCACCACGGTAATTGTAGGTGGTGATAGGGTCGGTCCAGTCGAGATCGGTCACGTAGATATGCCAGCTCCACATGATTCTTCCGCTGGCATCTTTCACGGCGAGCAGTGCGTTTCCTTGTTGAATCTTATCCTTATCGACTTCGAAGTTCAGGAACTTGTAGCTTCCTTCCGTGGTGATGCTCATGTTTTTGATGACACCTTCCATCTTCACTTTGTTCTCCATGTCGTAGAAATCGTGCCAGACGATGAGGGGAGTCTGAGCACCTTGCAGGTTGTCGTAGGTCGTACTTGAAGTGATGATGCGCCCCAGATAGTCTCTGAATATGTTGTAGCCGTAATACCAAGTGACATTTTTGTTGTCAGTAGTTCCATTTGTAAAAGTTCCGCTCCCTGAAGCACCTATCGTGACGTATGTGTCTGGTGTCTTGCGCGTGCCACCTTGGATGGTGTTTCCGACCACGAGCGGGAACTTGTAGGTGCCTGGATAGCGCACGATGTAGCAGTTGGCAGTGGTGCGCGCCATCGCGGTGTTGTTGTCTGTCTTGAAAAGCGAGAGGTCGAGGTTGGTTTTCGCACTTCTGCTGCGCAACTCGGTTTGCCTGCGTGAATCGATGGTTTGGTCGATGGAGTCCTTGTTTACGGTCACGGTTCTTGTTTCCCCAGAGGTCGTGCTACCCACGCCGCTGGATTCGCCGTGGCTGTTCAGCATGGCTGGCGCAGTGCTCGACCACTCGGTGGGCCATGTGCCGTCGTCGTTTTGCAGCATATAGCCGTCGATGCTCCACGCCACAGGCGTGTTGGGGCTGCCTTTTTTGTAGCTTGTGATGCTGAACTGGTCGGTTCCGACGGGCGTTCCTTCGTAGTCGAACGTCAGCTCTGCGCCGCTGATGGTGAAGTCGTAGTCGCTGGGATAGCTGCTCGAGGAAATGGTATAGACATAGGTGTGTCCGGGAAGCCACTCGGTGATGCCGGTAAGGTTTAGATTGGCCGTGAGTGAAATCTCTCCATTGCTGTCCTCAAGCGTGATCCTCACTTGGATGTCTGTGGATAGCGTCTGCGGCAGGAGGACGAAGGTGGTGCCGTCGGTATCGCTGGTAATCATGGTGTTGGCTCCTCCGAGGCTTCCCACGCCGCTTCCAACCATTTCCGAGGTGACGTCGATGGTGCCGGTCGGTGTTCCCCACGTTCCGGCCTCTTTCCCCTCACTGTCTTTTGCGAAGGTATAGGTCTTGGTCCTGGCAACGCCCAGAATCTCGATTTTCTTGAAGCTGAAGCCGCTCTTGAAGCCATCGTTGCCGATTTTGAACTTGACGGCCGAGAGCGCGTGGTTGAAGTCGAACCACATATGGCGGTCGCTGCGCTTGGCTGTGGCTAGGCCCACCATTAGGTCGTGCTGGTTGGTGGCGTTCTGGGGTACGGTATAGGTGAAGCCCGTTTCGCTGGCATTGCTGACGGCTGCGTCGGCGGGGGCGATGGCGTAGAAGTCATAGTTGTCGGTGTCGAAGTCACCCCATGTGAACTTGCTGTTGAGCGACCACTCGTTGTCG
Organism: bacterium UBA3734; assembly: GCA_002372575.1. Lineage (GTDB taxonomy): Bacteria > Bacteroidota > Bacteroidia > Bacteroidales > Bacteroidaceae > Prevotella. The sequence continues at coordinate 3,257 of DFHC01000017.1, read as the reverse complement.
TGTCGCCACGTGGCCGTGCGTCCGCCGGGGGCTTTTTCGCCATAGATACTGAAGTTTTTATGGAATTTTTCGTTGGCTGCATCGTTGCCGAGGGTTCCCGTCATCAGCTTTCCACGTGTGGCTTCGTCGCCTTGCGTCGAGGCACTCACCTCCACTTCGAGGCCCTTGCCGCTGATGCCGTTGAGCTCGTCGCACCAGAGGAACACGTCCTGCTGGCCGATGGTTCCGTCGGCTTTGGTCACCGCCTGCTGCTCGCCCGACTGTGCGGCGCGTGTGGCTTGCGGAGCCGATTTTTTGGGCGTGGCGTCGTTCCAGCCTTGGTGTACGCTCACGCCGATGCTGATGTTTTGCGTGGAGTCGTCGCTTCTTGTCTCGATGTTTTCGGAACACGCCGTCATCCACAGTGCCACGGCAGCTGCCGCAGCAAATTTCGTCGATATTTTTTTGTTGTTCATCGCTTTTCTTTTTTCTTTACAAAAATACCCGATCAAAACTTTTTTTCTTTCCATTGCCTATTCGTCGCCCGGAATGACTACGAGTTTTCCGTCTTGCAGTTCCGTGACGGAGGCATCCCATACGGATTTGAAACCGAAATTTTGCGTGGGCGAGATGGTTCCTCCGCCATTGAAATTAAGGTCTTCAGTGCCGCCATGGGTCCAATTCGTGCCTCTCGCATGAATCGACGGCTCCATGATGGGCGGAATCGCGCAAGGAATCACCCAAAGTTCAGGCCGGACGTAGCGGCATCGGGTGCTTGTGTTCATTTTCGCTTTCATTCGAATGTTCTGTTTGAAATTTATTATCATGCAAAGGTAAGTGTTTTTTTTGAATCTAAGGGAAGATTATGGTGAAAATGATTGGAAAGTTAGTAAAATTTATCAAAAGCAGGGGGAGGGTAAACGTTTATTAACAATATGTAAAACAATTTAGCGTTACTTCCTCTGTTACTTGATGAAAATCATGTACCTTTGCAGCCATTATGAAATTCATTCAAACCCATAACATCAAGGGCGATGTTTTCGGCGGAGTCACCGCTGGAATCGTCGCGTTGCCATTGGCGTTGGCCTTTGGTATTCAGGCTTTTGGCGGCATCGACCATCCTGCTGCATCGTCGATGGGCGCATTGGCGGGACTCGTCGGCGCCACGCTTCTGGGCTTCTTCGCGGCCCTTTTCGGCGGCACACATTCGCAAATTAGCGGCCCCACGGGTCCCATGACGGTCATCACCGCTTCGCTCATCAGTGCAACTTGGGCGACCTCGCAGGGTAGTTTCTCGGCGGTGATAATCTCCATGGCGATGGCCGGCATTTTCTGCGGACTGTTTCAAATCGTATTCGGGCTGATTCGCATTGGCAAGTACGTGCGCTACATCCCATACCCCGTGCTTTCAGGCTTTATGAGTGGTATTGGCGTCATCATCATCTTGCAGCAAATCTACCCGCTGCTGGGGCTGAAATCGCCGGTTTTGGTGGTGGATATGATTCTCCAGATACCGGCTCAGGTGAGCAAGGGTGTTAGTGCTGTGCCCCTGTTGTTGGGGTTGGGTACGATTCTGATTGTAGTCTTTTTCCCACGCCTCACCAAAAAGATTCCTTCCACGTTGGTCGCCCTGATTGTCATGACCGTCGTTTCGCTCTTTTGTAGCATCGACGCAGCACTGACCATTGGCGAGATTCCCGCTGGAATTCCCATGCCGTTTTTTGCCAAGGAAGGATTGGAGCTGAGTGGCCTGAACTGGATGGAAATCATGAAGATGGCCATTATCCCGGGCCTGACGCTTGCCGGCCTGGGTTCAATCGACACATTGCTCACCTCGGTGGTGGCTGACAACATCACGAAAACCAAGCACGACAGCAATCAGGAACTCATCGGACAGGGCATCGGAAATGCCATTTCGGGCTTGTTCTGCGGCATTGGAGGAGCTGGTGCAACGATGCGAACGGTGGTCAATGTCAAGGCTGGAGGCCGGACTCAACTGAGCGGAGTCGTCCATTCGCTGCTTCTGCTTGCCGTGTTGCTTGGCTTGGGAAGCGTAGTGAAATACGTTCCATTGTCGGTTCTCGCCGGAATCCTCATCACGGTGGGATGGGGGATTATCGATTTCCGAGGTTTTAAGGACCTCTCGCACATTCCGCGTTCCGATGCGTTCGTGTTGATATTGGTGTTCCTCACAACCGTATTTGTCGATTTGCTCACCGCCGTGGGAATCGGAATGGTTGTGGCTTGTGTGCTGTTTATGAAGCGAGCCGGCGACCTTGCCGAAAGCCAATACAGCAGCATCAGTCTTGCCGATTTCGACAAAGAAAAACCCTGGGAGGATGAAGTGACGCTGACCGACGAAATGCGGAAGACAATCTATGTGCAGCGCCTTGAAGGACCTATCTTCTTTGGTAGCATCACGGGTTTCCAAAAAGTGATGCACGACGTGCCCGAGGGCGTAAACACGGTCATCATTCGTATGCGTCTTGTCACGTTCATGGATCAGTCGGGCGCGTATGCCATGGAAACGGCCATCAAGGATTTGCAGGCGCGAAACATCAATGTCTATATGACCATCATCCAGCCGCAGCCGAGCCTCATCATGCACAAGACGCACCTCATCCCGTCTGTTCTGCCCGAGGAATCCACCTTCGACACGTTTGAAGCGTGTGTGGAACACCTGAAAAACAAGGCGTGATGACAGTCAGTTGGAGAAATAGGGAAATTCCCCCGACAGTTTAGGGAAAATCCTTTTCAGAGGTTGGTAATTCGTTGTATCTTTGCAGCAGAAAAGAACGTGGAGCGGGGAGTGAAAGGGAAAAGCCTCTCCCCTAACCCCTCCCCAGAAGGGAAGGGGAATGGAAATGGAGAAATTGTAAAATCAATTGTACATTGTAAATTACAGAAACTCCAGAACTCCCGAGAAAGAAAACGAATTATTAACTATTTAAAAATGATTAGGATTATGAAGAAGATGATGACCGCCCTTGTGGCACTGTTCGCATTCGTAGCATCGGCCCAGGCCATGAGCTACGAGCAGGCCCGTCAGCAGGCTTTGTTCCTCACCGACAAGATGGCCTACGAGCTCAACCTCAACGACGAGCAGTATGAGTACTGCTACGAGATCAATCTCGACTACCTGATGAGCNNGATGGCCTACGAGCTCAACCTCACGGAAGAGCAGTATGAAGCAGCCTATGAGGTAAATCTCGACTACCTGATGGGCGTCAATACGCAAGACGACCTCTACGGCATCTACTGGGAGCGTCGCAACCTCG
>DFHC01000023.1 GCA_002372575.1 bacterium UBA3734 | reverse complement strand
GGCGTGGATATGTTCGACTGCGTGATGCCGACGCGCAACGGTCGCAACGCGATGCTGTTCACCTACGAGGGCACGATGAATATGCGCAACAAGAAGTGGGAAGACGATTTTTCGCCCATCGACCCCGACGGCTGCGACATCGACCGCCTGCATACGAAGGCCTATTTGCACCATCTGTTCAAGGCGCAGGAGTTGCTGGCCATGCAAATCGCCTCGATTCACAACCTCGCGTTCTACCTCCGACTCGTCGGCGATGCCCGACAGCACATCGAACAGGGCGATTTCGTGCAGTGGAAACGAAGGGTTATCGAGAATCTGGGAAGGAGAATCTAAAGAATTAAGGCGATGAGATACGAGAAAATCAGGAAATATCGCAAAGGGCTGAAGGCCGTCCGATGGATGAAAAAACTTTTCCGTCGGCTCGGCAGACTGCTGAAGAAGCTGAAACCCAGCTTCATCAAGCGGCTCGACTGGTACATCATCAAGAAGTTCATCGGCACCTATCTCTTTTCCATCATGCTGATCATCAGCATTGCCATCGTATTCGACGTCAACGAGAACCTGGCNNTATCATCAAGAAATTCATCGGCACCTACGTCTTTTCGATTCTCCTGATTATGGCCATCGCCATCGTGTTCGACGTCAATCAGAACCTCTCGAAATTCATCCAGTACCACGCGCCGCTGAAAGCCATCGTGTTCGACTATTACATGAATTTCATCCCCTACTACGCCAACCTCTTCAGTGCGCTCTTCGTCTTTATTTCCGTCATTTTCTTCACCTCGAAACTCGCCGGAAACTCCGAAATCATCGCCATGCTGGCCTCGGGCGTGTCGTTCAAGCGGCTCATGCGTCCGTATATGATTTCGTGCGTGTTCATCTCGCTGCTGTCGTACTACCTCAGTGCCTACGTCATTCCGCAGGGAAACATCATGCGCCAGAATTTTGAAACAACCTACAAGAACAAGAAGAAAACGACTGCCGCCGAAAACGTGCAACTGCAAGTGGGAAAGGGAGTTATCGCCTATATTCAGCACTACGACAACACGACGAAACGGGGCTACGGCTTCTCGCTCGACAAGTTTGAAGACAAGAAACTCGTGAGCCACATGACCGCCACCGACATCCAATACGACACCATCTCCGACACGAAGTTCCAATGGCGGGCCAACAACTGGAAAATTCGCGAGCTGAAAGGCCTGCGCGAGCACATCACGAGCGGTGTCCGCAAAGACACGGTCATCATGATGGAACCCGCCGACCTCGTCTATTCCAAGGGCCAGCAAGAGACGTTCACGAGCCCCGAACTCTACGATTTCATCTCGAAGCAAATCGACCGCGGCAGCGGCAACGTGGTGCAATATCAGGTGGAGTACCACAAGCGCATCGCAGCGTCGTTTGCCTCGTTCATCCTCACCATCATCGGCATGTCGCTCTCGGCCCGCAAGCGCAAGGGCGGCATGGGCATGTACTTGGGTCTGGGGCTCGCGCTGAGTGCCATGTACATCCTGTTGCAAGCCATTTCATCGACCTTCGCCGTGAATGCGAACTTCCCACCGATGATTGCGGCCTGGATTCCGAACATGATTTTCGCCGTGGTGGCGTATTTCTGCTATCGGCAGGCACCGAATTAATTTACAATTTAACCATTTACAATTTACAGATGACATTTGAAGAGACTTATTTGAACGACAATATCCTCGACGCACTCTACGACATGCACTTCGAGGAAATGACGCCTATTCAGGAGAAATGTATCCCCGAAACACTCGACGGACACGATATTCTCGGCGTGGCGCAGACCGGAACGGGCAAGACGGCGGCCTATCTGCTGCCCATTCTCTCGATGCTCGACGACGGCTACGCCGACTTTCCCGACGGACGCAGCGTGGAATTTCCAAAAGACGCCATCAACTGCATCATCATGGCTCCGACGCGCGAGCTGGCGCAGCAAATCGACCGCGCCATGCAAGGCTTCAGCTACTACCTCGACACCGTGGGCTCCGTGGCCATCTACGGCGGCAACGACGGCAACCGCTACCATCAGGAACTGAACGCGCTGAAAACCGGTGCCGACGTCATCATCGCCACGCCCGGACGCTTCATTTCGCACATGACGATGGACAACGTCGATATGAGCAAAGTGTCGTTTTTCGTGCTCGACGAGGCCGACCGAATGCTCGACATGGGATTTTATGACGACATTCTGAAAATCGCCAAGCAGCTGCCGAAGACCTGTCAGGTCATCATGTTTTCGGCCACGATGCCCGAGAAAATCGAGCAGCTGGCCAAGACGCTCCTGAAAAATCCCGTGGAGGTGAAAATTGCCGTGAGCAAGCCGGCAGAAAAGATTCGGCAGTCGGCCTACGTCTGCTACGAGGCGCAGAAACTCGGCATCATCGAGTCGATGTTCAAGCAAAACGACCTGAAGCGCGTCATCATCTTCGCAGGAAAAATCAACAAGGTGAAAGACGTTCACCGCGCCCTTCTGCGCATGAAAATCAACGCGGGCGAGATGCACAGCGACCTCACACAGGCCGAGCGCGACGAAATGATGTTCCGCTTCAAGAGCGGCCAAATCGACGTGCTCGTGGCCACCGACATCCTCTCGCGAGGCATCGACATCGACGACATCGCTATGGTCATCAACTACGACGTGCCGCGCGACGCCGAGGACTACGTCCACCGCATTGGTCGCACCGCCCGCGCTGACCGCGACGGCCGTGCCGTCACCTTCGTCAGTCCTGACGACGTGCGCTATTTCCAGCAAATTGAGCGCTTCCTTGAACGCGAAATCGACAAAAACGCCCTACCCGACGGCCTCGGCGAAGGTCCCGAATACAAGGCCGCAAAGCCCAGCGCAGGCCGTGGCGGGCGACGTCGCGGCGGAAAAGGACACAGAGGCGGCAAGTCGCGCGGAAAAGGCCGCGGAAACGTGTACGGGAATGCTAAAAAACGTAGCGGAAAGTAACAGATACAAAAAAAATATAGAAAAATTTGCTGGTATCAAAAAAAAAGACTAACTTTGCAACGAATTATTAAAGCTCCGCCATTCTT
>DFHC01000082.1 GCA_002372575.1 bacterium UBA3734 | reverse complement strand
TTCGACGCGGCGAAATGGATGATGCCCTTGATGTTCGGATACTTCTGGAAAACGGCCTCCGTCGCGTCAAAGTCGCGCAAATCGACCTTTTCAAATGCCGGACGAATGCCCGTGATTTTCTCGATGCCGTCGAGCACTTCAATCTTCGAGTTCGACAGATTGTCAACGATAACTACTTCGTAGCCTGCCTCTTGCAGTTCTACGGTGGTGTGCGAACCGATGAATCCGGTTCCGCCAGTGACGAGAATGGTTTGTTTCATATTGCTTTTCCTATTTGTTTATTAACCGATATATACTTATTTCACGACAATTTTCCGTCCGTCGGAAATGTAGATTCCCTTCTTGCGAGCCATCGACGGACGCCCCTGCAAATCGAAAATTTTGCGATTCGCGCTCATCACAAAAGGTTCAATCACCTCAATGCCCGTCGTATTGTGCGGCACAAGCAGCCAGACGTATTGCGGCGTGGTGGAAGAGGCATCGGGAGCACCGCCAGTCACGGCATACCAGCCGTCGCTGGCATTTTGGCTGTTGTCGAGATTGGTGCTTCTGATGGCAAAGCGTTCTTTCACCTTGTTCAAGTAAATGGGATGAAGCGTCGAGGTATTGACCACGGTTGTGCGCATGTAGCGGTTCTTGATGCCATAATCGAACTCTTTGTTCCGGATGTAATATACCTTGCCTTCCTTTTCCCAAGCCTTATTCGTACCATACGACGGATAGTTGGCCGACTGGTAGCCTGTGATAGTCCACACGGCACCCGTGGCAGCGGGGTCAGCGGTCATCGCCACGTTGCCCGACCGCTCCGTGAGCTGTTGCAGATAAAGATTCTGTTCGGGCACCGAAAGCAGATAGTCGCCGTCGCTTATCGTATCGCAGCGAGTGGGGAGGTTCGACGTGTCGATGCGAAAGGAATAGCTTGCGCCCTCCTCGGTCGCAAAGCTGATTTCGTTGTCGGAAATGATTTCAAACTCCACGGGATTGCCGCTTTCGTCGGTCACGTTAAAGTCATAGGCAATGTTCGGATACTTCACGATGGCTTTTTCGCCGCCGTCGGAAATAATTCTGAAGTTCTCGGCCTTTCCGTCTTTCCACGTGATATCGACTTCAAACCTATTGACGGCGCGCAAGCCTTTCACCTCACCGTTTTTCCACACTGAGGGCAGTGCCGGCAGGATGACGATTTTACCCGTATGGCTCTGCATGAGCATCTCGGCCATGCCAGCGCAGGCTCCGAAGTTACCGTCGATTTGGAACGGCGTGTGCGTGTCCCAGAGGTTTTCATAGATGCCGCCGCTCTGCGAATTGTTCGTGTTCCACGTCAGTTTCAGGGCGTTGGTGATAATCGTGTGGCAGCCGTCGGCATTGCCGATGCGGGCGTTCAGGTTGATTTTCCATCCCATCGACCAGCCCGTGCTGCCGTAGCCGCGCGTAAGCACCGACTGCTTGGCGGCTTCATAGATGACGGGATCGATATCTTCGGCAATCTGATAGCCCGGATGCAGTCCCATCAGGTGCGACATGTGGCGGTGGTTCCTATAATCTTGGGTTGCCTGCGAGGTGTATTTCCATTCGCGTAGCAGCGTCTGTCCGTTCACCACCTCGGTGGCCGTACCCTTGTCGAGCTTGGCAAACTTGTTTCTGAGGTTTGTCAGGAAAGAATTCACATTCGGTATTCCGCTGACGTTGCGCTTCTGCATTTCGTCGTAGGCGGCAAGGGTGCTGTTGAACAAGTCCCAGACGAGCTGCTGCGAGTGGGCCGTAGCATTTTCGGTGGGGCCGTGTTCGGGCGAATACTCATTCGGGCACTCGTAGGTGCCGTCTTTGGCCAGCACGAGCCTGTCGAGCCAGAATTCGCAGCACGACTTCATCGTCGGCCAGGCTTTTTCGAGCAGGAATTTCGTGTCGAGCGTGTAGCGGTAGTGCTGCCAGAGGTGCATACAATACCATGCGTTGGCAATGTAGTAGGTTGGGGCGAAATTTCCGCCGGCTCCATAGATATTGTTTTCGGTGAGCAGCGTCCATCCTCTCGTCTGTCCGGCGCGGTCTTTCGCATTCCTGCGCCACTGCGGACGCTCGCAAGCCTCACGATGGATATAGTCGGTGAAGCAGCGGTGCAGTTCGCTCAGGTTGGTTACCTCGGCAGGCCAGTAGTTCATCTGCACGTTGATGTTCGAGTGGATATCGCTGTACCATGGCGGATTGTTGCTGTTGTTCCAGATGCCCTGCAAATTGTTGGGCAGAGCAACGCCTCGGCTACTCGAAATAAGCAGATAGCGACCATAGGCAAAATACATTTCTTCGAGCAGCAGGTTGTTGGCCTGGTTGTTGGCAAAGGCGTTGATGAGGCTGAGCGTGGTCTGCGTGTTTTGGGCAGTCGTCAGCGTCAGCGAGCAGCGGTCGTAGAGCGATTTATAATCGGTTTCGTGAGCCTTGGCAATGGCCTCGTAGCCCTTGTTGGCCGCTGCTTTCACGCAATTTTCCACGTTGGCTGGCAGGAGTGCCGCGTCGTAGATGTATTCGTCGTTGCTCGGGTCGAAGTTCGTCATGCCACGCAGGAAAACGACCATTTCGTCGGCATCCGTCACGGTGATGCCATCAGCCGAGGCCGTGACGCTGCCGCCTGTGGTCACCACGCGAATCTGGCAATAAAAGCTTTCGGGTTTCACCGAGCCAATCGAGCTCGTACGCGCAACGGTGCCGCTGAACGTGCCTATACCCGTCGAGCCGTCCATCGTATAGGTCGGTGTCACGCCGTTCGGGTTGTAGAGAATCAGCGACGTATTGATTTTTCCCGACTGCGAAGCCTTGTAGCGGATGGCCACCACGTCGTCGGGATAGGATGCGATGTATTCGCGCTCGTAGTTCACGCCGCCCGAGGTGTAGGCCACGCCGGCCTTGGCCTCGTCGATGTCGAGCCAGCGACGATAGTTTGTCGAAGTGGCTGCGTTATTGGTCGTGATATAAAGATGTCCGAAATTCAGGTACGAGCCGAAGGAGCCCGTGCCCACGATGCCGTTGAGGTGGCCGCGCCAGAGCGTCTTGTCGTTGAACTGCACGTCGTCGCGCTTCACGCCGCCGAGAATCGTGGCACCAAACTGGCCGTTGCCGATGGGCAGCGACGAGGTCATCCAGACGGTTCCAGGCGCGTTGTACCACAGTGTATGCTTGTTCGCAGGCTTCCACGTGGTCGTGCCCGAGATGCTCACTTCCTTCACGTCGGCGGGCTTCACGTCGGGAAATTTCATGTCGTCTTCCGCCACGAACTGCAGCGGGTTGTTCGGGTCGCCCTTGTCCCAGCAACCGAGTTCCTTATCAACTCCGAAACCGCCCCACTGGTTCAGGTAGGCCCTGCTTGCGCCGAGCTGATCGACGTAGATTTCGTAGCCATCAAATTCGCTGTTGGACGTCCTCAAGACTCTGAAAGCCTTGTAGCCTGCCGACGGATTGGCCGCCGTCTTGAAGCGGTCGCCCTCGTAGTACATTACCAGCCCGCCTTTCGACGTAAGCTGGTAGCGGTTGCCCGAGGCTGTCACCTTCCAGAGCTGCGTCTGCTTCTTGCTTTTCGCAGCCACGGCGGTTTTCAGATTCTGGCCCTCGCCCTGCGCTGTCAGCACGGCCTCGCCGCGCTGCATCTGGATGAAATACCAAAATTCTTCCGTGTTGGTGCTCACTTTGGGGAACACCACGTCTGCCAAGGCTGTCGTCGTGGTCAGCAGGCAGAGAATCGCTGTCATTATTTTCTTCATAATCCTGAAAATTAAGCAAAAATAAAAATTTTCGCCGACAAAATTACGAATAAATGAGCGAAAAACAAAATTTTATTTGAGTTTTTCCGAATGAAAATAATTTTATTTAAGATACGGAAATCAGACTTCGAGGACAAGCCCGTCGTAGGCGAAGCGGATATCGTCGGGCAGACGGCTGTTGGCATCGTCGTGGAAGCCGATGTTGTGGGTGACGTGGATGAGGAACGTGCGACGCGCTCCCACGCTTCGGGCGAAGCGGATGGCATCATCGACGAGCATGTGGCTGTGGTGCTCGCGCTCGAAGCGCAGGGCATTGACCACGAGCGTATCGACGCCCTGGAAAAGCTGGCGGCTCTCGTCGGAAATGGTCTTCATGTCGGTAATGTAGCCGAAATGGCCAAAGCGATAGGCCAAAATCGGCATTTTTCCGTGCATCACCTCGATGGCCTGCCACTCGATGTCTCCGATTTGCCCTTTCTGGCCGTGTTCGATGGGATGCAGGTTGAGCAGCGGCACGCCCGGGTAGAGCTTTTCGGTGAAGCAATAGGGCATGGTGACGCGCAGCGCGTCGGCGGTCGGCTGGCTCGCGTAGATGTTGAGGTCGCCGAAAACACAAAAGCCGCGCAGGTCGTCGATGCCGGCCACGTGGTCGTAGTGGATGTGGGTGAGCAGCACGCCGTCGAGTTTCCGAAACGGCAGCGGCATGAGCTGCAGGCGGATGTCGGGGCCGCAGTCGATGAGCAGGCGTGTCGAGTCGGTTTCCAAGAGCCCCACGCAGCGAAAACGGCGGTCGCGCGGGTCGCGGCTGCGGCAAACCTCACACTGGCAGCCCAAAACGGGTACGCCCGACGAGGTTCCTGTGCCTAAAAACGTAAATTTCATACGATATTCACCTCCGTCTGAATCTTGATTCCGAATTTCTCGCGCACGTCGTGCTGAATGGCCTCACAGAGACCTACGATTTCGCGGCCTGTCGCACCGCCTCGGTTCACGAGCACGAGCGCCTGCTTTTCATACACGCCGGCACGCCCCAGCGAACGCCCCTTCCAGCCACATTGCTCAATCAGCCAACCGGCGGGAATTTTCACGCGCTCGCCGCCAGCGTCATAATGCGGCATATCGGGGTATTTCGCCGCCAGTTCGCGGTATTTTTCACCTGAAACCACGGGATTCACGAAGAAACTGCCCGCGCTGCCCAAGTCCTTCGGGTCGGGGAGTTTCGACTGGCGAATGTCGATAATCGCCTGACGGACGGTGGAAGCCCCCACCAAACCTCCCGTAAGGGAGGATTTCGAATCGAAAGAAGACTCTCCCCTCTCTACGGGAGAGGGGGCGGGGGTGAGGCTTTGCCTCAAATTCCCATAGTCAAGCTGCGGCACGAACATGGTGGATAGACGATAAACGACGTGCGTCACCACAAAGCGGTTACGCCAATCCTGCTTGAAACGGCTCTGGCGATAGGCGTAGCCACACTCTTCGTTTTCGAGGGTAACACGGCGACCCGTGGCAATTTCCACCGCCTCCACACACTCGATGAAGTCCTTCGCCTCCACGCCATAGGCACCGATGTTCTGCACTGCCGAGGCACCCACTTCGCCCGGAATGAGCGAAAGGTTTTCAAGGCCGTGCCAGCCCTGCGCCACGCAGTAGGCCACGAAATCGTCCCAGACTTCGCCGCTGCCTGCGCGAACGAGCACCGTGCCATCCTCCTCCGATATTTTCTCCACGCCCTTGATGGCCGAATGGAGCACCGTACCGTGGAAATCGCCCGTGAGCAGGAGGTTGCTGCCGCCGCCCAAAAGCAGTAGCGGACAATCCTCCTCTGTGAGGTGACGACATACCGCAAGCAACTCGCTCACCGACGAAAACTCGATGAAACGGTTACAAGAAGCATCGATGCCGAAAGTATTGTGTTTCAGAAGATTATAATTGCGTAAATCTATCATTTTCAGGAGTTAATTAGAGAATTTCGTAAGCTTCCACTGGCCGTTTTTCTGTCGGAAAGTCATCGTAGAGGTGAGTCCGTTGGCCACGCCGCGCACAATGAGTACCTTCTGCGATTCGTCGCTGAAAGTCTGGCCGTAGTTCACGGCGTAAAAGGTTCCCTCGGGAATGATTTCCGGCTTGAACGTGGGCCACTGCTCGGGCATGATGGAGCCCGTCACATCCGAGAAATCGTCGTCGAAGTCGGGCATCGTCATCAGCACGAAATCGTTCAGGCTCTGCACCTGAAACGCCGTGTCCGAGGCAAAATGCTCGTAGAAATGCAGGAACGAGGCGCAGGGATGGTCGCCCAGCTGGCTATTGACCACCGACGTGAGCCGCCATTCCCCCCCGATTTGGTCGAAAACGTATTGCTTCACGAGGTTTTCGTGCATGAGGATTTTCTCCACCACGGCGTGGGTCAGCGTTGTCATCTTCGAGAGCGTGTCTTGCTCCTCGTCGTCGAGCAGGAGCGTATAGAAGCCCTCGGCCATGAAGAAGTGCGAGTAGCGCCACTTGCGTCGTTCGAGCAGCGTGGTCTGGTCGCCCGTGTGGATGGGCAGCGGAAACTGGATACGGCTCATCTGCGTGTGGCGGTTGCCCGCGAAGTTGAAGAAGAAATCGTCGAACAGCTCATCGACCGCCTTTGGCAGCGGCGCGTCTTCCACGATGTCGGGCATCGTGTCGGCAGGCAGCGTGTCGCCCGCAACGGAGTCGCTTTGCTCCGTCACCTCGCCCTGCGGACCCTTTCGGTCGGTGCAGCCCGCCCCCACGAGACACAACAGCACCAGCAGTCCGACCATCAGGCCCGCCGATACGCCATTCATTCTCCCTAATTTCAGCTTCATGTGGGTTCAATTTCTTTCAAAACCGTGCAAAGGTACAAAAAAAATGCGAACCTGCCAAGGGTTTCGTCAAGTTTTTCCTTCGGGAAGCATCGTTAATTTCACAATTGGTTCACGCCGCAAGGTGACGAAAATTTCACGTAAACGCGCAAAAAAGAAGGCATTTTTTACTTCATTCGAGAAAAAAAAGGGGAGGCCTTCGCCGTTTTCCGAGAAAAAATGACTACCTTTGCAGATTGAAACGAGCTATTTCAAAAATTGAAAAATTGAAAATTGAAAAAATAAGACCATGTTAGAGAAAATAGAAGCACTGCTGAAGGAAATCAGCGGCCTGACGGCCAACAGCGCCGAGGAGATTGAACAACTTCGTTTGAAATACCTGAGCCGCAAGGGCGAAATCAACGCGCTGGTGGCGGACTTCCGCAACGTGGCTGCCGACGAGAAGAAAACCGTGGGCATCAAGCTCAACGAGCTGAAACAGAAGGCTTTCGACCACATCAATGCGCTGAAGGAGCAGGTGGAGGCATCGGGAGCCACGGGCGAGGCCGAGGACATCGACCTCACGCGCACGCCCTACCCCATTCCGCTGGGCACGCGCCATCCGCTCACCATCGTGAAAAACGAAATCATCGACATCTTCCAGCGCATGGGATTCACGCTGGCCGAGGGGCCGGAAATCGACGACGACCTGCACGTGTTCACGATGCTGAACTTCGCCGCCGACCACCCCGCACGCGACATGCAAGACACGTTTTTCATCGAGACCAGCCCCGACGACGTGGCGAAGAACGTGATTCTGCGCTCGCACACGTCGAACGACCAGGCGCACTACATGGAAACGCACCAGCCGCCGATCCGCGTCATCTGCCCGGGGCGCGTCTATCGCAACGAGGCGATTTCAGCCCGTGCACACTGCTTCTTCCATCAGGTGGAGGGCCTGTATATCGACAAAAACGTGTCGTTCACCGACCTGAAGCAGGTGCTGCTGTCGTTTGCACGTGAAATGTTCGGCGCCGACACGAAAATCCGCCTGCGTCCGTCGTACTTCCCGTTCACGGAGCCGAGCGCCGAGATGGACATTTCGTGCCACATCTGCGGCGGCAAGGGCTGCGGATTCTGCAAGCACACGGGATGGGTGGAGATTCTGGGCTGCGGCATGGTGGACCCGAACGTGCTCGAGGCCTGCGGCATCGACAGCAGCGTCTATACGGGCTATGCCTTCGGCATGGGCGTGGAGCGCATCACGAACCTGAAATATCGCGTGGCCGACCTGCGTATGTTCTCGGAGAACGACACGCGGTTCTTGCGCGAGTTTGAGGGAGTGGGATGAAGAAGATTTTAGCCTTTTTCGGTGGGCTCTTGACGTTTTTTCCGGCCTATGCAGCCGACGGTGATTCGTTGTCGCGGAAGCCGCACCGCTTCGGCTACACCGTCAGCCTCTCGCCCGGACAAATCATCGTGATGGACTCGTGGCAGAAGAAATGGCAGAAGAAAAAGAACACTTTTTCCGTTTCGGCAGAAATCAACTACTCCGCCGCACCGCAAGACAGCGACGCCTTCGCCCGCGACTACAACTACCCAATTTTCGCCCTCGGCTTCAAGTTCAGCCGCAACGACGTGACCATGCACCGCTCGCCCGACCCCGCGTGGGGAATGGCCGAAGAGGTGGATTACGACTCGCGCCTGGGCAACATCGCCACGCTCTACGGTACGTTCTCGCGCCCCGTCTATCGCAATCGCCGCTGGATATTCGACTATATGCTCGGCGCAGGCATCGGCTACGGAAAACACAAATACAACAACTATAACAACATCGACAACGAGCTCACGGGCTCGCGCTTCCTCATCTATTTCACTGCCGGACTGCACGCCACGTGGCGATTCGCCGACGACTGGGGACTCATGGCCGGCATCGACTACTATCACCACAGCAACGGCGCGCTGAATCGTCCGAACAAGGGGGCGAACGTGTTCGGGCCGGTCGTGGGGCTGCGATATATGCCGTATGATGGGGAGTTCAGGAGTTACAGGAGTTCGGGAGTTCAGGAGACGATGGGCAAGAAGCGTTTTCAGAAGCACGTTTATGCGAATTTCACGCTGGGCGTGGGCGGAAAGACGCTGAACGAAGAATGGCAGCTCACGCAGTTCCAAACGCCGCCCGATGCCGACGACTATCGCACGAGCGACTTCAATTTCTATATGGCCTACTCCCTGCAGGCCGACGTGATGTATCGCTATGCGCGACGCTGGGCCTCGGGCATCGGAGCCGACCTGTTCTACGGCACCTATGCCGACCGCGTCCGCGACATCGAATCCCTTCCTCAAAATTCAACACTCAACACTCAAAATTCCAAAATCAGCCCTTGGTCCTTCGGCCTCGCACTGAAGCATCAGGTTTTTTACCGTAATCTCTCGGTGACGATGTCGCTCGGCTACTATCTCTACCGCCACATGGGACAGAACGCGAAAGAGATTGAAAAGCCCTACTACGAGCGCATCGGACTGAGCTACACCTTCCCCTCGCTGCGCGGACTTACCCTCGGCTTCAACATCAAGGCACACCGCACGAAAGCCGACCTCACGGAGCTGACCGTGAGCTATCCCGTAGCGTTGTAAGACCCAGGAAAAAACTCGAATTCGAATACAAGAAAAGTCACAGACTAAATAAATGAACGACATGACCCAAACAGAACGAATCAAACAGATGGAGCAGCGGCTCGAACGCGCCTCGCAGAGCGTGATGCGGCTCTCGGCAGCCCTCGACGACTACGCTGAGGCACAAAAAGACATCCGCGAACTCAACGACTACTACGGCAGCGACACGTGGAAGCAAGATTTTGCCGACGACGAGGCCGGCCGCCTGCCCGCCGACCTGAAGCGAGGCGTACTCTCGGAAGATGCCATCTGGAACCTGCTCAGCGACCACCGCGAAGTATTAAAAACGATGAAGTCTATATCTAAAAACCATCTGCTGCGGTTTTTTCTCGCCGTCGCGCTGCTCTGCTCCACCGCCTGCTTTGGGCAAGAGCCTGCCAACACTCCGACCTCTACTGACACCGACAGCATTCCCGACGGAATCTTTTTCCGAATCAGTGGTGGCGGCCTCGCCGAGCCTTCTTACATTTTAGGCACTGTACACACTATTCCAGGGGACTTCGTACACAACATCCCCCATTTTGACGAGGCTGCGAGCCGTGTGCGGCAGTTTGTCTTCGAAAGCGACCTCGCACTCAAATTGAGACAGACGGTTAATCCGCTACTTCAGGATAGTACGATCATGGCTGCCATCACTGCTCGAAACGACACCCTTTTCCGTTACGAAAACTGCGACTCGCTGCACAATCCCTACATCGACGATATGGAACCGTCCACCTACGCCTTTGTCCGCCGAACGCTGGTGAACGACTTCGATATGCCCGACTTTTATATGCACTCTGTCCTACGCAATTCTATACGCCTTCAACAACAGTATTTTGCCGCCATCGGAAAGCTGACCGCCGAGATGGGGGTACCTCTGAAAAGAATAGATTACCCCATAGACCTTTATGTGGCCGACTCCGTAGCACGCCCGCTCGGAGCCACTATCGCAGAATTAGACACGGCCTTTGTTTTCGCCCGCCCCGACAGCACCATCACAAAATTTCTTGCTGACGAAGCCAACGGGCTGCACGACAGGAAATTCTACACAAATACCCTCATGGTAAACAATGTGTACTACTACTGGCTTGCGCTCACGGCCACGCGCACATACTGCGAGCACTACTTTCGATACGAAGGCCGCGTAATGGCAGAACCCATGAAAATTAGCAAACTGGAACAGAAAATATTCACCGATAGAAACGCCCTGTGGATACAACGGCTGCCCGCCCTGCTCCATCAGGCTCCCAGCATCGTAGTGGTTGGGCTTGGCCACCTCTTCGACAGAGGCTCTACGCCTGGCCTGCTCACATCTCTAAAGCGATTAGGCTACAAGGTGGAAGCGCTTGCTTCGCCCGCAGACCCAGCGAGCTCCTTCACCACCTCGCCACCGATAACAAGTCCGCAGGCAGCGGGCACGAAAGCACAAGAGGGAAGCGGCCCCCTCCAATTGGGGTTCCTCGATTCCTGACCATTTTGTGGGCCTCCTCCCCCAGTTGGGGGAGGCTGGGAGGGGGCTTCCTCGCTATACACCACCTTGAAATGTTCGATGCCCTCCTTTCGTAGCGTTTTACGCAACACTTTCGCCAAGGGGTCCACGCTCGTTTTTGAGATGTCGCAGACGCGGAAGGCCGTCGGGTCGAGTTTGTTGGCGGCTCCCATACTCGAAATCACAGAGATTTGCAGGCGATGGCAGCGACGGATGATTTCCATTTTCGCCTTCACCGTGTCGATGCAATCCACCACGTAGTCGTACTGCGAAAGGTCGATTTCATCGGCATTCTCGGGCAGGTAGAACAGCGGGAACGTCAGCACTTCGCAGTCGGGGTTGATGTCGCGGATGCGCTCGGCCATCACCTCGACCTTCAGCCGTCCGACGGTGGAATGAAGGGCGACAATCTGGCGGTTGAGGTTCGAGAGGTTCACGCGGTCGGGATCGACCATCGCAATCGTCCCTACCCCACTCCGCGCCAGCACCTCGACAACATATCCACCAACACCACCCACGCCAAAAACGACCACGCGCGCCGCACGCAGTCGTTTCATAGCGTCCTCGCCGAGCAAAAGCTCAGTTCTCGTAAATTGATTTTCCATCAAGGTTCAATGTTCAATGTTGAATCATTTCCACTGACCGCTTCAGGAACGCATCGAGCGCAGCCCCTTTCAGCATACCGTTTTGCAACAGTGCGAGGTCGATGAGCTGGTGAACCACGCTGTTGTCCTTCGCATAGTCGGCCAGCACGGCGTTTTTCTTGTCTTTCTGTTCGTTGACGGCTTTCTCGGCCTCGGCCTTCTGGTCTTTGTCCTCCTGCGTCAGTTCGTCGTATTTCTTCTTGTCTTGAGCCTGACGAATGGCAGCCAGACGCGCCTCCTGCCCCTTCAGTTCGGCAAGAATCGGCTTTAAGGCCTCCGAAGTGGCCGATTCGGTGTCGGTGAGCACCTTTTTCACCAGTTCGTGGTCGGCGTTGAGCACGATGGAGAACATATCGGGCATCTGCGCGTAGAATCCCATTCCGCTCTGGAAGCGGCTCATGTCCTTCATTCGGCGCATATATTCGCTCTGCGTGATGACGACGGGCTGCATCTTTTCGCCCAGCGACTGCACTTCTACGCTGAACTCCGTCTTGTCGATTTTCGGCATCTGCGACTTGAACACCTCTGACAAACTGTCAGTCTGCTCTACGCTCAGTCCCGTCTGCTTGCGGTCTTCCTTCATGATGAGGCGGTCGATGATGTCGCCATCGACGCGCGTGAAGCGGCTCTTTTCGAGCTTCTGTTCGAGCATCTGCGCCACGGGCGTGTCGAGTTGTCCGTCGAAGAGCAACACGCTGTAGCCGCGCTGCTTGGCCGTCTCAATGTAGCTGTACTGCTCCTCCTTGTTGTTGGCGTAGAGATAGACGAGCGTGCCGTCTTTGTCGGTCTGTTCGCCCTTGATGAGCGTTTTGTATTCGTCGAACGTGAAATATTTCCCATCGACGTCCTTCAGCAGGGCGAAATCCTTGGCGCGGTCGTAGAAGTCGTCTTGCGAGAGCATTCCGTAGTTGATGAAAATCTTCAAATCGTCCCATTTTTCCTCGTATTCCTTGCGGTTTTCGCTGAAAATCGACTTCAGGCGGTCGGCCACCTTCTTCGT
>DFHC01000016.1 GCA_002372575.1 bacterium UBA3734 | reverse complement strand
AATCGGCTGCAAAGGTACGCTTTTATGGGGAATTACCAAAATTTTTTAGTTTTTTTACACCAACAGCAATTCCTCTTTTTCGGCATTCTTATCGACACTGATGGTGGCACCCGGCGCAAGTTCACCGTCGATGATGCGCTCGCAGACGAGGTCTTCGATGTGGTTTTGGATGGCGCGTTTCAGCGGTCGGGCACCAAACTGCACGTCGTAGCCCTTCGTGGCGACGAATTCCTTGGCCTCGTCGCTGATTTCGAGCTTATAGCCCATGTCTTCGATGCGCTTGTAGAGGCCTTTGAGCTCGATGTCCACGATGCGCTTGATGGCTTCGAGGTCGAGCTGGTCGAAGGTGATGATTTCGTCGAGGCGGTTCAGGAATTCTGGTGCAAACTGCTTCGACAGCGCCTTCTGCACGATGCTGCGGGCGTGTTCCTTGTCCTTCTCGTCGATGCTCAGTCCGGCGTTTCCGCCTGCTGTGAAGCCCACGCCGCGTCCGAACTCCTTCAGCTGGCGCGTGCCAGCGTTCGAGGTGAGGATGATGACGGTGTTGCGGAAATCCACGAGCCGGCCGTTGCCGTCGGTGAGGCGACCTTCGTCGAGCACTTGCAGCAGCATGTTATAGACGTTGGGATGCGCTTTTTCGATTTCGTCGAGCAAGACGATGGAGTAGGGCTTGCGGCGCACGCGCTCGGTGAGCTGTCCGCCCTCTTCGTAACCCACGTATCCCGGAGGCGCTCCGATGAGTCGCGACGTGTTGAAAGCCTCGGTGTATTCGCTCATGTCGATGCGGATGAGCGAGTCGGCTGAGCCGAACATGAATTCTGCGAGTTTCTTGGCCAGATAGGTTTTGCCGACGCCCGTCGGCCCGAGGAACATGAACACGCCGATGGGGTGGTTCGGCTCGCGCAGGCCCACGCGGTTGCGCTGGATGGCCTTCACCATCTTGTCGATGGCCTTGTCTTGTGCCACGACGGCTTTTTTCAGCTCGTCGGCCATCCCTTTCAGGCGGATGCCTTCGGCTTCGGCCATGCGCTGCACGGGCACGCCCGTCATCATCGACACCACGTTGGCAACCTCCGTTTCGGTGACCACTTCGCGGTTGTCGTCTTCGCCCTTGCTCCACTGCTGTTGCAGGTCGTGAAGCTCGCGTTCAAGTTGCGTTTGGCGGTCGCGATAGCCGGCGGCGAGCTCAAAATTCTGGTTGGCCACGGCCGCCTGCTTCTTCTCCTTGATGAAATTGATTTCCTTCTCTTTCTCCACGATGGCGGGCGGCACTTCGGCATGTTGCAGATGCACGCGCGAGCCCGTTTCGTCGAGGGCGTCGATGGCCTTGTCGGGGAAAAAGCGGTCGCTGACATAGCGGTCTGTCAATTTGACGCATGCGGCCAGCGCCTCGTCGGTGTAGCTCACGTGGTGGTGCTGCTCGTAGCGTTCCTTGATGTTATGCAGGATTTGCAGCGTTTCGTCGGCAGTGGTCGGTTCCACGATGATTTTCTGGAACCTGCGCTCCAGCGCGCCGTCTTTCTCGATGCTGTTGCGGTATTCGTCGAGCGTGGTGGCGCCGATACACTGGAAGAGGCCGCGCGCCAAGGCGGGTTTCATGATGTTGGCGGCATCCATCGTGCCGGCTGCCGAGCCTGCTCCGATGAGCGTATGGATTTCGTCGATGAAGACGATGATGTCGGGATTCTGCTCGAGCTCCTTCAACAGGGCCTTGATGCGCTCCTCGAACTGTCCGCGATACTTCGTTCCGGCCACAATCGAGGTCATGTCGAGGTTCACGAGCCGCTTGCCGAAAAGCACGGGCGAGGTGCGCCGACGTGCGATGAGCTGCGCCAGCCCCTCGGCGATGGCACTCTTGCCCACGCCGGGCTCGCCGATGAGAATCGGATTGTTCTTTTTGCGGCGGCAGAGCACCTCCACAAGTCGCTGAATCTCGCGCTCACGACCCACCACGGGGTCGAGTTTGCCCTCGGCGGCGGCCTGCGTCAGGTCGGTCGAGAAGTTGTCGAGCACGGGTGTTTTCGACTCTGCCTTCTTCTTGGCTGTCGTGGTTGTGCTTGCGTGGCTGTTGCTACTGTTGTTTTGCGCCTCCGACTTGTTCTCCTCGTAGTCTTCTTCGTTTTCGTCAGAGAGGCCGATGCCGTCTTGCGTGGGGGCAGTCTGAGCCCGCAAATAAGTGATGGTGTCTTCGTATGTCATATTGTTAAATTCCAGGATTTGTTTCGCGCCGTTGTTCACCGAGTCGTGCAGAATCGCCAGGAGCAGGTGCTCCACATCGACGAGCTGCGTGTGCTGGATGCGCGCCTCGAGCACGGCGAGTTTCAGTATGTTGTTGGCATTCTCGTTGAGCACGAGGTCGCGCGTGTGGATAGGCTGGTTGATTTCGTCTTCGCGCACGCGCATTTCGAGTTCTGTCTTCACGGACTGCAGGTTTACGTCGAGCCGTTGAAACACGTTGGTGATGGCCTCGTTCCGTTCGCGCAGAATGCCCAAGAGCAGGTGCTCCGGCCCCACCGAGCGGCTGGCCAGGCGGGTGGCTTCCTCGCGACTGAAAGCGAGAACTTGCGATACTTTTGGTGAAAATTGACTGGTCATACTGTCATACTATCAGCAAAGAGCGTGCCAATTCGCTTTTATGGGGTTGATAGTCGTTGCTGCCGACGAAATTCAGCGCAGGTGATGGCCGTTGCAATGGCCACGTTCAGGCTGTCGGCCGTTGCTCTGTCCTCGGGAAAATGGGGGATGAGCAGCCGTCGGTTGATTTTCCTTCTGATTTCCTCGGAAATGCCGTTGCCCTCGTTGCCCATCACGATGAGGCCGTGGGGCGTGAGTTTTTCGGCGTAGAGGTCGTTGCCGTCGAGTAGAGTGCCATAGACGGGGAAGTCTGGCGGTAGCGAGTCGATGAGTTCATCCAAATTCTGATAGATGATTCTCACGCGCGCAATGCTGCCCATCGTGGCCTGCACGACCTTTGGCGCGTAGGCATCAGCGGTGTCGGGGCTGCAGAAAATGGTTTCGATGCCAAACCAGTCGGCCATGCGGATGATGGTGCCGAGGTTACCCGGGTCTTGGATGCCGTCGAGGGCCAAATGGAGTTGAGAGTTGAGAGTTGAGAGTTGAGAGTTGGGAGTTGATAATTGAGAGTTGGCAATCAAATCTCCCCTCTCTACTTGGAGAGGGGTTGGGGGAGAGGCCGGAATTGGGAACGTGGCGAGCACCTGCTGCGGATGTTGCAGGAAGCTCAGGCGGCGCAGTTCCTCGTCGCTGACCTCCGTCACCGTTGTCGTTTTCCCCGATTTTGCACCCCAAACAGCCGATTTCCCGTCCAACCTCATCGGTTTTTCCTCGACAAGCCGTTGGTGCTCGCGAAGCCACTCCGCCGTGGCGAAAAGCTCGCAAGCCGTCGTCACAGCCAGCAAATCGCCCACCACTTTCGGCCCTTCGGCCACGAACAGCCCCGATTGTCGGCGGAATTTCTTCAGTTCGAGCGAGCGAATACGCTTAATTGTAGCTTTGCTGAGCATGGTTTCATTTATGCTTAGTGCTTGTATCTTGATTTTCTGATGAGACTGCAAATGTACTCATTTTTCCTTTTTCCCGTTATTTCGCACAAGAAATTTAGTAAAGTTTAAACAAAATCGAATGTAACCTCCTTGAGCAGCGCCTTGTGGTGGCCAGGCAGGATGATATGGTGGTTGCCGATGGGCTGTGTGAGGAAATAGGCGATGTCGGCAGGGGCGGCGAGGCGGATGACCTGCTGGGTACGGCAGAGGTCAGGCTTCGATTCGTTTCGTACGAGTTCGCCCTCGGCAATGAAACTGCGCTGCAGGTCGCCAGAAACCTTGAAAATAGTGATGGGACCCGTTGCCACAAAACCGCGGATACCCACGCCGATGCCCGACTCAAAATGGGTGTCCAACTCGTAGCGCTCCACCATGTTCAACGGAATGGTGCAGTGGGCAAAGGTCATCGTTGCGCTGTCGGGGTCGATGCTCGCCGGATTGGCCTGAAAACCGCTAATGCCTGTCAGAGCATTGATGATGGTCATGGAGAGCATGGCGGGAACATCGCCCTCGCAGCCGGCCACGATACCCTCGGAGTTAAGTCGTGCCAAGGCCATGCAGCCCGTGTTGCGGACAGCGGTGAGCAGGTCGAAGCAACGCAGCGTGAACCCCGCGAGGTGGTGGCGCTCCACAATGGTCTTCAGGGCTTCGTAGATTTTCAGTGCGCCGGAAAGCGATTCTTCATTTTTTACGCCCAACTTTTCACTTTCCGCCAACAGCTCCTGCATGGGAACCTCCACGAGTTCGATGCCGAGTCGCTGACGTACTTTTTCCCTGTCGGCATGGCTGGAGATGAGCCAGTCGGAGGGTTTTCCGATGATGCCGAGGCGCGTCTTTTGCAGCCGCTGTCGTGCTTCGGCGGCTTTCGCGAGAATGTCAATTCGCTTGCGGACGTATTCGCTATTGCCATGGATGATTTCGCCCTTGGAGCCGTGTTGGCGAAGGTAAGAGAGAATCTCCATCGAGGCCGCGAGCGAGTTGCTCTTGCCCGATGTCAGCAGGTAGAACGGCTTTTCGCTCTGTGCCTTTAATTGTGGAAGCAAACGCAGGAAAATGCCCTCCGTACCACCCGTGCGGACGTAGATGAGGTCGAGCGTGTGCGAACCGTAATCGGCATAGTCTGTGCCTCGCAGGTTGTACTGAATCTGAAGACTGCCCAAAAACTCTTGGGTGACGGCTGCCACGGCCTGCTCGTCGTGCAACTCGGAGGTAAGGGTATAGATGGCAATGGTATTCATAAGTCTATATTCTGAGAATTATTTGTGCAAATATACAGAATTTTAGCGGAAATCATGTAATTTTGCACGCAAATTAATCAATTTTTAATGAAAATGAAGACGAAAACCGACAACAACGAGAGTGCCGTAGTCAGAAAAGCTGAAAAAAGAGACATCAAGAGCCTGATGGCACTGCTGTATCAGGTCGATGCCGTACACCACGCGATTCGCCCCGACCTTTTCAAGCCCGACGCGCCCAAATACAACGAAAAAGAGCTTGAGGCCATCCTCGACGACGACCACAAGCCCATCTTCGTCTATGACGACGGAAAGGTGCTCGGACACGCCTTCTGCCAGCTCATCGAGATGAGGAACCACCGCCTGCTGCAAGACATCAAGACGCTGTATATCGACGACATCTGCGTCGATGAGCAGGCGCGTGGCAGGCACATCGGACAAGCCCTTTTCGAGTTTGTGCGCGACTTCGCCCGTTCCATCGGTTGCCGCAACATCACGCTCAACGTGTGGGAGGGCAACGACGCAGCCCTGCACTTCTACAAACGCATGGGGATGCAGGTGCAGAAAACGGGGATGGAGATGCTGATCTCAAATCATTTTTAACATTAAAAATGCCTGTTTTTGAGTAAAAATGACTACCTTTGTACTTCAATATCCGTCTCTTGGAAGGAGACAAATGGGACAAAATCCATTTCGTGCTTCAATCGGGTTGCGGATATTCTCGATAAAGACCGCCAAAAGCCAATAGGCAAAAAACACAATGAATTCCCTTGTAGTGTAACAAAAGGTTTGGTCGCCTGTCGAGGCACTGCTTGGAGGTTTTTTGTTAAGATGACTAAAGAATTGCATGTCGAATTTTAATGAGAATACCAGAGTACAAGTTCCTGCTGCACTTCATCTGTGCAAACTGGGCTATACATATCTTGACAAGATAGAGTCTCTTGACGCATCGACGAACATAATTGCCGATGTGTTTCAAGAGTCCGTTAAGAGGCTAAATCCGGACATTCCCGAGTCGGAGGTCTCCATTCTTTTCTCCAAGATTGTCAGCATTGCAAACAATGATGACCTCGGAAGAGAGTTCTATCAACTGCTGTCTGCTAACAGCGGCATCAAACTCATTGACTTTGACAATCCGGAAAACAACGTATGGCATGTCACCACGGAACTTCCCTGTGAAAACAAGGAAACCGATGACAATTTCCGTCCTGACATTACCTGTTTTGTAAACGGGCTGCCTTTGGCTTTTATCGAGGTTAAGAAGCCTAACAATCATGAGGGAATTCTTGCTGAGCGAGAACGTATTAACAAACGCATGAGTAAAAGCTGCTTCAGGCGTTTCTTCAACCTCACTCAGTTAATGATATTCTCCAACAACCAAGAATACGATAACGAAAATCGGGTGCCCATTCAGGGAGCATTCTACTGTTGTACAGCAAAAGAAAAGGCTTTCTTCAATGTATTCAGGGAAGAGGACAAGCACTTTGTCAATGACTACCCATATATCGAATTGTCCGAAAATGTGGAGAATATGGTGTTGAAACACCGCAACTGTGTTGTCATCAAGAATCTGGAGGAATATCACACAAACAAAAGGGTTGACACACCCACAAACCGTATTCTCACCTCCATGCTATGCAAAGAGCGATTCCTTTATCTGCTCCGCTATGGAATTGCATACGTTGAAAAGAAAATTGACCTGGAAGATGGCACCCAAGGAACAGAGTTGCAAAAGCACATAATGCGTTATCAACAACTGTTCGCTTCTCTGGCTATACGCAAGACTCTTGACAAGGGGGTGAAAAGTGGCATCATCTGGCATACACAGGGAAGCGGCAAAACCGCTCTTGCCTACTATTCAGTAAAAAGCCTGACAGATTACTTTGCCAAGAAGAATACCATTGCAAAGTTCTATTTCATTGTGGACCGAATCGACCTGATGGAACAAGCAACGGATGAGTTTGCCGCCAGAGGGCTTATCGTCCGCAATGCAAAAAGTCGGGACGAATTGATGAACGACATCGGTAACACTGCTATTACGGAGAACAGCGGCGGTAAACTTGAAATCATGGTTGTCAACATCCAGAAATTCAAGGAGGACAAGAAGAAAGTCAAGATTGACGGCAATTACAACACCCATTTGCAGCGTGTTTTCTTCATCGATGAGGCTCACCGTGGCTACAACCCACAAGGCAGTTTTCTCGCCAATTTGCTCGAAGCAGACAAAGATGCAGTGAAGATTGCACTGACAGGAACGCCGCTCCTGAAAGAAGAACGAGAGTCGTGGCGTGTATTCGGAAAGTATATTCATACCTACTACTACGACAAGTCTATTGCTGACGGCTATACCCGGAAGCTGATGCGAGAACCTGTTGAGACCATCTACAAAGAGAAAATAGAGAGCATCTTGGACGAACTGGCAGGTGGTGTGGAAGTCAAGAAAAGTGATATTGACCGGAATAAAATCATTGAGCATGAGAGTTATCTGAATGCTCTGTTAGATTATATCATTGCTGACTTCCGACGCTTCCGAACAGAACAAGCCGACGATTCCGTAGGTGCCATGATTGTTTGCAAGACTAATCCACAAGCCCGTGAACTTTATCGCCTCTGGCAAGAACGATTCCACCGTGCGGAAAAAGTGTCTCAGCATCAAGAGGAACAGATGATGATGGCTGCCGAGCCTATGGTAACATCCTACGGCTATAAGCCATTGACGGCTTCGCTTATTCTTCACGATGAAGGTGATAAGATGGAACGGAAAGAATATATCGACGGCTTCAAGAAACTGATGGATGTGGATGTATTGATCGTCAACAAGATGTTGCTCACGGGCTTTGATGCTCCACGACTGAAGAAATTGTATCTCGGCCGTTCTCTCGACGGACACGACCTGCTTCAGGCCCTCACCCGTGTTAATCGCCCATACAAGGATTTCAGATATGGCTATGTTGTGGACTTTGTAAACATCAAAGAAAACTTTGATGCTACAAATGACAGATACCTGCGCGAACTCAATCGAACTTCCGATGAAGATGTACCCGATGAACTGCCCATCGGTGAGGTCGTCATGGTTGACAAGGATGAGGTGATGGAGAAAATCCAGCACGTCAAAAGCCTGCTTTTCAACTTTACGACCGATAATCTGGAAGAGTTCCGCAAGGAAATCGACGAGGTTGAAAACAAAGACAGCCTCTATGAACTACGCAACACCCTTGCTGAAGCCAAGGCCATGATTAACCAAGTACGCTCTTTTGGCGATGAAGAAACGAAAGAGAAACTGAAGAAGTTGCCTCTTGGTGCCATCCCAACATTAATCACGGAGGTCACTCATCGTATTGAGCGTATCAACCTTCTTGAAAACACCGAACACAAGGCCGATGTTTCCGGCATCATCAATGTGGCTCTGTCAGAGTTGGAATTTGAGTTCAAGAAAGGCATTCCAGAAGAACTACGCATCATTGTCAACGACATCAAGGAACGCTGTGAACGTGTACAGGCTGAGTTTAAAGCTAACTTCGACCAAAAGGAAGAGCAGTATGTGGTACTTGCCGACGAATTCCGTGAA
>DFHC01000055.1 GCA_002372575.1 bacterium UBA3734 | reverse complement strand
GTATTTCTGCATCGACTTCCTGCACGTGAAGCCGGGCAAGGGTAACACCATCATGCGCACCACGCTGAAAGACGTTGTCAGCGGTCGCGTGCTTGAAAAGCGCTTCAACATTGGCGAGTCGCTCGAGGACGTGCGCGTGGAGCGTCGCGCCTACCAGTATCTCTACATGGAAGGTGCCGACTACATCTTCATGAACAACGAGACGTTCGACCAGATTCCCATCGCCAAGGACTTGATCACGGGCGTGGAATACATGAAAGAGGGCGACGTGGTGGAAGTGGTGAGCGATGCCGACACGAACACGATTCTCTATGCCGAGATGCCCGTGAAGACGACGTTGCGCGTGACCCACTCGGAGCCTGGCATCAAGGGCGACACAGCCACGAACACGCTGAAGCCGGCCACGCTGGAGACGGGTGTGGAGATTCGCGTGCCGCTGTTCATCGACGAGGGTGAGCTCGTGCTTGTGGATACGCGCGATGGCTCGTATCTGCAGCGTGTGAAGGAATAGTTTATGAAATATTCGATTATCGTCCCCGTTTACAACCGTCCCGACGAGGTGGACGAGTTGTTGCAGAGCCTTTGCGAGCAAGATTTCACGGATTTTGAAGTAATCATCGTGGAAGACGGCTCGCAAGTGCCTTGTGAGGACGTGTGTCGCCGCTACGAGGACCGGCTCGACCTGAAATATTTTGCGAAGCCGAACAGTGGCCCGGGACAGAGCCGTAACTATGGCGTGGAGCGGGCTCGGGGCGAGTGGGTCATCGTGCTCGACAGCGATGTGGTGCTGCCGAAAGGGTATTTGACAGCGGTGGAGGAGAGCCTCTCCCCCAACCCCTCTCCCGTAGAGAGGGGAGATGACGAATCAGAAGCCTCCCCTATCGGGGGGAGGTTGGAGGGGGCTTCTGCTTTCGGCGGTCCCGACACGGCCCACCCCGACTTCACCCCCGTGCAGAAAGCCATCAGCTACTCGATGACTTCGTTCTTCACCACCGGCGGCATCCGTGGCGGCAAGAAAAAGGGAGCTTTGGACAAGTTCTATCCCCGCTCGTTCAACATGGGAGTGCGCCGCGACGTGTATCAGCAGCTCGGCGGTTTCTCAAAAATGCGTTTTGGCGAGGACATCGACTTCTCCTACCGCATCGTCGAGGCGGGCTACCAGACGGCTTTGCTGCCCGATGCGTGGGTGTGGCACAAGCGCAGGACGGACTTCCGAAAGTTTTTCCGACAGGTATATAATAGTGGTATCGCGCGAATCAATCTCGAAAAACGCCATTCCGGCACGATGAAGCTCGTTCACCTGTTGCCCGCTGTCTTCACGCTGGGCGTCATTGCCCTGCTGCTGCTTTTCCTGTTGGGCGTAGGCCTCTACGTCGCGGGCGAGTGGCTCGATGCCAGCGGGCTGCGACCCACCGACAATATGCACCAGGGCGTAGGGTTCGTCCTCTGCGTGCTGGCGCTGCTGCCGTTGCTGCTCTATTCTGCTGTCATCTTCGTCCATTCCAGTATCAAGAACCGCAGCCTTTGGGTCGGTTTGCTCTCGATTCCCGCTGCTTTCGTGCAACTGATGGGCTACGGACTCGGCTTTTTGAAGGCTTGGTGGAAGCGAATCGTGCTGAAACAGGATGAGTTTACGGCGTTTGAGAAAACTTTTTACAAATGAACGAAAAACTGACGATAGCACAATGGTCGTCCGATGACCAGCCGCGTGAGAGGCTGCGTGACCTCGGACCTGATGCCCTCAGCGACTCGGAACTGCTGGCCATTCTCGTGGGTTCGGGCAGCACGAAGGAGACTGCCGTGGAACTGATGAAGCGCGTGCTCAGCGATTGCCAGAACAACCTGAACACACTCGGGAAGAAGACCATTCGCGAGCTGTGCGAATACAACGGCATCGGCGAGGCCAAGGCCATCACGATTCTCGCCGCCTGCGAACTGGGCAAGCGCCGTCAGCGCGAGAAAGCCGAGGAACGCAAGGAACTGGGCTCGGCCACGGCCATCTATGAACTGATGCACCCGCAGTTGCAAGATCTCGACGTGGAGGAGTTTTGGGCGCTCTACATGAATCAGCACCACCGGCTCATCAAGAAGGTGCGCATTTCGCATGGCGGCATCACCGAGACGGCGGTCGATGTGCGCATCATCATGCGCGAGGCCGTGTTGGCCAACTGCACCGTGCTCGCCGTCTGTCACAACCATCCCTCGGGCAATCTTGTTCCGAGCAAGGCCGACGACGACCTCACACGCTGCATCCGTCGTGCCTGCGAAGTGATGCGCATCTATTTCCTCGACCACGTCATCATCACTGACGGCCGGTATTTTTCCTACCACGAACAGGGAAAAATATAAATATTTTCGGAGAAATCGCCTTGATTCGGTATTTTTTCGTAAATTTGTCGCCTAAATCATTCAAACCGACATGGATCAGACTGAAAAAATATGGCTCGAAGAGCGCATCGTGGATGTACTGAAGACCGTTTATGACCCCGAAATTCCCGTTGATATCTACGAACTGGGCTTGATTTACCGCATTGAGGTGAAGGACGACCGCGAGGTGGAAATCGACATGACGTTCACGGCACCGTCGTGTCCCGCCGCCGACTTCATCTTGGAGGATGTGCGGCAGAAGGTGGAGACGCTCGAAGGCATTAAAAGTTGCGTGGTGAACCTTGTTTTCGAGCCTGTTTGGGACCAGTCGATGATGTCGGAAGAAGCCAGAGTAGAACTTGGGTTTGATTAGTTGATAGTTGATAGTTGACAGTTGATAGTTGACAGTTGATAGTTGGCAGTTGATAGTTGACAGTTGATAGTTATATGAACTCCTGAAACTCCTGCAAATGAAAAATATCTATTTCCTTTCCGATGCCCATCTGGGCTCGCTCGCCATCCCGCATCAGCGCACACAGGAGCGCCGCCTCGTGCGCTTCCTCGACAGCATCAAGACGAAGGCTGCCGCCGTGTATCTGCTGGGTGATATGTTCGACTACTGGAACGAATACCGCCACGTGGTTCCCAAGGGTTTTACGCGTTTTCTGGGTAAGCTCTCGGAACTGACCGACATGGGCGTGGAGGTACACTACTACACGGGCAACCACGACATCTGGGCCTACGAATATCTGGA
>DFHC01000077.1:7021-10099 GCA_002372575.1 bacterium UBA3734 | reverse complement strand
TGGTCATCAATGCCGTCACGCTGAAATATACCATCCCCGTCTTCGAGCAGCTGATGCCCATTCTGCCCGCCGACTGCATCGTCAGCGACATCGCCTCGGTGAAGACAGGCCTGCAGGAGTACTACGAGCAGTGCGGCCACCCCTATGTGTCGTCGCACCCGATGTTCGGACCCACCTTTGCCAACCTCAGCCAACTTTCCGAGGAAAACGCCATCATCATTTCCGAGGGCGACTACATGGGGCGCATTTTCTTCAAGGACCTCTACCAGCGGCTCGGCCTCAACATCTACGAATACTCGTTCGAGGAGCACGACAAAACCGTGGCCTACTCGCTTTCGATTCCCTTCGTATCGACCTTCGTCTTTGCCGCCGTGATGAAGCATCAGGATGCGCCGGGAACCACCTTCAAGCGCCACATGCGCATCGCCAAGGGCGTCTTGAACGAAGACGACTACCTGCTTCAGGAAATCCTCTTCAACCCCTACACCCACGACCAAGTCGCTCAGATTCGCACCGAGCTGAAGGAACTGCTCGAAATCATCGAAAAGAAAGATGCTGACGGCATGAAACGCTATCTGACGAAGATTCGCAACAACGTGAAGCGAGATATTGAGATCAAACAGGGCTGATTTTCGAAAATAATGTGTAACTTTGCAGCCGTGCAAAGGAAAAACAGGAAAATACTCGGCCATTTGGCAGCCCTTTTCACGGTGATGGTATGGGGCTCCACCTTCGTGTTCACGAAGATTCTGCTGCTCGACGGACTCTCGCCGGCGCAGATTTTCGTGCTTCGATTCATCGTGGCCTACGTGCTGCTGCTCTTCTTCTCGATGAGCCGGAGGTCGCATCGCTGGATGGCCGACACGTGGAAAGACGAACTGCTGATGGTAGCTTTGGGCGTTACGGGTGGCTCGCTCTATTTCCTGACCGAAAACGAGGCGATGAACCACACAACCACGACCAACACTTCGCTCATCGTCTGCCTGTGTCCGCTTTTCGCCGCCGCGCTCATCAGCGTTTTCTACAAGTCGCAACGCCTGCAGCCCATGCAGGTACTGGGCAGCGTGCTGGCGGCACTGGGAGTTATCGTCGTCGTGCTCAACGGCCATTTCGTGCTCCATTTGTCGCCGCTTGGCGATATGCTGGCGTTCACGGCCTGCCTGTGCTGGGCGGTGTATAGTCTGCTGATGATTCGGGCCAACCAACGCTACGACGTGGTGTTCATCACGCGCAAGATGTTTTTCTACGGGCTGCTGTCGATGATTCCCTATTTCCTGCTCGTGCCCGAGGTGCCGCCGCTCTCGCTCGTGCTGCGTCCCGATGTCCTCATCAACCTGCTGTTCTTGGGTTGCGTGGCCTCGATGTTCTGTTTCGTGATTTGGAACTGGGCAATGAAGCAAATCGGCACGGTCACCACGACGAACTACGTCTATATCAATCCCCTCACCACGATTGTGTTCGCGTGGCTGCTGCTCAACGAGAAAATCACTGTTTTCTTCCTGTTTGGCACGGCCCTCATCCTTGTCGGAATGTATCTGGCCGATCGTAGGAGGGAATAGTCCAGAATATCAATAAAGTCGTCTTGAAGGTATGATTTCCCTGCTACTCTCCAGCCTGCTGACACTCGTGACGCTGAATTGCGAGAACCTGTTCGACTGCCAGCACGACTCGCTGAAAAACGACTACGAATGGACGCCCGAAGGTGCCAACCGCTGGACCACCACGCGCTATTGGCACAAGATGAACAACATCGGGCGCGAAATCCTGGCCTGCGGAAGCCCTTCTGCGACGCACGAAAAGGACGGGGACGCGACGTGGCGACTGCCCGACCTCGTGGCATTGACGGAAGTCGAGAACGACACGGTTTTGCGCGACCTGACGCGACGTTCGCTGCTCCGAAACGCCCACTACGAATACCTGATGACGGAGTCGCCCGACCAGCGCGGCATCGACGTGGCACTGCTCTATTCGCCCTTCACGTTCCGCCCGCTTGGCCATCGCTCGCTTCGCATCACGCCGCCGAAAGATGCCCGTCCGACACGCGACATCCTCTACGTCTCGGGCCTCGTCGTCACGGGCGACACGCTCCACGTCTTCGTCGTCCATGCGCCCAGCCGCACGGGTGGCGAGCATCTCACGAGGTCCTATCGCCTGCTTGTGGCCGAGCGACTCGTGGAGGCCGTCGATTCCGTCTATCAGCTGCATCCTGAGGCAAAAATCCTCGTGGCAGGCGATTTCAATGCCTACACGGGCGACAAAAGCATCGTCCGAATCGAAGAGGGCGGTCTCAGCGACGTGTCTCGCAACGCCACGGGCTCCAACGGAGCGCAGGGCACCTATCGCTTTCAGGGCGAATGGGGCTCGCTCGACCATGTTTTTGCCTCGCCGAAAATGGCGGAGTCGCTCCATGAATGCTATGTTTTCGATGCGCCCTTCCTGCTCGAAGACGACGAGACTTACGGCGGCCTTCGACCGCGCAGAAACTACAACGGCCCGCGCTATCAGCGAGGCTTCAGCGACCATCTTCCCTTGGTGGCGAGATTTAGACTTGAATATCAGAAACAAGAATAGAAAAAAATGAAGAAAAACTTGATTTTATCGGCCTTCGTGGCCCTGTTCATCGCCTTTGCGGCCTGCGGCAACAGTCCGCGACCCACGAGCGAGGGCGAAAACCAGAGAAATGAATTCCTGTCTGTTGCGACAACGGCTGAAACCGACGTGCAGACCAGTGGGAAAAAGGGTGCAGTGAGAATGTATGAACTGCCGGCCCGACTGACCGACCGACCCGAGCAAATCCTGAAGCGACAGGGCTTCACGATTTCCTACAACGCCACGACGAAAACGCCGAACTGGGTGGCGTGGCACCTGACCAAAAGCCACACCTACGGCAAGGCTCGCCGCAACGAACAGTTGTTCGAGGAAGACCCCTCGGTGCGTGCGCCCAGAGCCACGCTCAACGACTACTACAACTCGCGCTACGACCGCGGTCACATGTGTCCGGCAGGCGACAACAAGTGGAGCACGGAAGCCATGAACCAGTCGTTCCTGCTCACGAATATCTGTCCGCAGAACCACGGG
>DFHC01000077.1:6772-6968 GCA_002372575.1 bacterium UBA3734 | reverse complement strand
GAACCACGGGCTGAACAAAGATGCGTGGAACGACCTTGAGATTCTTTGCCGCACGTGGGCGCGAGAGTACGGGGCGGTCGATATTGTCTGTGGCCCGATTTACCGCAATGCCACCCTGCGCAACGGCCAGATGACGGCCTCGTCGTCGCAACGCTACATCGGCCAGAACCGCGTGTGGGTGCCCGACGCCTTCTTC
>DFHC01000077.1:6370-6686 GCA_002372575.1 bacterium UBA3734 | reverse complement strand
CAAGGCCATCGGCTTCATCTATGAAAACCGTGGCGGGCGGCAGGAAATGGCCAATTGCGTGCGCACGGTCGATGAAGTGGAGCGGCTCACGGGCATCAATTTCTTCCCCGAGCTCGACGACAAGACAGAGAACCGCATCGAGGCCGAGGCAAAGCTTTCCCAGTGGTAAAAAAATGTAGAAATATTTGGCGATTTCCAGAAAAAGAAGTACCTTTGCAGCGATAAACTATTTAATGGCGCGAACTTTCGTTCTATGATTGAAAAAATGATCAAGATTCGAGAAGTGATGGAAGCCCTTGAACGATTCGCGCCTCTG
>DFHC01000077.1:0-6299 GCA_002372575.1 bacterium UBA3734 | reverse complement strand
GAGCTACGACAATGCTGGCCTGCAAGTCGGATTGACAGAGGCGGAGATTTCAGGGGCATTGTTGTGTTTAGACGTGACCGAGGCCGTCGTGGACGAGGCCGTCAGTAAGGGCTGCAACCTGATTGTGGCCCACCACCCGCTGATTTTCCGCAAGTTGGCGCACATCGGCGGCGAGAACTACGTGGAGCGGGCCGTGATGAAGGCCATCAAGCAGGACGTGGCCATCGTGGCGGCGCACACGAACTTGGACAATGCCGAGGGTGGCGTGAACTTCAAAATGGCCGAGAAAATCGGTTTGCAGCGGCTGGAGTCGCTGCAAGGACCAGTGGTCGATGGCAAGTGGAGCGGGGTAGTGGGCGAGCTGCGCGAGCCGATGTCGGCAGCGGATTTCGTCGCCTTGCTGAAACGCGCATTCGGCGTTCCGATGCTGCGGGCCAACGAATTGCTGAGGCGCCCGATTCGTCGGGTGGCACTCTGCGGCGGTTCGGGAGCATTCATGCTTGGCGACGCGATTCGTGCGCAGGCCGACGCGTTCGTGACGGGCGAAATGGGCTATCACGAGTTCTTCGGCCACGAGCAGCAGCTTCAGATCTGCGTCGTCGGCCACTACGAGAGCGAGCAGTTCACCACGGAGATTTTCCGCGACCTCATCTCGCACGAATTCCCCTCGGTTCCCGTGTTCATCGCCGAAACGAACACCAACCCCATTGTCTGTCTGTAATTGAAACACCAAATCTTGAAATATTAACGAAGTGACCCATGCCTCCGGTCCGGTCCTCCCCCTTTTTTGGGGGAAAAGAGGGGGGCTCAACATGATGGCAAAAAAAGATCCTACAGACCTCCCCGTAGAGGAGAAACTGAAAGCCCTTTACCAGTTGCAGATGGCACTCTCGGCCATCGACGAGAAGCGTGCCCTGCGCGGTGAACTGCCCCTCGAGGTGCAAGACTTGGAAGACGAAATTGCCGGTCTGAACACGCGCATCGAGAAAATCGAGGCCGAAATCAGCGATTTCCAGGCTGCCGTGACCATGAAGAAGGCTGAAATCATCGAGGCGCAGACCAGCGTGGACCGTTATCAGAAACAGCTCAACGAGGTGAAGAACAACCGCGAATACGACGTGCTGAACAAGGAAATCGAGTACCAGACGTTGGAAATTGAGCTCTGCGAGAAGAAAATCAAGGAGGCACTCGTCAGAATCGAGGAGCGCAACGCCGATTTGGAGCAGGCCAAGGAGCTGAAGAAAGACCGCGAGGCTGCCCTGAAGGAGAAAAAGAGCGAGTTGAACGAAATCATGCAGGAGACGCGCGAAGAAGAGGAGAGACTCAAGGAGAAGGCTGCCGAGCTGGAGCTGAAAATCGAGCCGCGCCTGCTCAGCAGTTTCAAGCGCATCCGCAAGAATGTGCGCAACGGACTGGGTCTCGTCTATGTGCAGCGCGATGCCTGCGGCGGTTGCTTCAACAAGATTCCGCCCCAGCGACAGCTCGACATCAAGATGCACAAGAAAATCATCGTCTGCGAGTATTGCGGACGCATCATGATCGACCCTGAACTGGCTGGCGTGAAAGTGGCTACGACCACGGAAGAGAAGCCCAAGCGCAAGCGTCCCATCCGCAAGACGGTGGCAGCGAAGCCCGCTCCTGAGGCCGTCGTGGAACCCGCAGTGGTGGAACCCATCGTGGAAACGGTTGAAGAGCCTGTGGTGGAGACGCCCATGGTGGAAACGCCCGTCGTGCAGGTGGAGGAGCCGAAGGCTGAGGTGAAGAAGGCCGAGCCCAAAAAGGCTGCCGAAAAGAAACCTGCTGCGAAGAAAGCTGAACCGAAGGCCGAGGAGGAAAGGAAGCCTGCTGCTAAGAAGGCTCCTGCCAAGAAGGCTGAACCGAAGGCCGAGGAGGAGAAGAAGCCTGCTGCCAAGAAAGCCCCTGCGAAGAAGGCTGAACCGAAGGCCGAGGAAAAGAAGGCTGCTCCTGCGAAGAAGGCAACAGCTGCCAAATCGGCCTCGAAAGCCAAAAAATAAAGTTTTATACTAACGTCGGCTCACAGCTTCATTCTTCGCCATACAAAGCGCGGAATCCTGCGCCAAAAGGCAGTGAGAATGCGGTATTTCCAGTCGATGATACGGACGTGGCTTTGCTGGTTGATGGCGGCGACGATTTCCTTTGCCACCCGTTCCGGGCGCAGCATCATAGGGTAGCGCACGTCGCCAGAGAGCAAGGCCGTATCCACGAAACCCGGGCGGATGTCAGTGATTCTGATATCCAGCCCGCGTTTGTTTGCCTGCTGTTCCAGCGCCTGCAAATAGGTGGCCTGCATGGCTTTCGTGGCAGAGTAGGCAGGCGCAGGGCCCAGCCCTTTCGTGCCGGCAATCGAGGTGATGGCGGCAATGTGGCCATAGCCCTGAAGGGCGAAATAGCGATAGGCCGCCCCAATCATCCGCGTGAATCCGAGGGCGTTGGTCTGCATCGTGGCCAGTTCAATGTCTTCGTGCAGCTCGCGGTTCTGCTTTCCAATGCCCGAGGCATAGAAAAACAAGTCCATGCCGCCCGTTTTGTCGATGAGTTGTTGCAGGGCTGCCGTAGCATTGCTTTCCGTCACGTCGATTTGCTCCACGGCCACAGCGCCGATTTGCTGCATTCGCTCCACGCGACGGGCACCCACGCCCACCGTCCAGCCCGCTCCAACCAGCAGTTTGGCCACCTCAAGGCCGATGCCCGACGAGGCACCAATTACAATTGCCTTTTTCCCTTGTTTTTCCATGAAAAAACGCGCCGCCGGCGGGCTTAATTCTTCAGCCGATACCATTCGTTGATGCTGCTGCTCAGGGCGTCGAGGTCGTAGAATGCCGAATAGTCGGGATAGCCGTCGGGCGTGGTGCCGATGGCGATGGAGACGTTCGGTTCGATGCCGCTGTCGATGTTCTGCCACTTGTCGGTGGTCAGACGGCCTCGATACGATGAAATCTGGTATTGCAGTCCCTCGGGCGTGCAGAAGTTCTGCACGGCGCAGCTGCCGCCTCCGGAGCGTTCGCCCATGACGAGGTAGCCCATGTCCTTCATCAGCGAGGGGAACAGGTTGCCGCACGAGAAGGCGCTTCCGCTGGTGAGCACGGCCACGTTGAGGTCGTATTTCACCTCTTGGTCTTTCGCGTCGATTTTGCCGTCGAAATTGCGGTCCACGGCGTAGTAGATGACTTGTCGCTGGCCCGTGAGCGTGTTTTCGCTGTAGAATTTCGACTGGTTGGCGATGAGCGACGTCATGGCCATCACCACGTCGAGCGAGCCACCGCTGTTGCAGGTCAGGTCAATCACCAGATTCTTCACCTCGGGGTCTTCCGAGGCGCGTTTCAGCGCGTCGAGCACCACCACGAGCTCGCCCTTGTGCATTCCCTCGGTGCTGATGGCCGACAGAGGTGCCGTGCCGGCGTAGTAGGCTTTCCAGCCCTCGATGTCGGTGATGCCGAACATATCGAAAATACAGAAGGCCGTGTCGCCTTTTTTCCTGTAGCTTCCGCTGCCGTCGGGCAGTGTCATGGCGCGTTGCATCTCGCGGGATGCGGAAATCATGGCTCTTGCCCTGTTTTCCTGGAACCATTCTTTGAAATCTTCGCCCAGTTTGGGGAAAAGCTCAAGGGCGGCGCTGAGCTGCTCAGTGACCATTGCGTTCAGGTACTCTTCGTTGGAGTTCATCAGCAGCAACAGGGGCGAGGCAATCGTGTGGCCGCCGTCGTCGAGCAGCACGTTCAGGCAGTTCATTCCGAAGAGATAGTCGAAGAGCTTGGGCGATTTGAGCAGCGACTTGATTTCGGGTCCGTTTTCGATGGCGTCGAGCGTGGCGTCGAGGCCGTTGCTCCGGATGCCGCTCTCTAATGGTGAGCGGCCGGGCATTCCGTAGAAGTGGTCGATGATGAAGCAGAGCTCGCCGTAGCTGTAGGCCGCCTGCTCGGCGGTGCGCGTATCTTTGGCGAGGGCTTCCCTTGTGAAGTCGGGGTCGGCGGCTACGATTTCGCTGTTTCCATTGTCGGTGATGATATACACGCGCTCGCCGTTGAAGGCCGCCACGTGGTAGTAGAGGTCGCTGTAGAGGTCAGAGAGCGTGGCGAAGGGGAGATAGACGGCTCCCTCGTCGCCGCGCAGGTCGATGCCGTATTTCTTGAAGTCGAAGCTGACGGTGCTGGTGGCGGGCGAGAGCTCCATCCGGCTGTAGCGCAGGTAGGGCGACCCGTCGAAATACACGTTGGCCATCCCTGGCGAGAGCAGGTCCATCAGGTTTGTGAAGCTCATGAAGTCGGCAGACGTGAAGGTTTCCTCGGCGGTGTTCACCGTGGCCGTCGCCTTGCCGTTGTTGAGCTGGTAGATGCCTTCGCCGCTCTTCTCCACCGTCATGCTACTGCCTGGGAGCAGCATTTTCTGGAAGTCGGCAGCCGAGATGTAGGCCACGCCAGGCAGGTCGTCGTAGAAACGCATCGTGACGCTTCCGCCATCGCTTCCGCCTCGGCTCACGGGCACCTGCTTGGTGGTGAACTTCACGGGTTCGGGCTGCGGCGTGTCGGAATCGTCGTTTTTGTCGGAACACGACGTCATCACAAGGCTAAGCACCATCACGATGGCGGCCTGCCACAATTTCTGCACTTTCATGGACTTCATTGTATTCATTTTTCTATACCTTTAATTATTTACTGCGGGCAAAGTTATGAAATTTTGTCAAAAAAAGAATTTTTTCACGAAAAAATATCTCCTGCAACAAAAAATCGCTCACGATTTCTGCCCTTCGATGGTCAGCAGAATGTCGCCCACTTCCAGTTCCAGCTGCCCATTCGGCACGCATATTTTTTGCAAAAATACAACTTTTTTCTGAATTCTGCGACGCGATTGGCATTTGTTGCATAAATAAAATCAAATTTAACACACGAAAACGCTCGTGGTTTGTAAAAATATTTGTACTTTTGCGAACGAGTAAGTTAAAACAAGCAAGCAATTTTGGTATGAGAAGGTGTATGGTTTTTCAATGGGTCATTATGCTGGTGCTGCTCGCGCTGGCCGACCCCAAGCAGTGCCTCGACGGCGAAGACCCCTCTGGAATCGACACGCTGCGCACTGACCGTCAGCAGGGCGAGCACGCTCCCGCCTGGTTCAGCATCGACGGTCGTCGTCTTAACGGCGAGCCCGTCCGGAAGGGTGTGTATATTCACAATGGTAAGAAAATTGTCAAATCTTTTTAGCCGACAATAGACAACTACGAAGATGAAGAAGGGCATCGGCTATGTTTTTTATGGTATCAACAGATTAAAAACACAAAGGAAATAGTTATGATTAAAATGTTTGTCATGAAGACTTGCCCCTATTGCGAATACGTGGAGCGGCAGGTGGAAGGAAACCCTCAGTTTGAGGTGGTAGATATTAGTAAGCATGTGCGTAATCTGAAGCAGTTCCTCGATTTGCGCGACCATCATCCTGCTTTCGATGAAGCAAAGAAGATTGGCGATATTGGAGTTCCATGCTACGTCTTGGAGGACGGAACGGTTACGCTGTCCTCGAAGGATGCCGGTCTGGAGCCGATGCCCGAAGATGGGCACGGTGCTTCATGCAGCATCGACGGCAGCGGGTGTTGAGTGGAAAAAATGCCCTAAAAATCATGGTATAACAAACAGATCAATCGGAATTGATATGAAAGAAGAAGTGCTATCTCAACGGATGCTTTTGCTTTGTGCCTGCGCAGCATTGGAGGCACGAGGCGACCTGCAACGTCTTGACCTGGCCATACGCGAGGCGCTCGACGGTGGCGTAAGCGTGAATGAACTGAAGGATGCCTTCGCCGGGCTCTATGCCTATACGGGCTTTCCCCGTTCGCTGAACGCACTGAACACCTTGGAAAGAGTCCTCACGGAGCGCAAGGCCGCAGGAATCGTTGATTATGAAGGCAAGCCATTCCGCCGCCCTGCCACTTGGGATGATGCCACGCTGGCATTGCAATTCGGAACGGAGATGCAAACCCGCGACGAGGGCGGCACGCCGTGGGACTACACTTTTTGTCCACAGGCTGACTACTACATGAAGTCGCACCTTTTTGGTGATATATTTGCTTGCGACCAATTCACTCCTGCCGAACGCGAACTGATTACGGTTTCAGCCCTCAGCGCAATGGACGGTGTCACTCCGCAGTTTGAAGGGCATAAGGAATGTGCCGTCTTTATGGGCAATACCAAGGAGCAGGTGGATGAACTCTGTCGCTGGCTTAGGGAGTAAATTCGTACTTTGGCAGACAGATAAATCGGAATTTTGGAATGGATATAGTGACAGAAAGA
>DFHC01000134.1 GCA_002372575.1 bacterium UBA3734 | reverse complement strand
CATGATGTCGGCACCGATGATGCGCTCGGTATCCATCACGTTTTCGGGCGTGAAAAAGTGCTTCGAACCGTCGATGTGCGAGCGAAATTCGCAGCCTTCCTCGCGCAATTTCCTGATTCCCGTGAGCGAAAACACCTGAAAACCGCCCGAATCGGTGAGAATCGGCCTGTCCCACGTGTTGAACTTGTGCAGTCCGCCTGCTTTTTGCAGAATTTCGAGCCCCGGGCGCAGGTAGAGGTGATACGTGTTGCCGAGGATGATTTGCGCCTTCACTTGCTCGCGCAGTTCGCTGAAATGCACGCCCTTCACCGCGCCACACGTGCCGACGGGCATAAAAATCGGCGTCTTGATTTGCCCGTGAGCCGTGGTGATGAGGCCTGTGCGGGCGTCGCTGGCTGGGTCGGTATGTTGCAGTTCGAATGTCATTTCTTTTCTTCCTCGATTTTGAATTCCACGGGATGAGCCACCATCTCGTCGGTCAGGGCGAAATTCCACACGTCTTGAATGTTCTCGACATAGTGGAACTGCACGCCGCGCAGGTAGAGCTCGGGAATCTCACGGATGTCTTTTTCGTTTTCGCGACACATCACGATGTCGGTGATTCCAGCGCGTTTCGCCGCCAGAATCTTCTCTTTGATGCCACCGACGGGTAGCACCTTTCCGCGCAGGGTGATTTCGCCCGTCATCGCCGTGTTTTTGCGCACTTTCCGCTGGGTCAGTGCCGAGGCAATCGACGTGGCGATGGTGATGCCGGCCGACGGACCGTCTTTCGGCGTAGCGCCCTCAGGCACGTGGATGTGGAGGTTCCACTGGTCGAAAATGCGGTAATCGACACCAAGTTGATCGACGTGCGCCTTGACGTATTCGAGGGCGATGACCGCCGACTCTTTCATCA
Source organism: bacterium UBA3734 (assembly GCA_002372575.1). GTDB lineage: Bacteria > Bacteroidota > Bacteroidia > Bacteroidales > Bacteroidaceae > Prevotella. Next base: position 4,892 of record DFHC01000134.1, on the reverse strand, counting down.
CGTCGCCGAGATTGCCCGTCAGCGTGAGTTTGGCGGCTTTTCCTTTCGACAACGAGGTTTCGATGAAGAGAATTTCGCCGCCCACGCTTGTCCAGGCCAGTCCGGTCACCACGCCGGCGTAGTCGTTGCCTTGGTAGATGTCGCGGTAGAAGGGCGGTTTCCCGAGGAGGTCTTCGATGTTGTTGGGCGTGATTTTCGATGGAATCCGCGTACCGTCGTCCCCCCGAACTTGGTTGAACGCCATTTTTCGCAGCGCCTTGTTCACCTGCTTTTCCAGCTGTCGAACACCGCTTTCGCGCGTGTATTGCTCAATGATTTTCTCGATGGCATCCTTGCTGAACGTCACTTTTTCCGTGCTATTTTTCAGCCCCGTGTTCTCCAATTCCCGCGGAATCAGATGGCGTTTGGCGATTTCGATTTTTTCCTCGGTGATGTAGCCGCTCACTTCGATGATTTCCATACGGTCGAGCAGCGGTCGGGGAATGGTGGAAAGCGTGTTGGCCGTGGCGATGAAGAGCACTTTCGAGAGGTCGAAATCCACGTCGAGATAGTTGTCGTGGAACGCCGAATTCTGCTCGGGGTCGAGCACTTCGAGCATCGCCGAGGCGGGGTCGCCGTTGTGGGTCGATTGCGTGATTTTGTCGATTTCGTCGAGAATGAAGACGGGGTTCGACGAGCCGGCCTTCAGAATCGACTTGATGATGCGTCCGGGCATTGCGCCGACGTAGGTGCGCCGATGGCCGCGAATCTCGCTCTCGTCGTGGAGTCCGCCGAGGCTCATGCGCACGTATTTCCGCTTCATCGCGGCGGCAATCGACTTTCCGAGCGACGTTTTTCCCACGCCCGGAGGGCCGTAGAGGCATAGAATTGAAGCCCCCACCTGACCTCCCCCAATCGGGGGAGGCAATGCTTTCTTTTTTGGTGCTCCCCCTCCCATTGGAGGGGGTTGGGGGGAGGCTCCTCTTAATTTCAGCACCGCCATATACTCCAAAATGCGCTCCTTCACCTTTTCCATACCGTAGTGGTCGCGGTTCAGGATGCGTTCGGCCCGTTTCAGGTCGAGGTTGTCGGTGGTGTATTCGTTCCACGGCAAGTCAACCATCATCTGCAAATAGTTCAACTGCACGCTGTATTCGGGACTTTGCTGGTGGAGCAGGTCGAGCTTGTCGATTTCTTTCGAGAAAACCTTTCCGATTTCCTCGGGCCACTTCTTTTTCTTCGCCTTTTCAATCAGTTCGAGGCGTTCGGGCGAGCCCTCGCCGTTGCCCAGCTCCTCTTTGATGTTCTTGATTTGCTGTTGCAGGAAGTATTCGCGTTGCTGCTCGTCGATGTCCTCGCGCGTTTTCGAGCGGATGTCTTGTCGGAGTTTCAGCAGCTGGATTTCCTTGTGAAGCGTTTTCAGCACCTCCATCACGCGCTCCATCATCGACGGCACGCGCATCATCCGCATCTTGTCCTTGATGCTGAACGGCATGTTCGTGCATATGAAATTCACGACGAGCACCTGGTTCTGGATATTGTTCAGCGCGAACTGCGACTCGTCGGGGATGTCCTCGTTCTGGTGAATGTATTCGATGGTGGTGTTGATCAGGTCGTCGTAGGCCGTGCGGAAGGTCTTGTCGCGCCGGTCTGACGTTTCCTCTGGAGCGGCGCTTGTCAGGCCGAGCAGGAAAGGATGCGTCTGTGTGATGCCCTCCAAATGGCAGCGTCCCAGACCCTGCACGATGATGGTGACATTGTTGCCGCCGATGCCTGGCATGTCAAGGATGCGCACAAGGCGGGCGTAAGTGCCGAATTCGTAGATGTCGTTCTGCTCGGGTTCCTCGATTTCAGAACTCTTCTGGCAGAAGATGGCAAAATTCTGTTCGGGCTTGCGTTTGAGCCTATTGACCAGATTCACGCTTTGTTCCCGTCCCACGATAATCGGGGCGATGATACCGGGGAACAACACAATGTTTCTGGTCACCAATATGGGGATTTCTCCCTCGATATCCATTTCAAATAGCTTCGAGATGTCGCCCTCGTAGTCGGCAATCATCTGGATGGATGTATTCGTTTTTTTAGTCATTGTGCGTTTGCTTGTTCTTTTTGAATTTGCAAAGTTACGAATTTTTCGCCGAAGTGAGCAAAAAAAAGGGTATATTTCAGATTTTTTGCGTAATTTTGTAGCGTAATTCATGGAAATGAAGATGAGTCAGTTCAATTTCAAACAATTTTGCATCAGGCAAGACCGATGTGCCATGAAAGTGGGTACGGACGGCGTGCTGCTTGGTGCGTGGGCCGAGGGCGGTCGCCGGATTTTAGACATCGGCACGGGCACGGGGCTCATTGCCCTGATGATGGCGCAGCGATTTCCTTCGGCGCAGGTGGTTGCTATCGACATCGATGCTAAAGCCTGCGGTCAGGCTCGCGAGAATGTGCTCGAATCTCCATTCTCGGATAGGGTAGAGGTGCTCCATTCGGCGGTGCAGGATTTTCATCCTTCGCATGGCTTCGACGCCATTGTTTCCAACCCGCCTTTCTTCAAGCAAAGCCTGAAAAATCCCGATGCTCGGAAAGCCCTTGCCCGCCATGCTGATTTTTTGACATTTCAAGACCTTTTCAACTGTGCCTTTCGTTTGCTTGACGATGATGGGACGTTTAGCGTTATTATTCCTGTAGAAAAACTTGAAGATTTTTTATCAAATGCTTATTTTTCAGGTTTTTATATATCGAGAAAGTGTTATATTAAGACTACGTTTGAAAAGCCGTCAAAACGCTGCCTTATTTCCTACAGAAAATCGCTTCAGACGACGGTTGAGAATAGTGAATTTTATTTACAAGAAAAGGATGGAAGTCGCAGTAGCTGGTACCGCGAACTGACGCGCGATTTCTATCTCTAATCAGAGGTTTAGCCTACGCTGCAAAACCTTGCTCAGCGCCAAAACGTGACGGCGTTGCTTCGTGAGGTCTTCGCGCACGATGCTGATTTCGTTGAACAGATAGCTGGCGGCGTTCTGCAACTTGTTCGGCTGACGCTGGCTTTTGTCGGCATCGGGGTTCACCACCACACGAAGGCCCTTCGGCTTCAACTCGATGTCCACGTCGGCATCGGTCATCACGGGGTCGCCGTCGAAATGAATCACGCCCGGCTGCTTGCGATGCACGTGCAGGTGCTGACACCTGAAGGTCTTGATTTTCGAGTTCTTGTCGAGCGTCTTGTTAAACATGTCGAGGCTGATTTGCGGCGCGTCGAGCATGTCGAACGGCTCCATGATGATGACGTCGAGCAAACCGTCTTTCATCGAGGCCTGCGGCGCGATGTAGGCGTTGTTGCCGTATTGCGAGGCGTTGGCGCAGGAAATCAGGAACGCTTTTTCGCGAATGGTGCCCGTTTCGTCTCGAATTTCATAGGTTTCGGGCTTGTATTTCAGCCCCTCGCGCAGCACGTTTTCCACGTAGGTAATCGGCCCGCGTTTGCCTGCCTCGGCGAATTTCTGGCTGACGAAAGCGTCGAAGCCCATGCCGCAAGTGCAGAAAAACGGGTGTCCGTTGATGATGCCATAGTCGAGCTCGTGGATTTCGTTGCGATTGATGATTTCGATGGCTTTTTTCGCATTCATCGGCAGCATCAGGTGGCGGGCCAAGCCGTTTCCCGAGCCGCAGGGGATGATTCCCAGTGCCGTCTGGCTTTCCACGAGTGCACGTGCCACCTCGTTCACCGTTCCGTCGCCGCCAACGGCCACCACCATGTCGGCACCGCCGTCGCGAGCCTCGGCAGCCATTTCGCTGGCGTGGGCGGCGTATTCCGTCAGGCGTAGCTCGTAGTGGAAAAGTTCCCTGTCGAGCGTGGTTTCGATGAGGTCGGGAATCTTAGCCTTGCTCGTCGTTCCCGAAATGGGATTCATGATGAACACGATTTTTTTCATGCTGCAAAATTACGAATTTCTGCCCGATATACCGCTTTCAACTAAAAATATTTTCTGTTTTTGAAAGATTTCTTATGAAAAATGAACATGTTAAGAAATTTTTTTGTACCTTTGCAGCCTAATTGTTAAAACAGACGTAGATTATCTACATATTTTATTTATGGGACAACTACAAGAGAGATACAAGAGCTATCGACGTCCGCAGGAGTATGAGAAGCTGGGTATCTATCCCTATTTTCGCGCCATCACTGGTAAGCAGGGCACGGAAGTTGACATGGATGGACACAGGGTGCTGATGTTCGGGTCGAACGCCTACACTGGCCTCACCGGCGACGAGCGGATTATTGCCAAGGCAAAGGAAGCTCTTGACAAATACGGTTCGGGATGCGCCGGAAGTCGCTTTCTGAACGGGACGCTCGACCTCCACATTCAGTTGGAGAAAGAATTGGCGAAGTATGTTCACAAAGAGGAAGCCATCTGCTTCTCCACGGGCTTTTCCGTCAATCAGGGTGTGATTCCAGCCTTGCTCGGCAAGGACGACTTCGTAATTTGCGACGACCGCGACCACGCCTCCATCGTTGATGGCCGACGCCTGTCGTTTGCCAAGCAGCTTCGCTACAAGCACAACGATATGGAAGACTTGGAGCGAATCCTCCAGAAACTGCCTTTCGAGGCTGTGAAGCTCATCGTGGTCGATGGTGTCTTCTCGATGGAAGGCGATTTGGCCAAGCTGCCCGAAATTGTCGAGTTGAAGAAGAAGTACAACTGCTCGCTGATGGTTGATGAAGCCCACGGAATCGGTGTATTCGGCAAGCAGGGCCGTGGCGTTTGCGACCACTTCGGCCTGACTAAGGATGTCGACCTCATCATGGGCACGTTCTCCAAGTCGCTGGCCAGCATCGGTGGCTTCATTGCAAGCGATTTCGACACCATCAACTACCTGCGCCACGCTTGCCGCACCTACATCTTCTCGGCTTCCAACAC
>DFHC01000179.1 GCA_002372575.1 bacterium UBA3734 | reverse complement strand
CATCCGAACATATCAAAAGCCATTGCGTAATGGCATTGACGGCTGTTTGAAAAAAACACCCTTCCGGCAGGGACAAAGCCCGCCGGAAATAAGCTCCTCGTACTACTTCTCCTGTCTATGTAAAACGCGTCAAAGAACGAAAATGCCCGCGCCGCATACAACCGGCAACAAGCCGGAAAAAGGGCGAAAGCGGGTGCAAAGGTACAACTATTCCAACGAACGGCAAAATTTTTTAGAGGATTTTTTCACGAAATGTGATATTTTTCTGATTTCTTTACAAAAAATCGATTCTTACACCTCTATAATATTATATGAACCATTCTCACTCGACCTTGAAATGACGTTTATTTCACAATCGTTGCGCGAATGATTTTCACATCGTCGATGGGACGGTTGTAGTCGTCGGTGCGGACATAGTCGATTTTCACAGCCACATCAAGCCCTTCGACCACCTCTCCGAAGACGGTGTATTGTCCGTCGAGCCAGGGTGTTCCGCCGATTTTCCGATAATAGTCGCGGATTTCCTCGGTCAGTTTCACGGCTCCGCCTGTGGCCTTGTCGATGCGTTCCTGATAGCGGTCGAGCACCATACTGCTGTAGTTCTTACCCACCACGATGTAGAACTGCGCCGACGACGAGGCCCGCTCAGGATTCACGCTATCGCCCTCGCGAGCCGCTGCCAGCGCGCCGCGCTTATGGAAAAATTTCGGAAAAACAATTTCAGCGGGAATCGTGTAGTCGGGCGAGAAATGGCCAACCGAGGCTCCGGGCTCGGCATGGCGCGAGGTGGAGTCGCCCGTCTGAATCATGAAATCGCCGATGACGCGATGCCAGAGGTTGCCGTCGTAGTAGCCCTCGGCAACGAGTTTCAGGAAGTTGTCGCGATGCTGCGGCGTCTCGTTGTAGAGTTCGAGACGGATATTTCCCATCGAAGTTTCGAGAAGCACCTCGCGTCGTGGGAGCGAATCGGCGTCTTGTGCCGACATGCTCAAAACGGCTGTCAGCATCATGAAAATGAAAGAAAATTTCTTCATATTTTTTCGAAATTATTGGTTTTTGTGTGACAAAATTACAAAAAAAGAGGAAATAAATGTCGATTTTATATTTTTTTTCGTATCTTTGTGGCAGATTATGTCTTTTTTAGTCATTAACACGTCAAACCAACCCTGTCAGTTATGAAAAAAAGAGGCTTTTGGTATCGTGCGTTCGACCTCTACTACGATGGTTTTCGCAATATGACCCTCGGCAAGACGCTTTGGGCCATCATCTTGATTAAGCTTTTCATTATGTTTGCGATTTTGAAGGTGTTTTTCTTCCCGAATTTCCTGAAAACCCACACGGAAAAGGGCGGAGAGGCCGAATTTGTGTCGCAGGAGCTCACGAAGAGAGTTAATAATTAAAATTTAATTCACAATTTAAATATTTGAAACTATGACTAACTTGCTATTAGACGTTACGTCGGGTGCCATAGATTGGGCACGCGCGCAATTCGCCCTAACTGCCATCTACCACTGGCTGTTTGTGCCGCTGACACTGGGTCTGGCCATCGTCATGGGTATCGCGGAAACGCGCTACTATCGTACGCAGGACCCATTCTGGAAAGACACGGCAAAATTCTGGCAGAAGCTCTTCGGAATCAACTTTGCGATGGGTGTTGCCACGGGTATCATCTTGGAGTTTGAGTTTGGCACGAACTGGTCGAACTATTCGTGGTTCGTAGGCGACATTTTCGGTGCACCGCTGGCCGTGGAGGGCATCATTGCCTTCTTCATGGAATCGACGTTTGTGGCCGTGATGTTTTTCGGCTGGAACAAGGTCTCGAAAGGCTTCCACTTGGCTTCGACGTGGCTCACAGGACTCGGCGCAACGATTTCGGCGTGGTGGATTCTCGTGGCCAACGCCTGGATGCAGGCACCCGTGGGCTGCGAGTTCAATCCCAACACGATGCGCAACGAGATGGTGTCGTTCTTCGACGTGGCACTGTCGCCGTTTGCCGTCGGAAAGTTCTGTCACACGGTGACCTCGGCCTGGATTATCGGTGCGGTGTTTACCGTGGCCGTGAGTGCGTGGTACATGCTGAAGAAGCGCGAGCAGAGGCTGGCCTTCGAGAGCATGAAAATCGGTGCTGCCGTAGGACTGGTGGCCTCGCTGTTGGCTGCTTTCACAGGACATATTTCAGGCGAGCAGGTGGCGAAGTCGCAGCCGATGAAGTTGGCCGCGATGGAAGCGCTCTACAACGGTGGAACCGACCAAAGCCTGACGGCTGTGGCGTGGGTGAATCCGTTCCAGCAGCCCGACTACAAAAACGAGCAGGAGCCGCCATTCCGCATTGCGATGCCCTACGCGCTGTCGCTGATGGCTACACGCGACATCCACGGCTTCGTGCCAGGCGTGAACGACCTGCTGAACGGCTACACGACGCCCGACGGACACACTGAGCCCTCGGTCGAAGAGAAAATCGAGTGCGGACGCAAGGCCATCACGGCACTCGCGGCCTATCGCGAAGCGAAAAAGAGCGGCCAAGACGAAGCCGCCCTGCCCCACTTGCAGACGCTCAAGGAGAATATGCCCTATTTCGGCTATGGCTACATCAAGTCAGCCGATCAGGTCGTGCCCTACATTCCCGTCTGCTTCTGGTCGTTCCGCATTATGGTGGGTCTGGGAATGGTGTTCATCGCGTTTTTCGCCCTGATTCTGTTCCTATACTATCGCGAGAAAGACCTCACGCGCTACAAATGGCTGCTCATCACGGCCATCGTGCTCGTGCCACTGGCCTACATCGCCTCGGAAAGCGGATGGCTCGTGGCTGAATTCGGCCGCCAGCCGTGGACCATTCAGGACATGCTGCCCACATGGGCTGCCGTATCCGACGTCAGCGCAGGCTCCGTTGCACTGACATTCTTCATCTTCCTCACCCTTTTCACCACGATGCTTGCCGTAGAAATCAACATTCTGCTCAAGCAGATTAAGAAAGGGCCGGAATATTCAAGTTGATAGTTGATAGTTGACAGCTGACAGTTGAAATTTTTAATTTAGATTTTTGAGTTATGACATACGAATTTTTGCAACAATATTGGTGGTTCCTCGTATCGCTGCTGGGAGCCCTGTTGGTGTTTCTGATGTTTGTGCAGGGAGCCAATTCGATGATTTTCAGCCTTGGCCGTTCCGACGACGAGCGCCGCATGCTCATCAATTCGACGGGCAGGAAGTGGGAAATCACATTCACCACGCTGGTTACCTTTGGTGGTGCGTTTTTCGCCTCGTTTCCGCTGTTCTACAGCACGTCGTTCGGCGGAGCCTACTGGCTTTGGATGATTATTCTTTTCTCGTTTGTGCTACAGGCCGTGAGCTATGAGTTTCAGAACAAGCTTGGCAACCTGCTCGGCACGAAGACGTTCCAATGGTTCCTCGTCGTAAACGGCATTCTCGGCCCACTGCTCTTGGGCGGCGCCGTTGCCACGTTTTTCGAGGGCAGCAACTTCATCGTTGAAAAAAACAACCTCATCGACGGACAAGTGACGCCCGTCATCAGCCATTGGGCGAACGCCTCTCATGGCCTCGACGCGCTGCTCAACCCGTGGGTGTTGGTGTTCGGACTGGCCGTGATGTTTCTGGCTCGGGTGTTGGGCGTGCTCTATATTATGAATAATGTGTCGGACGAGAATGTTCGCTCGCGCGGCAGTGTGCGCCTCATCGGAGTCACGGTTCCGTTCCTGATTCTGTTCGTGGCCTACCTCGTGCATCTGCTTTTGAAAGACGGCTATGCCTACGATGCCGATGGACTGATCTTCATGGCTCCGAACAAGTATCTGCACAATTTCCTTGAGATGTGGCCACTGCTCGTGATGCTGCTCGTGGGTGTCGTGCTGGTGCTTTTCGGCATTGGAAAGACCATCGTGTCGAAAACCTACGTCCGGGGCATCTGGCCTGTGGGAATCGGTGTGGTGATGGTGGTGCTGACACTACTGCTCTGCGCCGGCTGGAACGGAACGGCCTACTATCCCTCGACCGCCGACTTGCAGTCGTCGCTGACGATTGAAAATTCTTGTTCGAGCGAATTTACGCTACGCACGATGGCTTGGGTGAGCCTGTTCATCCCGTTTGTGCTGGCCTACATCGTCTATGCGTGGCGCGCCCTCGATAAGAAAGAAATCACGATTGAGGAGATAAAAGGCGACAGCGAGGCCTACTAAAAGCAGTTACTTCGCCCGCTCCTTGCTACTGCGCTTGCTGCGATGGTAGCTACGGTATTCGTCGAGCTCGATTTCCACGTCGGGCTCGACGAGTTTTCCGTCGTGTGGCAAGAGGAACTGCATGTATTTGATGGGCAGGCCGCGCTCGAGCCACATCTGCTCGTAGTAGGTCTGGATGCCGAGGAAAGGCTCTTCGGCGAGCCGTTTGTCGTGATAGAGGTCGGTGGTGGCAAAGGGTTGCGGAAGGCAATTCTCTTTGACCAGCAAATCGGTGTAGGTGAAAAGGAAATTCGAGTCGGTTTTCAGGTGGATGATGCCCAGATTGATGAGGAAACGGCGATAACGCTCCAGAAAGAAGGTCGAAGTAAGGCGTTTTCGCGGGTTTTTCATCTGCGGGTCGCTGAATGTGAGCCAGATTTCCTGCACTTCGTCGGGCGAGAAGAAATGGTCGATGAACTCGATGTTCGTGCGCAGGAACGCCACGTTCGGCAGTCCCTTGCGAATGGCTTGCGAGGCTCCCGTCCACAGGCGGGCGCCCTTGATATCGACCCCGATGAAATTCACGTCGGGACACTGCCGAGCCAGCGCCACAGCATATTCGCCCTTTCCACAGCCGAGCTCGAGCACAATCGGGTTCTCGTTCTTGAAAAAGTCGATGCGCCAGCGGCCTTTCATCTCGAAAGGCCGCTCGGCGATCACGCTGTACGGATACTGGAAGACGTTGAGAAATGTCTCGAGTTCCGCGAATTTCTCTAATTTTCCTTTACCCATTATTCAATAATCATCGTCCAACCATGCTTGTCCTCGACGGTGCCGTACTGGATACCGCGCAGCGTCTCGTAGAGCTTCTTCGACCACGGTCCAGGCTCGTCGCCGAAGACGTAGCTCTTGCCCATTTCGGGGTCGTCGATGCGCGAAATCGGCGAAATCACGGCAGCCGTGCCGCAGGCTCCAGCCTCGTCGAACGACTCCAGCTCGTCGATGGCGATGGGGCGACGCTCCACCTTCATACCGATGTCCTCAGCAATCTGCATCAGGCTCTTGTTCGTGATTGAGGGCAGAATCGAGGTGCTCTGCGGCGTGATATAGGTGTCGTTTTTCACGCCGAAGAAGTTGGCGGCACCAGCCTCGTCGATGTATTTCTTCTCCTTCGCATCGAGGTAGAACTCGCAGGCGTATTCACCGCCGTGGCAGGCCTCGATGTGCGGACGCAGCGAGGCGGCGTAGTTGCCACCCACTTTGTAGATACCCGTTCCAAGCGGTGCTGCGCGGTCGTAGTCGCGCGTCACGACGTAGGGATTCCCTTGGAATCCGCCCTTGAAATAGGGGCCTACGGGACTGACGAAAATCACGAACATATACTCCGTAGCGGGTTTCACGCCCACTTGCGGACCGCTTCCGATGAGCAGCGGACGCAGGTAGAGTGCGGCTCCGCTCTCGTAAGGCGGAATGAACTCCTCGTTCAGCTTCACAACTTTCTTCACCATCTCGAGGAACAGGTCGGTGGGCACCTCGGCCATCATCACGCCGCGTGCCGACGACTGCAGTCGCTTCGCGTTCTCCTCGGGACGAAACACGCGCACCTTGCCGTCGGGACAGCGGAACGCCTTCAATCCCTCGAAAGCCTCCTGACCATAGTGCAGGCAGGTTGCGGCCATGTGGATACTCAGATATTCGCTGGAGCTAATTTCGATTTCGCCCCACTGTCCGTTGCGATGGTAGCAGCGGACGTTGTAGTTGGTTGGCACGTAGCCAAATGGGAGTTTTTCCCATTCTAAATTTTTCATTTGTGTGTATTTTAGGTTAGTTGGTTGTATTTCGCGTGCAAAAGTAATCAAATTCCTGCGTCTTTCCAACGAATTTCATTGAAAAAATTTGTATGAAACAAAAAAATCGTTATCTTTGCAAAAAATATTTACAAACCCTATTTTTTATGAAGAAGAAATTTCTGCTTTTGGTATTGCTGGCCGCTTCCGTTTCGATTTATGCAAACACGGGAATCGACGACGATGAGAGCAAGACGGACGTCGTTTTGAAGAAAACGAGCCATGGCGACTTTTGTATGCATCTTGGCGTGGGTGTAAACCTCGTTTCGGGTGCGCCCGACGGCTACGAATTTGCCCCGTTCAAATCGTGGGACATCCAGTGGACAGTGCTGCAGTACGACTATAAGCCGAAGGGTGCCTCGCAGAAGTATTCCATCGGTCTCGGTCTGAACTGGAGCAACTACGGACTGAAGGAGAACAACACGATGCTTCAGAAGACGAACAACGTGATTGAACTGGGCAAATTTCCTGAAAACACGGGGTCGAGATGGTCGAGTATCCGCACGCTGAGTATCAATGTGCCGCTGCTTTTCACGCAGAAAGTTTCTAAAGACTTCAGCTTCAGTGTGGGACCGATTGTTCATTTCAACGTGGACGGCTGGCTGAACAACAAATACGACCAGGGCGACCAGAGCTACAAGATTTCCACGAAAAAGATTGGGCAACGCGCTGTAACGGTCGATGTCATGGGCATTCTCGACATCTACGGTATTGGCATTTTCTGCAAATATACACCGATGAAGGTGCTGAAGAACGGCCGTGGTCCGCAGTTCAACTCATTCTCCGTCGGCCTGTATCTTTAAGATTTCCTCCTCTGTTTTCGACAGTTTGTCCTTACAGAGCTTGATTAATCGCTGCGCGGCTTTCAGTTGCGCAGCGAGTTCGTCTATGTCGAACTCGTCGTTTTCCATCTTCTCGACGATTTCCTGAAGCTGCTTGAGCGCCTCTTCATATTTGATTTCCTTGTTCATTTGATGATTGATTTGAGGGTTCCTTTTTCTAGTTTTGTCTCGATTTCGTCGCCCGACTGAAGCGTTCTCGGGTCTCGAACAATTTTTCCTTGGTGGAGTGTCACGCTGTAGCCTCGTTTCAGAGGTAGCATCGGGTCGAGACTTTCCGCTTTCTGTCGAGTCATTTCCAATCGATGACGCTCCGAAATCAGCCGTTTTTCAGCGAGGGTGGTCAGTTTGACGAAAAGTTGGTTGAGGTAGCTTGTTTGTGTGGTTTTTGCGATGGAAAACAGCATCGGAAGCTTTTCGGAAAGTCTCATCAGGCGCAGTTTTTCGGATGTAATGCGCCTTTCGGAATAATTGGCGACAGCCGACTGGCAATCGGCAATGATTTGGGCCGTCGTGGCAAGATGGTCGATGAGGAAAGCGGCAGCGGCAGTCGGCGTTTTCACACGCAAGAACGATACCATGTCGAGCACTCTCTCGTCGCGTTCGTGACCGATGCCCGTGATGATGGGCAGCGGGAAATTTGCCACGTTTTCGGCCAGTGCGAGCGTGTCGAAACCACTCAAATCGGCTGTTGCACCGCCACCTCGGATGACGACCACGCAGTCGAAGTCATCTATTCGCTGGTTGATGCTGTCGAGTGCCGCGATGATGCTCCCTTCTACCGCCTCGCCCTGCATCACGGCGGGAAACAGCGACACGTTGAACGCGAAACCGAAATCGTTGTCTGTCAGATGGTTACAGAAATCGCCGTAGCCCGCTGCCTGCTCGCTCGAAATCACGGCGATGCGCTGGGCGAAGAGCGGCAGCGAGAGTTCTTTTTGCAGGTCGAAAACGCCGGCCTCCTTCAGTTGCGCAACGATTTCCTGCCGTTTCCGCGCCATGTCGCCCATCGTGTAAGTCGGGTCGATGTCGCTCACAATCCACGAAAAGCCGTATGCCTCGTGGAAACTTGCCGCCACACGCAAGAGCACCTGCATTCCGGCGTGCAGCGGCTGTCCCGTAGTGCGCTCGAAGCGCGGTCGGAGCCGTTCCCAAGCCGTTTTCCAGCATTTCGCCGATGCTCGCGCCACGGGCGTGCTGCCCAGCAAGTCTTTTTGCACGAGCTCCATGTAGCAATGGCCACGCACCTCGCGCACCTCCGAAATTTCGGCCTCGACCCAATATTCCTCGTCGAGCGACATCTCGATGGCATCGCGCACCAGCAGGTTCAGTTCGTAGAGCGAAAGCGATTTTGCCGTATTCTCGCCGTTCGTGGCAAACAAATTTTTCACAATTCGGTTCAATTATTTGCGTTATTGCCTTCTTTTTCCGCAAAGTTAGTGAACTTTTCTGCCATTTTCGCGCTAATTGTCAAAAAATCGTGCTTTTAAACATGATTTAACAGGATTTTTGGGGATTGCGCCAACAAAATTCTTGTAGCAACGATGAAGAAAGAAATCTTTTTTGTATTTTTGCACTGCAAACGACGAATCGATCATGCAACTGCCAGAAGAATTTCTACGACAAACGCGCCACACGATGGGCGACGAGCTTTTTAAGCGCTATTTGGAAGCGTTTGAAGAGGATGCGCCCGTGAGCATTCGGCTGAACCCTGCAATCGCTGAGAACAAGGTGTTTTCACAGCAGTTTCAGGCGACGGAGCGAGTGCCGTGGTGCCGCGACGGCTATTATTTGCCGAAGCGCCCCGCGTTCACCTTCGACCCGCTGCTCCACGCTGGTCGTTACTACGTGCAGGAGGCCGCATCGATGTTTCTCGACCACGTTTTGCACCATCTACACCACCCATCACCCATCACCCATCACCCATCACCCACCACCCATCACCTACCACCCATCACCCACCACCCTTCCAACGTGCTCGACCTCTGCGCTGCTCCGGGCGGAAAATCGACCATCATTCTGAGTCATTTGCCCGAGGGGAGCACGTTTGTGAGCAACGAGCCGAATCCGAAACGTGCACAAATTCTCTCAGAAAACCTGCAAAAATGGCAACTTTCAGGCTTAAAAGTGAAAAGTGAAAAGTTAAAAGTTTTCGTTTCTAATGGTTTTCCAAAGGACGTTCGCAGGGCGAAAATCGCCTTCGACATGATTCTCTGCGACGTGCCGTGCTCGGGCGAGGGAATGTTTCGCAAAGACGCTGACAGCATTGGCGAATGGAGCGTGGAAAACGTGGAAAAATGCTGGCGACTGCAGCGCGAAATTGTCGAGGACGCATGGGCGATGCTCCGCGCCGGCGGCCATCTGATTTACAGCACTTGCACGCTGAACACGAAGGAAAACGAGGAAAACGTACGCTGGATGATGGAGCAGTTCGATGCCGAGCCCGTCGTGATTCCCGTCGAAGCCGACTGGTGCATCACGGGGTCTCTTCTCCCCGATTTTTCAGCTCCCGTCTATCGTTTCATTCCAGGCGTGACGCGCGGCGAAGGGCTTTTCATGGCAGTTTTGAAGAAAAAAGGGGAAACGGAGGCGAAAACGGAGAAAAAACAGGCATCTTTGAGCAATTTGAAGCTGATTTCCAACGATTTTCTCAACGAAATCGACGAGGCTCTCCGCCAGCAGGCTCCCATCGTGAGTCTCACCTACGAGCAGGCCATCCAATACCTGCGTCGCGAAGCCATCGTTCTGCCCTCAGACACGCCGCGCGGCATCGTCGTTGTCGCATTCGAGGGCCATACGCTCGGACTGGCGAAGAACGTCGGCAACCGCGCCAACAACCTCTACCCCAAGGAATGGAGAATCAAGTCAACCCACATACCGAAAGAATATGAAGCAATATTTAGACATTCTTAAACGCATTCTCGACGAAGGAACGCAGAAGGGCGACCGCACCGGAACGGGCACGCTGAGCTTGTTCGGCACGCAGTCGCGCTACAACCTGAGCGACGGATTTCCGCTGCTCACCACGAAAAAACTGCATCTGAAGTCGATTATCTACGAACTGCTGTGGTT
>DFHC01000070.1:16995-19474 GCA_002372575.1 bacterium UBA3734 | reverse complement strand
CTACCAGTATGTGTTTGAGATGGATGCAGACTTCAGTCATGACCCCAATGACCTGCCACGCCTCTATGCTGCATGTCATGACGAGGGTAATGACGTGGCCATCGGTTCACGCTATATCAGTGGTGTGAATGTGGTAAACTGGCCCATGGGACGCGTGCTGATGAGTTACTTTGCATCAAAATACGTGAAAATCGTGACAGGATTCCCCATCCACGATACAACCGCAGGATTTAAATGTTACAAGCGTCGTGTGCTCGAGACCATCGAACTGGACAAAATCCGCTTCAAGGGCTATGGGTTCCAGATTGAAATGAAATACACCGCCCATAAAATCGGCTTCCGCATCAAGGAGGTACCCGTCATCTTCATCAACCGCCGCGAGGGCACCTCAAAAATGTCGGGCGGCATCTTCGGCGAAGCCTTCCTCGGCGTGATGAAAATGCGCTGGGACGGCTGGTTCCGCAAGTATCCGAAGCTGCCGGCGGAGGCATGACGAACTTCACCTCGTATGGAATTACACGACATTGCGAAACGCTATGCAGCGCTGCCACAAACGGCGGCGTTGCGACACTTGCTGGAAGATGCGTCTGCGGGCGACATTTTCCTGCAAGGGCTTGCTGGTTCGGCTGCACCGACGCTGTTTGCCGCCCTTAGCGAAAGAATGGCGGGCAAAAAAACCACGACGTTTCTGCTGATTCTCAACGATGCCGACGAAGCCGGCTATTTCTTCCACGACCTCACGCAGTTGCTCCAGACGGGCAACTTGCTGTTTTTCCCGTCGTCGTACCGACGGTCGGCGAAATATGGCCAGCGCGATGCCGCCAACGAAATCCTGCGCACGGAGGTGTTGGTGAAAATAGAGGAACGAGGAGCGAGGAACGAGGAGCGAACGCCATCACCCACCACCATCATCGTCACCTACCCCGAGGCACTTTCCGAGCCCGTGATGGCGCGGGAACTGGTGGATGAGCGCGTGGTACGACTCAAAACGGGCGGCACGGCCGACATCGTGGAACTGGAGCAACAGCTGCGCGACTTGGGATTTCAGGAGGTGGACTACGTCTATGAACCCGGCCAGTTCGCCGTGCGCGGAGGCATTCTCGACGTGTTTTCCTACTCGTGTGAACTGCCGTTCCGCATCGACTTTTTTGGCGACGAAATCGACTCCATCCGCACCTTTGAGGTGCAAGACCAACTCTCGAAAGAGCAGCGCGACGTGGCGGAAATCGTACCCGAGCTGGCCACCGTACAAAACGAGAAAATGGTCTCTTTTCTGGACTATCTGCCTGCCGACACCCTGCTCGCGGCGAAAGATTTCGACTTTCTAAACGACATTGAGGGCCTTTCGTCTTTTCGGAAAATCAGTTTCGGCGCAACGGCGAAAAAAGCGGCCTCAAACAGCGTCATCAACTTCAACACGTCGCCGCAACCGCTGTTCCACAAGAACATCGACCTGCTGAAGCAAAGCGTGGGGGATTACTGGCAAAACGGCTACAAGCTCTACGTTCTGGCCGATAGTCGCAAGCAGCATCAGCGTCTGCAAGAGATTCTACGAGTCGAGGAGCACGACTTCACGGCTGTCAATAAAACACTGCACGAGGGTTTCATCGACCACGACCTGCAGGCCTGTTTCTTCACAGACCACCAGATTTTCGACCGCTTCCACAAGTTCACGCTCAAGAGCGAGCGCGCCCGACAGGGGAAAATGGCGCTCACGATGAAAGAGTTGCAGGAAATGGAAATCGGCGACTACCTCGTCCACGTCGATTACGGCATCGGGCAGTTCGGCGGCCTGATGAAAATCGACAAACACGAGGTCATCCGCATGATTTTCCAGCACAACGACAAGGTGGATGTGTCGATTCACTCGCTCTACAAAATCAGCAAATATCGCCGCAGCGACACGGGCGAGCCACCCCGACTGAGTCTGCTCGGCTCGGGCGCATGGGAGCGCATGAAGGAACGCACGAAAAAGCGCATCAAAGACATCGCGCGCGACCTGATTAAGCTCTATGCGCGGCGACAGAAGGAAAAAGGCTTCGCCTACTCGCCCGACTCCTACCTGCAACACGAACTCGAAGCCTCGTTTCTCTACGAAGACACCCCCGACCAGTTGCGCGCCACGCAAGACGTGAAGGCCGACATGGAAGCCTCGAAGCCGATGGACAGGCTCGTTTGCGGCGACGTGGGATTCGGCAAGACCGAAGTAGCCATCCGCGCCGCATTCAAAGCGGCCTGCGACTCGAAGCAGGTGGCCGTGATGGTGCCCACGACGGTGCTCGCCTTCCAGCATTTCCAAACCTTCAGCGACCGCCTGCGTGGCATGCCCGTGCGCGTGGAATACCTCTCGCGAGCCCGCACCGCGAAGCAAACGCGCGAGATTCTCGAAGACCTCAAGGCTGGAAAAATCGACATTCTCATCGGCACGCACAAGCTCATCGGGAAAAGCGTCGAATGGAAAGACCTCGGCCTGCTCATC
>DFHC01000070.1:7311-16824 GCA_002372575.1 bacterium UBA3734 | reverse complement strand
GATGGGAGCGCGCGACATGAGCATTATCCGCACGCCACCGCCCAACCGTTACCCCATCTACACTGAACTCGGCAGCTACAAGGGCGAATACATCGCCGAGGCCATTCGATATGAAATGTCGCGCAACGGTCAGGTCTTCTTCGTAAACAACCGCATCTCGAAGCTCGAGGAAATGCGCCGCCTCATCCTGAAATACGTGCCCGACTGCCGCATCGCCATCGGCCACGGACAGATGAAGCCCGAAGAACTCGAAAACATCATCATGGGCTTCATCGACTACGACTTCGACGTGCTCCTCTCGACCACCATCGTCGAAAACGGCATCGACATTCCCAACGCCAACACCATCATCATCGCCGATGCCCACAAATTCGGCCTTTCCGACCTGCATCAGATGCGCGGACGCGTGGGGCGCTCGAACCGAAAGGCGTTTTGCTATCTACTTGCGCCGCCGAAAGACGTGCTCACGCCCGAGGCCCGTCGCCGGCTGGAGGCTCTGGAAACCTTCTCGGAACTGGGCAGCGGATTCAGCCTCGCCATGCAAGACCTCGACATTCGCGGCGCGGGCAACCTGCTCGGAGCCGAGCAAAGCGGATTCATGGAAGATTTGGGCTACGAAACCTACCTGAAAATCATTCAGCAGGCCATGGCGGAGTTGCGGAATGAAGTTTCTGTGGATGAAAGCGTAAAGACGAAAGATGAGAGCCGCGAACCTTCATCCTTCTCCCTTCCGCCTTCCTCTTTCTACGTCGCTGACTGCACCTTCGAGAGCGACCTCGAAATGTATTTCCCCGAAACCTACGTGCCAGGCTCGCAAGAGCGCATGATTCTCTATCGCGAGCTCGATTCCATCGAAAACGACCAGGCGTTGGAGGCGTACCGACAGCGGCTCATCGACCGCTTCGGCTCCATGCCCCACGCAGGCGAGGAGCTGCTGCACGTGGTGCCCATCCGACGCATCGGCAAACGGCTCGGATGCGAAAAAATCACCCTGCGACAAGGCCGGATGAACCTGCAGTTCGTGAGTAATCCCGACAGTCCCTACTACCAGAGCGACACGTTTGAAAAAATCCTCAACTATATGATGCAGCACGTGAGCCGATGCACACTCCGCGAGGCAAACGGTCGTCGTTTTATGCACATCAGCGACGTGCCCACTGCCACGGAAGCCGTCAGTGTGCTCAATGCCATCGAAAACACGTAGTTACTGGTCGGGATTTTCCACGAAGCCCTGATATTCGGGCACGAGCGCCTGCATGATGACCTCGTAGCTCTGCTGCTCGGTGTGCTGAATGTTCTCCGCCCCCTGTCCGATGGGCGGAATCGGCGCATGGATGGTGAGGCGGAGCGGATGCCAAAACACCCAATAGACATCGCGCTGGCGCGGTTTCACGTTGAACGAGCCGTTGATGGTGAGCGGAACAACGGGCAACTGCAACTCGTCGGCCAGCATGAAGGCGCCGCGGCGGAAATTCCCCATGTGACCCGTGAACGTGCGCGAACCCTCGGGGAAAACCACGAGCGACATGCCCTCGCGCAACGTCTGACGCGCCTGTTCGTAGCTCTCGCGAATGCGACTCGGCCCGCGCTTATCCACGAAAATATGATGTGCCGCCTCGCAAGCCTTCCCGATGAAAGGCATCTTGCGCAGCTGATGCTTCATCATCCACTTGAAGTTGCGCCCCAGATAGCCGTAAATCAGGAAAATGTCGTAGGCACCCTGATGGTTGCTCACGAACACGTATGACTGTCCTTGCTGCAGGTTCTCGCGCCCTTCAACCTTCACGGGCAACAGCAGCACGCGAATCATCACCCTTCCCCACCAGCGACCCGGATAATAGCCCCAGAAATGGCCGTTGCCGAGCGTGCAGCCGACGGTGACGACAATGGCCGTGAGCAGTGTGGCAATCAGGCAAATCGGTGCCGCCACGAAGAGTTGATAAATCCTGTATAAAAACGTCAGAATCGTCTTCATCGCATTTTCAATTTTTCATTTTTAGTTATTCATTTGCCTCAACGTGATGACCGCTATTTCCGGCGACACACCGAAACGGAAAGGAATCAGGCCACCAATGCCACTAGTGACGTAGAGCTGGTGGTCGCCCTCGCGGTAGAGGCCATAGTTCTCGGGAAACCTTAATTCTGTGGGGCGAAATCCGAACAGCGACACCTGCCCGCCGTGCGTGTGTCCACTCAGCGTGAGCTTGACGCGCGGGTCGGCGTTGGCCTCCAATCGCCAGTTGGTGGGGTCGTGCTGCAAAAGAATCACGCAGTCATCGGGACGAACACCCCGCAGTGCCTTTGCCACGTCGGTACGGACCTTGGGCAAATCGCCGCGCGAGGCATTGCACTCCACGCCAGCAATCACCAGCCGCTCTTTCGTCGCACCGCGTTTGAGCACGACATGGCCGTTGAGCAGCGGCGTCCATCCAAACCATCGCTGTCGGTTTACGATTTCGCGCTCGTTGGCTGCCTTAACCGCAGGGTCGTCGTCGATATAGTCGCTGTAATCATGGTTTCCAAGGACGGAGAACACACCGTCGCGCGCCTCGAGCGAGTTCAAGATAGCTCGCACGGGATAGAGCTCTATCGGACGCATGTTCTGTAGGTCGCCCACGAAGAAAATGGCATCGGGTTTTTGGGCGTTGATGCTGTCGAAATCGCGTTTCAGCAACTGCTCGCGCCAACCCGTGAACGAGCCGACATGGGCATCGGAGAAAACCACGATGCGATAGCCATCGAACGCTTCGGGAAGGTCGGGAATGCTGATTTCCATACGGTTCACGTCTAACTTGCGCACGCCGATGAAACTGCCGTAAGCCACGATGAACACGACGCAAGCGCCCAAGAACAGGCCGACCGCGTTTCCCCAGTTATAGCGCGTGTGGAAGGTTTTTCGCGCAAACTTTCCCAGCATCGAACAAAGCACGTAGATGGCTTTTGGTACGAAAATGAGGAAAAGCACGATCAGGTAGATGTTCATGACGGTCATGTCGTAAGGCACGAAGTCGCGCTCGAAGGCGAGCACCACCGTCACTCCCATCATCGCCAGAGTTGAAAGCCAGTGCAGGATGCGCACCCAGAGCTTGTCTTGGCGATATTTGTAGTAGTCCAGATAGAGTTGCGGCAGGAAAAGCACCAGCAGAATGACAAAAACAATTCGGGCAATCATAGTTTGAGGGATGAAGTCGATTTTTAACTCTTTAATTCTTTAACTCTTTAACCAAGATTTCTTCTCCTCGCGAATTTTCATCGAATTCGCCGTGGTCGAAGATGATTTTACCATTGCAGAACGTCTGTTCCACGCGCCAGCGGAGCGATTCGCCCTCGAGCGGACTCCACGCGCATTTGCTTTGGACGATGTCGCGCGTTACCATCCACGGCTCCACGCGGCGCACAATGGCGATGTCGGCCTTGTATCCGGGTTGAAGGAAACCGCGCTCGGCAATGCCAAACAGCCGTGCCGGCGCATGGCTCATCAGTTCCACCACGCGCGCCACGGAAAGCACGTTTTCGTCGGCCATACCAAGCATCACGGGCAGCGAGAACTGAATCATCGGCATACCCGAGGCCGCCCGCACACAACCACCTTGCTTCTGGCTGAGCAGGTGCGGCGCATGGTCGGTGGCAACGGTCGTGATGCGGCCGTCGGTGAGGGCAGCCCGCAACGCTGCGCGGTCTTTGGCAGTTTTGATGGCGGGATTGCATTTGATGCGCGCGCCCTTCGTGGCATAGTCGTCTTGCGTGAAATAGAGGTGAGCGACACAAGCCTCACCCGTCACGTTTCCGCCCAAGAGCTCCAGTTCGCGAGCGGTGGTGAGGTGGGCAAGGTGGAGGCGCGTTCCGTAACGGCGCGCCAGCTCAACAGCCAACGACGACGATTGGAAACAGGCTTCCTCGCTGCGGATTTGCGGATGGAATCGCACGTCGGGGTCGTCGCCGTAAATCGACTTGAAAGCCGCCATGTTTCGCTCTATCAGTGCCGTGTCTTCACAGTGTGCCACAACGGGAAAACCGAGTTCTGCAGCTGTCTGAAACACTTTTTGCAGCGCTTCGCGCCGATCCACGAGCATATTTCCCGTTGAAGACCCCATGAACAGCTTGATTCCGGCCACTCGACGACGGTCTAACTGCTCGAAATCTGTCCAGTTTTCGTTCGTCGCACCAAAGAAGAACGAGTAGTTCACGTGGCTTTTCTCGCGCGCGAGTCGGAATTTCTCGTCGAGCGCGGTCAAAGTGGTGGTCTGTGGCACGGTGTTGGGCATCTCGAAATATGTCGTCACGCCGCCGAATGCTGCTGCGCGACTCTCGCTCGCAATGTCGGCCTTTTCTGTCAGTCCGGGCTCACGGAAGTGCACGTGTGTGTCGATGATGCCAGGCAAAACAAAAGCCTCCGAGGCATCGACCACGCGGTCGAAAGTGCCCTGAGGCTGCTGATTTCCCTCGAAAATCGCCGAAATGCGGTCGCCCTCGATAGTGACAGAACCCTCGAAAGTCCTGCCTTCGTTCACGATGCGGCCATTTTTTATCAGAATTTTCACGGGTTTTGGGGGGTATTTTTCTGTGGAGCCTCGCGCAAGCCGTTCATAATCTCTTCGTTCTCACGCGCCTTCTCGTAATAGTCCTTCACGTAGGCATCGTTCTTGAAGTTCGGCGTGGCCTTGCTCATAATGGCTTCTATCCAGGGCGTGAGTTGCGGATAGGGATTTCCAAGCGTCACCATCATAAACACGCCAGGCCCCAGCACGTTGTCGAAATTCTCGGTAACAAACGTCGTCACGAGGCTGTCTTCACGCGCCGAAAGGTGCATGGCCTCAGCGTTCAGCTCCGTCACCACGCGGTTCATGTCGCTACCGTCCATGATGGCCTGATCGTGGCGGTGGACGAGCTCCGACTGTTGGTTACGCAGCTGATTCCACTGGTTGAAGAATCGGAAAAGTTCGTCGTTGAGCGGCGTTCCGCTGACCATCTGCTGCGTGTAGTTAATCATGATGTTGATGTCGCCGCTTTCCAATACCAGCGGCAGCACGCTCTCGTCGTCCATGAAGATACTGGCGATGCGCACCGAGTCGAACGGTCCCGAGAAGTGGAATTGTCCGTGGATGACATCGCACGAGTCCAAACTCTTGAAATCGTTGTCTGAGAGTACTTTCAGATAGAGCATCCTGCCGTCGAGCGTAGATACGTTCGACGAGCCTTGGATATTATAGGTGCTTCCGCATGAAACGAGCACCACGGCACATAAAACTGAATAAATTAGTCTCTTCATAAACCTTTTTTCAATTCCGACGGCCAAAGATAGCACCTAATCTTGAAGTGAGAAAATATTTTTATTCAATTTAATTGATTGAGGCCTTGTTTTTAGATTTTTTTGATTTTCGAGACCCGTTTTACGGCTTTTCCCGCTTCATTTCGCTGCCGATGCGAAACGTGGCATAAACCTCCAAAACGGCAGCCGCCAACAGCAGCACCACCCACTTGTTATAGACGTATTCGATGTAGGTGAAATAGCCGTCGGAACCACTGCCTCGGAACAAGGGGAGCAGGAAATTGTGGCACGTATCGACCATCAGTATTCCTGCGAGCACAAGAAACAGGTCGGCCACGTTCAAGATGCTTTTCAAGCGGCGAATCGTGGGATTCTGGCCCTCGTAGAGCTGCATCGACTGGATGAGCGCAAACAGCACAGCACCCGCCAGAAACACCCAACACGCCACCTCACGATGCCACATCAGCACAAAGGCCACAACGCCAGCCACCATCAGCGCGCCGCCGGCGAGAAACAGAATGCTTTGGAGTCGATTCAGAGGCTTCATAGTTCCGGTTTTTATTGCTCCGAAAAGACGAAGATGTCCTCGTCGTCGGCTTTCATGAAATAACGCTCGCGGGCAATTTTCTCAATCGCCTTCGGGTCGCCGTTCAGTTCCTTCAGCTGGCGCGTGTCTTCTTCGTTGCGCGTCTCGTAGTGCTCAATCTCGGCCTTCAGATTGCTGATTTGCGCATCGTATTGCATCCGCTGCCAAAAGCTGTTGTCGTCGATGAAACCCACGACGAGCACACCCACCACCACAACAATCAAGTACTTGTAGTGACTCAAAAAGTTCCACACTGCATAAAATTTGCTTGCCATATTATTTTTCGTATTTAAAACTCTGAAATCGTTTCAAGTCTTCCAATTCCTTTTTCCTTCTGATTTTCCTTCTGACGGATTTTCCGACATATTCTGCAAGTATTCCGGCAACGATGCAAAATAGACCAAAAGAAATGGACTCCATTACAGGATGTCTGGAAGACAAAATCCCGTCAACAATGATAATAACACCGAGAATGACCAACATTCGGCAACGAAGTTCACCCACGCTTAAATCATTGATATAATCGAATATTTTACGAAAGAAATTCATTCCCCGTCATTGAAAATCCATTACTGACTGCAAAAATACAAAAAAAGATGAAAGATAAAATACGAAAAGACATTTTTTTTCGTAACTTTGCACAATAAACCCGAAAAATATGGAAGAATACATCGTTTCAGCACGCAAATACCGCCCGATGACGTTCGACAGCGTCGTGGGTCAGCACACGCTGACCACCACGCTGAAAAATGCCGTCGTGAGCGGAAAACTGGCGCACGCCTACCTGTTTTGCGGCCCGCGAGGCGTGGGAAAAACCACCTGCGCGCGCATTTTCGCGAAAGCCATCAACTGCCTCACGCCCACAGCCGAGGGCGAGGCCTGCAACGAGTGCGAATCGTGTCAGGCGTTCAACGAGCAGCGGTCGTACAACATTTTCGAGCTCGACGCCGCGTCGAACAACTCGGTGGAAAACATCAAGTCGCTCATGGAGCAGACGCGCATCCCGCCGCAGGTGGGAAAATACAAGGTTTTCATCATTGACGAGGTGCACATGCTCTCCACCCAGGCCTTCAACGCCTTCCTGAAGACGCTCGAAGAGCCGCCTGCACACGTCATTTTCATCCTCGCCACAACGGAAAAGCACAAGATTCTGCCCACCATCATTTCGCGTTGCCAAATCTACGATTTCGAGCGCATGAGCGTGGAAGACACCATTCGGCACCTGAAAGATGTGGCCGCGAAAGAGGGCATCGAAGTGGAAGACGAGGCACTCGCCGTCATCGCCGAGAAGGCCGACGGCGGTATGCGCGACGCGCTGTCGATTTTCGACCAGACGGCTTCGTTCTGTCAGGGGAAAATCACCTACGACAAGGTCATCGAAGACCTCAACGTGCTCGATGCCGACAACTATTTCCGCATCATCGACCTTGCACTTGAAAATAAGGTGCCCGACATCATGCTGCTGCTCAACCAGATTATTTCGCGTGGTTTCGACGGCGGCAACCTCATTGGCGGACTGGCCTCGCACGTGCGCAACGTGCTCATGGCGAAAGACGCGCAGACGCTGCCCCTGCTCGAAGTGAGCCAGCAGCAGCGCGAGCGCTATCAGCAGCAGGCGCAGAAAACGCCCACGCCTTTCCTCTACAAAGCCTTGCAGCTGATGAATCAGTGCGACCAGGGCTACAGACAGTCGTCGAACAAGCGGCTGCTCGTGGAGCTCACGCTCATCCAAGTGGCGCAAATCACGCAGCCCGACGACGCAGAGGGCGCGGGGCGTAGCCCCAAGCGATTAAAATCCCTGTTTCAGAAACTTCTTGACAGCAGCCGGCAGCAGAAGGTGGCCTCGCAGGGTGGCACCGCCGGTCGCTACGAACAAAAAGCCGTCAAGGCTGCCACAACAGTGGTTGCCGACGCACCGCCGCAGCCTAAGTCCCCTTCCATCATTAAGCTCAACGACCTGGGAATCACCTTCAAAGACCTCCAAAGCAAGAAAGAAAACCTCCCCCAGCAAGAGGAAACGGAGGCCGAAAACAAGCATGAAAGCAGCCTTTTCACGCAAGAACAACTGGAAAACGAGTGGACAGCCATGTGCAACCGAATGCCAACGGAGATGACAGCCATGGCGCAACGCATGAAAAGCATGACCCCGCGACTGCTCAACACTGAGGGAGAGCCGTCGGACACCGCTATCGTAGAGTTGATTGTGGACAGCAACGTGCTGCTCGAACAAATCACCCGCATTCGCAACCGAATCAAAGCGACACTCGCAAAATCGCTCCACAACGGCCATATCGACCTGCAAATCCGCCTTGCTGAAAACGCTGAAATTAAACCCATTTTGACGAAACGACAGATTTTCGACGTCATTAGAAAGGAAAATCCAGCCATCGAAAAACTTCGCAAGTCGCTCAAGCTGCAGCTCAACTAAATCAGTCGGATGCCCATTTCGGCGCATTCCCGACGCATTTCCTCGGGCCAAATCGAGGCCTGAATCTCGCCGATGTGGGCCTTGTGGAGCAGCACCATGCAAAGACGGCTCTGCCCGATGCCGCCGCCAATACTCAGCGGCAGCCTGCCCGACAATAGCTGTTGGTGGAAATAGAGTTTGGAACGGTCTTCCTGTCCGCGGATTTTCAACTGTCGCTGCAGTGCCTCCTCATCGACGCGAATGCCCATCGACGAAAGCTCAAACGAGCGTCCGAGCACCGGATACCAAATCAGAATGTCGCCGTTCAGGCCCTCGCGACCGTCCTCCGTCGTGCTCGACCAGTCGTCGTAGTCGGCAGCGCGGCCGTCGTGCGCCTTGCCATCCGACAATTTTCCGCCGATGCCAATCACAAACACCGCGCCATACCTTTTGCAGATGGCATCTTCGCGTTCCTTCGCCGTCTTGTCTGGAAACATCTGCAAAAGTTCCTCGGCATGGATAAAATGGATTTTCTCGGGCAAAAACGGCTTCAGCTGCGGGTAAGTCTCGCAGGCGAGGTATTCCGTGCGCAGAATGGCGGCATAAATGCGCTCCACCACGTCTTTCAGGAAGGCCACCGTGCGGTCTTCTGGGCGAATCACCGCCTCCCAGTCCCACTGGTCAACGTAGAGCGAATGCAGGTTGTCGAGTTCCTCGTCGGTGCGAATCGCATTCATGTCGGTGTAGATGCCGTAGCCCGCAGCCACGCCGTATTCCGCGAGCGACATCCGCTTCCATTTGGCCAGCGAATGCACCACCTCGGCCTTTGCGCCGCCCATGTCTTTCACGGCGAAAGTCACTGGTTGCTCCACGCCGTTGAGGTCGTCGTTCAGGCCCAGTCCTTGCAGCACAAACAGCGGTGCCGTCACGCGCCGCAGCCGTAGTTCCGTCGAAAGATTCTGCTGAAAAAACTCCTTGATCAACTTAATTCCCTGTTCCGTCTGCTTCATGTCGAGCAGCGAGGTGTAGCCCGTCGGCTTCATCAATTTACCCATAATTTTTTCTCGATTTTCCCCGCAAAGTTACAACATTCTGCCCGTTCAGCCATAAAATCGCCGCAATATTTTGCGAAATCGAGAAATTATTGTACCTTTGCAACCGATTTCATCGAACATCGGTCCCGTAGCTTAGCTGAATAGAGCGTCAGATTCCGGTTCTGAAGGTCTTGGGTTTGAATCCCAACGGGATCAC
>DFHC01000070.1:0-7267 GCA_002372575.1 bacterium UBA3734 | reverse complement strand
TCCCAACGGGATCACGAAAGGAAATGAGTTTTAGAAAACCTGCGCGCTGACCGCCTGCACAATTGCCTCTAAATACTGGCGGTCGATGTCGTCGAAAGTGGCGAGCTCCTTGCTGTCGATGTCGAGCACGGCCACTACCTCGCCGCCGCCCGAAAACACGGGCACGACGATTTCAGAGCGCGACAGGCTGCTGCAAGCGATATGGCCGGGAAACTGCTCCACGTCGGGCACGACAATGGTTTCGCGCCGCTGCCAAGCCGTACCGCAGACACCGCGCCCATAGCCGATGTGCACACACGCCACCGGCCCCTGAAATGGCCCGAGAAGCAACTCATCGCCCTCGACGCGATAAAAACCCGTCCAGAAGAAACCCATCGCCTCGTGGATAGCGGCACAAACGTTCGCCATCACCGCCACTGCATCCTCCTCGCCGGCAATCAAGCTACGAACCTGCTCCGTCAGCAGGCGGTATTTCTGTTCTTTTTCTGTTGTCATCATTCGGTATTCGTTGTGATAATGTTACGCACTGACGTGTCATTCCATTTTTGGTTGTCACTTTGCAAAGGTAGAAATTTCCGTTCAATTCTACAAATATTCTGCTTGTCTTATCTTACATTTTCCTTAATCCGCTTACTTCTTTCCCATCCAGACAGAACTTTTTTCATTTCTTCATCAAGAAAGGAGAGCGCAGAAAGCCTGATGGTTTCGGGTATCCCCCAAATCGCCTCGGCTATGCTCCCCACGATGGCGCCCAGCGTGTCGGCATCGGCACCGAGAGCCACTGCCCGCCTAACGGAATCCTCAAAGCCATTGCTCTGCCCGATAACCCACAGGGCTACGGGAACCGTACCCTGACACGTCACGTCGAACCTGTTCTGCACGTCCTCAGGTCGAATATTGATGTCGTAGCCCGAAAAATCGACACACTCCTGAAGAATTTCATCAATATGCTCCGAGGCGTTCTCGCCAAACCGCAGGGCACGGAAAATAGCCAGAGCCACCGTCTGCGCACCCTTGATGCCCTCGTCGTGGTTGTGCGAAGGAAGTGCCGTGGCAGCGGCTGCGTCCAGCACCTCATCTACGCTCTCGTACCAGTAGGCAACAGGGCTCACGCGCATGGCCGAGCCATTTCCAAACGAGTTGTAGGGCACGGGATTCTCGCTGTGTACCCACTCCGCAAACCGGCTTCCGTATCCACCCATCGGATGCGGATAGCGATTGCACCAGTCGTGAATTGCTTCCCCGAAGTCACGACCTCGCAACAATGCGTCTGCCACGGCCACCGTACAGATGGTGTCGTCCGTGTAGCCATTCTCCTCCGACAGCCACTCAAAATCATAATCGTTTGTCGGGTTAAACTCCCAACGGCTGCCTACAATGTCACCAATGATTGCTCCAAGCATAATTATTTTTCTTTTCTGTATTTTTATTCCTCACGATTTTATTTCAGGCAGCCCCACGCCTCCAACTTACCCATTCTATCAACTCTTTTTAATATCCAAATCAAATCCCCATGATAAGCGTTGATTTTTCCTTCTATGGTAAGATTTAAATAAATCGTAATCTCTTTCTCTGAATATAATTTGTATTCCGTCATGTCGGCATGGCCAAACTCTTCTAATTCACTCTGAAAATTTTCCAACTTATAGCTGGAAATGGCAGGATTCCAAAACAATACGAATGTTTTCATAATTCCTCCGTTTTTAGTTATTCTCCTACAAAATTACTCATTTTCTCGCTGATGACCAAAAATCAG
This sequence comes from bacterium UBA3734, assembly GCA_002372575.1. Taxonomy (GTDB): domain Bacteria; phylum Bacteroidota; class Bacteroidia; order Bacteroidales; family Bacteroidaceae; genus Prevotella. The sequence goes on along the minus strand of DFHC01000070.1, from coordinate 5,511 downwards.
GATTTCATTTTGTTTCGCACAATCTTGATGGTCAGGTGAATCTGGTTTTCGGGGTGTGCGTCGGCGTTGATTTTGCTGATGCGGCACTCGAAAAGATTCGTCCAGCCCATTTCGAGAATGGCGGCAATGGTTTCGTTGTCGATGCGCGGAATGTAGCCGAGGCAATAGGGCTCCTCGCCAGCCTTCTTGTACATCACGGCCACGGCATCGGGGTCATAACGGTTTTCCACGTCGCGCTGCAACTGCAACTCCGTTCCCACCTTCAACTCGTTCCACACCTCGTCAGCATCGTGATACTTACGGCCAGCCAAGTGGCAATCCATAAAAAACTTCTTTCTCGTTTCCATAATTCTACCCTTTTTTTAGTTAAATAATCATGTTCACGATGCAAAGTTAGCACCACATTGTTTCAGATCACGGAACAGTCGCAAAAAATGGAGGGTATCACTGATATAAAAATATCAAAAAACCTTTTCCATTTAATCTTCCCATGTTCAACGTTTTAAATACTTGTTGCATTGCTCCTCCATGAACTCGTACATTTTTACGTGTGCAGCACACCTAATTATCCTGCCACAATCCGTAATACGTGTTACCATCTCACCCGTTTCCAGATACCATCTGTATAACGCGTATATATATTTGAAATCTCCATATGAAATGCGCAACACATCCTCTGAAGCGCAGAAAATACGGTCTTCGTCACTTGCAGGGTAAAATTTCAAATTGGGATCAGCTCCTGTTTTTATTCTTTGAAGTATGCCCTTAAAATCGAGTTTTACAGCGGCCATATACAAAAGCAAATCATTGTTGTCAAAGCCTGCATCTCTGAAATCTTGTGGTTCAAATCCGGTAACTTCGGTTACGGAATCGTACTCGTCAGGTATGTAAAACATATCAGAGAACTCTTTGAATGGTATTTCCTTCCATTCTGGAATTCCCATCTCCTTTTCCCAAAAATCCAGCATGGCTCTGGTGCGTTTTCTCATTTCCAAAACCACCGGCATGTAATCTTCGGCATAGTTGTCTGAACCAAAAATAATTTCCTGACATTTGGCTATGGCATAAAACACTGGCGGAATTCCTCCCTTGGAAGGTTCTATCTTTGTACATGGCGGTAAATCCCGAGTATTTGTGTGTGCCCTTAAGTAATCAACATCTGCAAAAAACCAAGCATCGGCCATTCTCCGGCCTTTCTGACTGTCATACTTTTCGTCATATTCAAGTTCTGAAGGAGCTTTTTCCATACTATATTCTCGCGCCCTATCCCAGAACTCCTTAAACTGCTTGTCTGTTAGCGGTGATGTAAAATACTGACAGTTATCGAAACGTTCCCACTGTTTTGGTGCCACTTTCATAAAGTCATCATAATTGAGCAAGAGAACTTTCTCATCTTTAGACATCAGCGCGAAATAATCTGTTTTCGATATCATGTCATATGCGTTTTGCTCGTAAAATGTCACCCTATCAGGGATATCACCATCATTCTCCGGTTTTCCGTCAATATTGATGCACATAGACGTAGTTGTACGTCTGCAATCTCGTGGTCGAGAATACTGACTGTAGCGAAAACGTTCTATCAATTTCTCGCTCGCCTCTTTTATGTCTGTATGTAGATCAATGTTTAGGCCTCTAAGCAGGTTTTCACCTACATAGAACTCGCAAACTGGCCCGAAAAGCCCCACCTCATGAGTATCATTCTTCGAAGAATCATCGACTTTTTCTCCAAGAACCACATGTTCTCCAAGAATCATTACCAAAAGTACATTTGCATCTGCTTCCAAATTCTTTTCAACCCACTCTGAGTTAAAATACGCTTCTACATTTTCTATTCGTTCATCATCTTCATAGTAAACTTCACCATCAACCATCTTCTGGAGCACACCTATCGTTTTAGCAAAAAGCTCATAGTCTTCACGGCATGCTAAAGTCGTTATACGTATTTCATAGCCATTATCTTCCAAAGATATGTCTATCGGACGTGTGGAAATGCGGTGTTGATAAAACTCGCAAATCCTTGGATTCATGAATTTCACTATTAGCTGATAGCCCTCATCGGCCAAGGATGTTAAGACATGATTAGAATCAAGGTCCTTTCTCTTCGTTCTAACATTAACATTGATGCTCATAATAGTTTATTTTAGATTATTGATTATTGAGTTTAGCTAAAAAAGCGCTGCAAAATGGCATAGGATTTAGCGAGGATGTGATACCAAAGGAAAATATTTAACGCCAACACAAGGATAATACATCCCAACTTTGCTTTTGGACTTAAATCTTCTAATTTTTGCGTATTATCGTGATTGCTCGGAGGATTAAAAAAATCAGCTATGAAATTTTTCCAGACTTCTTCCCTTTCAGCGAGCGATTTGGGAGCAAAGTCAAGAAAGCGTTCCTTTCTCGAATTTACCCATCGCCACGTTTCGAGATCTCGAATGAAACTCCTCAAATACTCAATGTAGAATGCTGCAAACTTTTCTCTGAGGCGCTCTCCGTCGGCATCTGTGAAATCCTCGGGGATTTCCTTGATGAAATTAACTGCCGCATGTTCCGCCCCATCGTAAATGTCCTTCCAGAAAGAATTCCAGACTTCCTCGTCGACCAACATCGTCAGGGCTTTCTTTGCCGAATCGAACAGAAAAAGATACGTTTCTGAAAGCATTTTCGGCTTATCCGAGGCATATTCCACTGCTTTGTGGCAACACTCCAAGACGAGCGCGTCGTTCACGATTTTGTATGATGTCTTCATCGTGGCCTTTGCCTTCAGAAACCACATTTCAGCATCGCGTGGATTGATTTCCAATGCCTTTTCAACGTATTTCAAGGAATTGCTACCATCATTGCCTCGATAAGCCGACTGCGCAAGCTCCCGATAGTTGGCAAAATTCGCGGACTTGTCGATACGAACCTTTACAATGGCTTCCTTGATTTGGATTTTCGACCCGCAATACTGGCAGAACCCCGACTCGCGTTGGTTATCGACCTGAATCGAGGCTCCACAATTCGGACATTTTGCACTGACGAATGGCATAGGCGTTCTGTTTTTTAGGGTTTTGTCGGTTCCGACGTGCCGAGAGCGTCGCCGATTTGCTTGCCAACGCCCAACGCGGCACCCAGTCCAATGCCAGCATTGACAATGGCTGCGCCCGTACCGCTTTCGTTCTCGGCAGCCTTTTCGAGCACGTCAAACAAGCGCTCCAGTTTATAGTTGTCTTTTCCCGTAATCTTCAGCCGTGCGGAAAGATTCTTCGCTTTCTTGATTTCGGCGATGCTCGGGTCGTCTTCCGGCACATTAATGCTGATGATGTTAAACAGCAAAATCTCCACGCCGAAGTCCTCAAAATAGGGTTTTAAATTCTGCTGAGCCTCTTGTGAAATGTCGCCGAGGCGCGTGTTGATGTCGAGCACCGAAATCTGCTCTTTCGTGATTTTATTTGCCAAGATTTCCGTCAGGCGATTCAGCAACAGACCGCGGAAATAGCTTTGCAGCGTTTGCTCGTCGAAGGTCGGCATATTGCCCACAAGCCCCCGCATGAACCGCGCCACGTCGCTGACTCGGAAGCCATACTGGCCATACGAACGCACGGGAACCAGAATCTCGTATTTGGGATCTTCGAGCAGAATTGCCGTCTCCGTTCCCCACTTCAAGTCCAACCTGTTGATGGTGCTGACAAACCACACGTCTGCCTGAAACGGAGAGTCGCCCCCGAAAGGCAGATTTACGATTTTGTTGAGCAGCGGAATATTGTTGGTGTGCAGCGTGTAGGTACCTTCCGTGAACATATCACACACTTCGCCACCTTTCGTAAATACGGCTGTTTGACCCGGATAGACCACCAACTGGCTGCCCCATCTGAGGTCGCAGGAGGGGAATTTACATACGATTTCGCCCTGCTGCTGTTCGTGTTTTACAATGTCGATAATTGCCATAAGCTAATTTTTTTTATGTTGATTTGTACTTACAGATTCTAATTGCCTCTTCATATTGTTTCTTGTACTTGACAACCAACGCTTCTGCTGCGGGATGGCAATTTTCTGTGGGGTCACAAGGTTCACCATCACCACCACTTATGTAATAGCCAGCACACACAGTCCATATATCAAGACATGGTATTATTTTTGAGGAAAGGATAATAACTGGGTCACATTCCCACTCTCCATCTTCATTCTGTTTTATTTCTGCATCGAAACTGATATCAAACATTTCGAGATATTCATCGTCGAAAGAGTCTACGAGACATTCAAAATTATACAAAGTCTCTTCATTAAGTTCTTCGTCTATGAAGAAATCACCATAATCCTCATCATCCTCTGGCGGGATAATGTCCTTATTCAGTCGCCGTAGCTCGTTATTTATCCAATTGAACTTTTCTTCGGCTGCCTGATACAAATGTTTCGCCTTTTCTGTCATAGTTTTCATCTTTTATTTACGATTTCAACCACAAAATTAGCAAAAGATTGTTTCAAATCACGGAACAGTCGCAAAAAATATCATTTTTTGTACCGTGCGATGGCCTTTTCGTGCCACTCTACGATTTCCTCGGCCAGCGACTGCGGCTCCAGCACCTCAATCCATTCGCCCCGCGAAAGCAACCTCGTCTTGAAGTCGCCCGTGAGCTTGAGTTTTAGCTCGAAATCGGAGTATTCCTCCGTTTTGTGAATCTCCCGCTGCGAATGGTGCAGGGGCAGGTCGCGAAGGTAATACGGCTCGAAACCATAGGCTCTGACGACAACGCGCTCGAGTTTTGCCTTATCATCGACAACGATTCCAAAACTGTCGTGAAAGAAGTCGGCAGCATCGAAATCATCGGGCATTTTGTATTTTTCATCCATCACGACCACATCCTCCATGCGGTCGAAAGAAAACGTGGCCAAATAGCCGTTGGAAAGCCTTCCCAACAAGTACCACCGCTGGCGGAACAACTTCACGCAATAGGGCTCCAACACAAAACTGCTGTCCGACTGCGCCGCATATCGACGATAGGTAATCTTCACGCAATGCCCCTCTTTCATGGCCTTAATCACCGTTTGAAGCATCTCACCGCCCGACGGCACGTTTTCCAGCAGAATCCTGTGATGCAGGCTCCGGCTCTCGCTCAGCATATTGCCCACGCTCAACGTCGAAAGCATCCAGTTCTGAATGGTGTCCTCCTCCAAAACAGAGGCATTGCCAATGTAATATTTGTTGCCCCGCTTCTTGTCACACTCGATGTAGAGGCCGAAGATCTCCTCAATAGCAATTCTGTGGCGATGAAACGTAGTTCTTGAGAAAGGAGTGCCCTCGCTCATGTCCGTCTGGAGCCACTTTCGGTTGATGTCGGCAAAGGTGATTGCCTTGGCGTGATAAATGGTGTTTACCAACCAAATATACTCCTTGAATTTCGTGTAGGTAGTCATAAATAATAGGATTTCTGCCACAAATATACTCAAATTTCCTTAGACAAACCATATCTTCGCAGAAATTTCAGCCTATTTCAAGATTTTTTCCATAAAACAAAGCCTCCGACAGAC
>DFHC01000093.1:347-2705 GCA_002372575.1 bacterium UBA3734 | reverse complement strand
AAAAATATGAAAAAACACTTATTTTTGACTATGGCCGCCCTGCTTTTCTGCGGAACGACAAAAAGTTGGGCCAATGACGGGAAATACACCGCGTTGGAACCCTTGAAACTGGATGTTCCCGAGATGAAAGTTGAGATGCCATCGCTGGAACAAAGTCCTCGTTTGACCATCGCGCAAGAACCATCCTATCGACTGACATGGATGCGCACGAACCCCGACGTGAAGGAATACAAGGCGATGAACGACCTGACATTCGTCGGCATTCCGCTTTTCGTGGCTGGAATGATTGCGAAAAGCGAGAAAAAATCGTTCCGCCAGAATGACGGCACGAAACACGTGCTTCTGACCGAGTTCAAGACCCACATCGACGACTATTCGCAGTTCTTCGGTCCGGCGATGACGGTCGGTTTGAAAGTGGCAGGTGTGGAAGGTCGTAGCGACTGGGGACGGTTGCTCGCCAGCGCCGGATTGTCGTATGGCATCATGGCCGGCTTCGTCAATGGCATCAAATACACGGCGAAGGAAATGCGCCCCGACGGTTCCACCGCCAATTCATGGCCTTCTGGCCATACGGCAACAGCCTTTGTCGGTGCCACGATTCTCCACAAGGAATACGGTCTGACGCGCTCGCCGTGGCTGATTTGTTGTCCAATCTCTATGGTGAAGATTACTCCGACCCCGAATTTCAGCGTTTGGTCGATGGCCAAGGCACGCCCGGAAGCCCCGACTATAGCGCTCCGCTGGTCGATGAAGGGTCGTATTTCTCCATCAAAAGCGACCACCTGACCGAATTTTCAGCCGACCTCGGTCTGTATTTCAACATTCCGCTGTCAGAGCGCTTCGCCCTCGGCTCGAAACTGCTCGTGGGCCGTAGCATCATGCAAGAAATCGACCTCAATGCTTTCTTCACGGGTGGAATGCGTAGGCTTGACTTTGTTCCAACTCCCGACGGCGAGGATTACGATATCAAAGTGACGTGCCTGCCCGAGAATTATACCGCAGAATGGGACTATTTCACCGTCGGTGGCAACAACACGATGAAGTTCGGCACGGGTCTGTCGCTGACCTATGCCTACAAAGAGAATTACGCTTGGAAGTTGTTCCTCGATTACGATTTTTCGCGCAAGACCTACACGATGACCTACAACCCGTCGGACTTTCTTGTGAAGTCGGTCGGATGGACACCCGAAGAGCTTGAAGACGAGTATTTTGATACGCAAAGCATCAAGAAAAACCGCCACACGTTTATTCTCGGCGGTTCGTTCACGATATCGTTCTGATTTTTTGAACCATTGAAAAGACAAAATCGGAGAAACAGTTGGTTTCTCCGATTTTTTTGATGACAACGATGTCGATTATTTGATGAGCGAGAGAATCAGTTTGGCATCTACGTCTCCTGCAGCGGCTTCCGCACGAAGCTCCTGCAGGATTTCTTCTCCGTCCTGCTCGTCTTTCACTGCCTTTCTGAGCCACGAGATGGCCTTTGCGCGGTCGGCAGCCACACCCTTGCCCTTCAGGTAGCATTTTCCGAGGGCAAGCTGTGCTTTTCCGTTGTCTTGCTTGGCGGCTTTCTCGAAATATTGGAAAGCTTTCACGCGGTTTTTCTCCACGCCCTCGCCGTTCTTGTAGCACTTGCCCACCTGATACTGCGACTTGGCGTGACCCTGTGCCGCCCCTTTCATATACCAGCTGAAGGCCAGTTTGTCGTCTTCGCGCACGCCGTAGCCCTTGTCATAGCAGCGTCCGAGGCGGTATTGAGCCTTTTTGTGGCCTTTCTCGGCCGAGGCCCTCAGTTTGGGGATGGCCTGCTCGTATTTTTTCGCATCGTAGAGGGCTTTTCCCTCCGTGTAGAGCTTCTCGGAGCTTTGTGCGCCGACGGCCATGCAGCTCGCCAGCATCAGGATGGTCAGAAAGTTTCTCATTTTCTATGCTTTTTGGGGATGATTACGACTGCAAATGTAGTGCAAAGCGGCGATAGTACCAAATTTTTAATTTTTTTTTAGATAAAAAGTCGAATAATCTTTTTGCTTGCAAATGGAATGGGGGAGTTTTTCGAAAGACAATAAATATTGTTAAAGATTAGGAAAGTTCAGAAGATTTTTCGCGAAATATGTGTACCTTTGCAGCCTGAAAAAACTGACAAGGCGTTTTGAGTTTTGTCTGGAATGATATAAAAACATTATAAATTAAGGTATGAAAATCAGGAATTATTTTTTGGTAGCAGCTGCGGCTGCATTGGTGGCATCGTGCGGAGGAAAGCGCGGTGGAATGCCCAATTTTGGCGACGATGAATATCCCGTAGTGACGGTAGGAACGTCGTCGTCGGCTTCGGAAACCACCTATCCCGCCACCATCAAG
>DFHC01000093.1:0-289 GCA_002372575.1 bacterium UBA3734 | reverse complement strand
CATCAAGGGTGTGCAGGACGTGGAAATCCGCCCGAAAGTGGCCGGATTCATCACGCGTGTGAACGTGAAAGAAGGACAGTCGGTGGGCGCCGGACAGGTGCTTTTCGTCATCGATAACGCCACGTATCAGGCTGCTGTGCGACAGGCACAGGCCGCAGTGAACACGGCAAAAGCCCAGATGAACACGGCGAAACTGGCTTTCGAGAACAGCCAGAAGCTGTTTGAACAGAACATTATTGGCGATTTTGAGCTTTCAACGGCCAAAAACAGCTACGAGACGGCTCGCGCG